>DATAYL010000129.1:0-26097 GCA_036272575.1 Bryobacteraceae bacterium | reverse complement strand
TAGCCAAAACGCTGCTGATGTGTGAGATCAATGGTTTGCGCTGTGCTGTGAGCCCGATGTAGTCAGCGTCTGCAGAACCATTTAGGTCGAGCCTGCCGCGTAATAGGTCCAGCTTGCTTCTTTAATTCGCTTTTCATGTGGGGACACCACATTACTGTGGCACGGCCCTGTCCTGTCAGAACGAGTCGGGCATGAAGCAGCCTATCTACTCCTTTCGTAGGATTAATTTAGCGGATGAAAACGAAACGGTTCCAAAACCTAGGATTGCTGTTGTTTACCTTGCTCCACGAGGCTCACCCGGCTAGCCCAATTGCGCAGCAGATGGTTGCAGCGCACAATTTCTATCGAACTAAGGTTGGGACTCCTCCACTCGCCTGGTCGGACGATTTGGCAACGAGTGCTCAGCAATGGGCTGCCACATTAATCGACCTCGGTACCTTCGCGCCGCGCCAAGGTGGACAATTCGGTGAAAATCTCTTTGAGATCTCGGGCGGCAGCGCGGATCCCTCCAGAGTTGTAGATGCGTGGGCATCCGAAGCGGCCAATTACGATCACACGACGAATAGCTGCAGGGCGCGATGTGGGCACTACACACAACTCGTTTGGCGGGGCACGAGACTAGTTGGTTGCGGAGCCGCCCGAAAGGCAAAACGCGAAGTCTGGGTCTGTGACTACGACCCGCCCGGTAATATTATCGGCGAACGGCCCTATTGAACCTCAGTTTTTCGCTCGCTCCATCGATCGACTGAGATACTGAAGACAGCACTAATTTTGGGGAGCGATATTTTCGTTGCCTCCAATTCTTGCTTCACGACCGATCAATCCTCGCAACGCAAGCTGCAGGACTACGACATAACTATGCGACTAGATTATTTAAGCGTCAGACCGCTCAATGCGGCTCCCTCTCCGTATGGTAGATGCCTGTGAAATTGTCAAATACTTTTATAAACGTATGCAGCCTTGGCATCTTCCTTCCGACTCTGTATTTCGCCCAGCAAAACCCTCCCAGCCAGGGCCGGGAGGTCACTAAACTGTATGCCGAAAAATGCGCCAGTTGCCACGGCGCTGACATGGCCGGCGGCTCGGCATCAAGCCTCGTAGACAGTACCTGGCGCTACGGAGGGGACGACGGCAGCATTACGCGCAGCATTCGCGACGGCCATCCCGATGCAGGGATGCCCGCAATGCGGCAGGCATTAAACGACGCCGAAATTCGCGCGCTTGTTATTTATATACACGAACGAGGTGCGGCATTCGAGCGAGCACATACAAAATACAATGCGCCTTCGCCCGGCACGATCGTAAAGAGCGAGAAAGAATCCTTCAAACTGGAATCCGTAATGGAGACTGGGCTCAATGAGCCTTGGGCCATCGCTTTCCTGCCGGACGGCCGCATGTTAGTGACGGAAAGGCAGGGACGCCTGCGCATCGTTGAGGGAGGCCGCTTACTGCCCGAGCCAGTGCGCGGCATGCCGGCCGTGTACGGGGGCGAGGGAGGGCTTTTGGATGTGGCGCTCCACCCCAATTATTCGCGCCAGGGCAACGACTGGATTTATCTTTCGTACGGCGATAAAAACTCCAACGGGCTGGGGATGACGGCCGTTATTCGTGGCCGCTTGCGCAATGGGGCATTTGTCGATCAGCAGCAAATCTTCAAAGCAGATTCTTCTCTCTATCGAAGCGGCGGTCAACGTTTCGGCTCGCGACTTCTATTTGATGAAAAAGGTCATCTTTTCTTCTCGGTGGGAGACCGCGCCCATCCTGGAGACGAACAAGATTTGTCTCACCCCAACGGAAAAGTGCATCGGGTGTTTGATGACGGCCGTATCCCCAAGGACAATCCGTTTGTCCATCGACCTGGCGCCCTACCAAGCATCTGGACGTACGGTGATCGCAATCCGCAAGGGCTTGCGTTCAGTCCGCTCACAGGCGAGTTGTGGGAAGCCGAGCACGGGCCGCGCGGAGGCGATGAACTGAATATCCTGCACCCCGGTCACAACTACGGTTGGCCGGTTATTACCTACGGCATGAACTACGATGGAACACCTATAACGGATCACACTGCACAGAAGGGGATGGATCAACCGATTACGTATTGGGTTCCCTCGATCGCCACCAGCCCTATCACGTTCTACACCGGCAACCGCTTCCCACAATGGAAGAACAATCTCTTTCTCGGCTCATTGGCAGCGCAAGAGCTGCGACGTTTAGTTGTCGACGGCCACTCGGTGACGCACCAGGAAATCCTCTTTAAAGGGATCGGTCGTGTACGCGATGTAGTGAATGCACCGGACGGTTACTTGTATATCGTGCTAAACCAGCCAGACCGCATCGAGCGCCTCGTCCCAAGCGGCCCGCTAAGTAATGGAAGTTAATCGTTCTTTAAAGCCCACGCGACCTTCTGACCACGAAAGTGTTCAGCCTGTATTGCTCAGTGGAATAACAATTTCGACTCACAAGCCGGGACGCGCATTTCTCGCTACGATCTTTCCGTGATGTAGGTGCACTGCACGTTTGGCTATAGTCAGACCGAGGCCAACACCTCCGCTCTCCGCATCCCGGGCTTCGTCAACCCGAAAAAATGGTTCAAAGATCTCATGCATGACGTTTTCAGCTACACCCGGGCCATAGTCACGGATTGTGATACTCGCGTTATCGGCAATTTCGTCCAGAGTTATATTGATCAGCGACTGTTCCGGCGAATACCGGATCGCATTGCGCAGTACGTTCTCTACCGCGCGCCGCAGTAACTCACGATCACCTGAAACCTCTGCAGCGAGCTGTCCTCTGACATCTATGCTGCAACCACGAACGTCTGCCTTCAGTAGACAGTCAGCAACCGTTTCCCTTATTCGCGTTTGACGCTCATTTGGATCCGATCGTCCTCGGTTGCTCGATCGCCCTTTGCACGAAACGGGCCTGGGTTCCTCCGAAATGGATCAGCCACCCTCTGACCCCGATCTGCTCGCTTCCACTTCTATTTCTGCTTCAGGATCTCTCCGACGTCTTGACGTATTTGCGGGCTGCCATTTTGGTTTCGGGCATTTGCCGGCCTACAGCGTTTCTGAATAATTCGATCGCGCGATATTTTGGCGCAATCTCCTATTCTTTGTACTTCTGCCATAGATACGCTCGAGATATTGTTTGGCAGCAAATCTCTAGGCACATTCCGATTCATCACTTGATCCCGGTATTGTTCTCCCAAGTGTTTATCGTCATTGCGTTAGCCTCTGCGCTTCATTTCACTGTTGAGCGGCCATTCTTGAGGCTCAAAAACCGCTTTCATAAGATTCAGCCTGAATTACTTTCCTCGAACTAACGATTACCTGATAGCGGCAACGCCCGTCCAATAGCCTGGCCGGGCAACGACGTGAAGCTGGGGCCTGCCGCTGATTTGTACAACAACCTTATGAAAGCTCGTTTCCGATTGTTCGCTCGGCGCAAATGAAACAATGTATCGGCTGTGAACCTCGGCGCCCAGACGAATCAGATCATTTTCCAGTTTTGATTGCGTCTCGAATTTCAACACTCGGCCGCCGGTAGCTCCGGTCAATGCTTTGCACGCATCTTGTTTGGTGGCGTGCACCGCCTCGGTGATGCTGTCCAAGATCCAGCCGTTACCGGCGTCGGGCGGAGAGTATTCGCTGGCCTTAGTCGTGAACGGTGTCAGGTATGCCGAATACGCCAGGCTATATATTGTTACTCCCGACCGCTGAATCACCGGAAGGAGATCTTGCAGCTTCGTATTGCTGCCTCGATCCTTGCTCTCGCCAATAATCAGCAGTACAGAGTGCACTGCCTTCGGCCTTTTTGCGAGCATGTCAACACCTTTGGCAACTGCGTCGAGCAACCGTCCCTTACGTGTCTCGACGGACTGCAAGCCGCGAAAGGCATTCCCAATATCTTCGCCATGGTTCGTAAATCCTTGCGCAATGGTCACCTGATCGGCAAACGTCAAAACGGCCGCCGCGCCGTTCGCTCCGGCAACCGTATCCTGGATCATTGTTCCGACTTTCTGAATTTTCAGCAAAGCCGACTGTGAGATATCGCTGGTCTGAACTAATACCGCCAGGTCGAGTGGCGCAGTAACGGAGTCCGGGCCGTCTACCCGTACAGCGCGGGACTGTCCATTATCAAGAACTCTGAAATCCGAGGGACCGAGATCATATACGAAATGGCCTCGTTGGTCGGTAACACTCACCGGAATCACCACTAGAGGAACATTCGTTTTTATGGTTGGCTTCTGAGCGACCAAGCAGGTACCCAGTAAAACAACCGGCAAACAGATACGCTTGGGCACTGGATGAACGATGCATCAGATCTGCCGCCGGTTCCGAGATTGCAAAGTAGCGCCAATACCGGCGGACGAGAATCCTGGCGATGTGAATTCGCTTATTGAAAAGCGGGTTTTCTTGAGAGAATACTATATCTATTTCTGTACTATCATGCGTTACAAGGACCATCGGCCATGAGTGAAATCATGGCACTATCCCGGGCCTCCTTCCACATTTTGCTTTCACTCGGCAAAGGCGACCGTCACGGCTACGCGCTGAAGCGCGAGATTGCCCAGCGTACTGGCGGCAAGCTGAAACTGGGACCAGGCGTGCTGTACGGATCCATCAACAAGATGCTGGAGCTGGGGCTAATAGAGGAGTCGGATGACCGACCTGACCCGCATCTAGACGACGAGCGGCGGCGCTATTACCGGATCACTACTTATGGCCGCAAGGTCGCACGCGCGGAAGCGGCTCGGATGCGCGAACTGGCGCAGTTGGCGGCAGCTACATTTGGAGTGCACAAGCATGCCTGATGCACCTTTCTTTCTCACCGAAGCTTACCGCTCGCTGCTGGCGCTCGATCCCAATCGGATCGATCCGCGTAGCGCGCCGCGCCGGTCTTGCTGGGATTCATCGGCGGCGCGCTGGGAATAAGACTTGTTTACGACGGTCTGCGGCTTCTGGTCGCAATAGGTCCCGCAAACCTGCCGCGTTTGAGCGAAATCTCGCTGGATGTCCGGGCACTCGGATTTACTGCGTTTCTCTCGCTGTTTTCGGGTCTGTTATTCGGGTTGATCCGGCCTTCAGGTATGGCGGACCGCGGATTTCAGTCGCTCTCCGGACCACAGGTCGGACGTCGAGCATAAGCCGGGAGCGCCGTCGCGCCCGCAATGTGCTGGTCATAGCTCGTCCGCTGGGTTTGCGAGTGAAATGCCTATGGAGGGGCTCGCTTCCAACTGGGACACGATCTATGCGAAACAAAAGGCGTATCCCGGCGACGTCTCGCCGCTGCGCCTGTTCAAGTATGTTTCTCCCGAATTCTTCCACACGATGGGCACGCGCATCATTGCGGGACGGGAGCTCACATGGACCGACGTTTACGGGTTCAGACCAGTGGCGATGGTCTCCGAGAATCTCGCCCGCGAATTGTGGGACTCGATCCGAAGCGAGCGGGCGGGCACCGAAAGCTTTCTCAACCAGATACGACAAGCGGTTTGGTCGGTGAATTCTATGCCGCTGTGCCAGCCGTTTTGGCCGCAGCCGCGGTGCTCGCCAGTCATCTGCCGGCTCGCCGGGCCGCGGCCGTTGATCCCGTAGAAGCTCTGAAGGCCGAGTGATTTGGGCAGCGATTAGATTCCAGGCCGGCCCAGACATTTCGTCCACTACATGCGCTGCGATCAAATATGAATAATCCCACGGCGCAGTGCAACTGTTACGGCTTCCGTACGATCCGAGGCGTTCAGCTTTGAAAGAATATTGCGAACATGCATTTTTACGGTGTCTTCGGCAATCGATAGTTCACCCGCTATTTCTTTGTTGCGTTTACCGATCGCAACCAGTCTCAATACCTGTGCTTCGCGTTCGCTGATTGCATCCTCCCTGATGTGAGCCACCAGCCGCTGCGCAATCACATCGGGAATATGCTTGCCCCCCTTCGCGACGCTTCGAATGGAATTCAGCAATTCATCACGCACTAAGCCCTTTGCGACGTAACCTTGGGCGCCTGCATCCAGCGCACGCTGGATATCAGCGTCGCCATCGTAAGAACTGAGAACGATGATCTTTGCCCGGCTATCGCCGGCACGCACGGTTTTGATCAAATCCAAACCGCTCATATCCGGGAGTCTCAGGTCCACAATGGTCACGTCCGGCTTATGCTCCCGAAATGCTCGCAAACCAGCTTCTCCGTTGGAGGCAGTTGCCGCGATTTCCATGTCAGCTTGCATGGCGATGATGGCCGACAATCCATCGAGCACCACGGGATGGTCATCCACGCACAGGATTCTAATCATGGCTTGGACTCTCGATAGACCTGTTCACCAGGAACGCTGACCGTAATCTTCGTCCCCTCTCCAAGGCGGCTGGCGATCGTAAGTATACCCCCTATGCGCTCGGCTCGTTCTCTCATTCCGATCAATCCATAGTGGCCAGGTCTGCGAGCCTCCGCTATTCGCGGATCCATTCCACGGCCATCGTCTTCCACCTCCAGACAGAGTTCCGCCGGCTTATATACCAGGTGAACTTCAAGCTTTTTGGCGGCCGCGTGCTGAAAAGCGTTGGCGATGGCTTGACACCCTATCTGAACAAATTCGTCAGCAACCAGCGGATTCACATCACGCGGCTGCCCCTCGACAGTCAGGCGGGAAGCGGGTCCGTCTGCCTGCTGGCCTCCGTCGAGCGCGTTCGACAAGGCTCTTGTGATATCGGTTGCCTCCCGTGTCTTCTCCCGCAAATCGCGTAGCACCTCGCGTCCTTTTTGCATCAGCGCCCGGGATAGTATCAAAGCGCGTTGCAAGTGAGCTTTGGCAGCATGCGGCTCTTCAATCAGCGCATCAGTTAGTTCTATTTGCAAGCTTACGCCCATAGCACTCTGTAACAGGTCGTCATGCAAATCTTGTGCAATCCTGGTTCTCTCAGCCAGCCTTTCCTGGAACCGGGTATTCAAGGCGGCTTGCATCTGCTGCAAGCGAAGCCTACAAATGCCCCAGGCAATTATCGCGGCCGCAACGACACACAATAATATGAATAGGCGGGTTTGATAGAAGGCGGGCAAAATGGCAAAACTCAGGGTTGCTCCATTTTCGTTCCAAACTCCGTCGTTATTCGCCGCTGTCACGTGAAACCAGTAGCTTCCTGGCTGGAGATTTGTATAGAAAGCTTGTCTCCGGTTGCCAGCACTCTGCCACTCTTTGTCGTATCCTTCGAGTTGATAGCGGAACTTTACCTTGCGCGGCGCGGTCAAGCTGAGGCCGGCGTAGTCGATTTGTAGATTCCTGGTGAGCGGCGGGAAACGCATCGGCGGGCCAATCGGCGCCTCACGGTTGTCGGCAATGACCCGCTCGATCACCACGGGAGGCGGCAGAGAATTTTTTTCGATATGCAGTGTGTCTATGACCGCCGCGCCCGCCGATGTGGTGAACCAAAGCTTTCCCTGGGAATCAAGACTTGCCGCCGCTTGGGATCGCCGAACGGGATCCGAGGTAAGCCCGTCTTCGGAGTCATAGAAGTCACATCGAAGTTTGTGCGGTGAAACACGCGCCGAATCACGCAAATCCGAGCGGCGCAATTCTGCCACGCCCGTGCTAAAACCCGACCACAGAATATCGTCGCCCTGGCCTTGCAGCCAGAGAATACGACTGCCGGGTAAACCCGTTTCGGTGTTCAAGATGGTCAGGTCCTTGCCGTTAAAGCGGTAGAGGCCGGTTTCAGTACCAAACCAGGTTACGCCGCGCCCGTCTGTCCCGTTTTTCTCTACGTAAATGTCTTGGACCGTTCCCCCAGGCAACCGCCCCACTGTCGACAGTTCGTGAAAAGAGCCGTCTTTGTAAATACCCAATTCCCCATCGAGGAAGCCGATCCACAATGCGCCGTCATCTCGGGCGCGTATGGCAGTAATTGTTCCCGAGCCGGCATTCACTATCCGAAGGAGCGCACCGCTCTTCCAGAGATACAAACCCTTCTTAGCATCGAGAAGCCAAACGCAACCCGCGGAAGCTCGCTCGATTTCAATAACCGATGAGAGGTCTGCGATCATACGCTGCGGTTTCGAAACACGATCCGTCTCGCTTACTGCGAAAACACCTTGAGTGCTGCCTATCCACAGTTGATTATTCTGGACTGCTTTCACAGTCAGGACGTTGAGACCGCGCAAGAGCCACTGAACATGTTCCTTATCGATGCGGTTCAAGCCCGCTTGCGTGCCCACCCATACCGTGCGTCCTGTTGTTTCTACCGAGGAAGTTCTATCGCTGCTCAACCCGTCGCGTTTCGTCAGCGAGAAGATTTTCCCGAATCGGAAACGAGACAAACCGTTGTTCGTTCCCACCCAGATATTGCCTTCCCGATCTTCGAAGAGACACTCGACAAGATCGTTCGCGAGCTCTGTCTCGAACTGCCGGCCATCACCGCTCGTTCTGGCTAGGCCGGAAATCGAGCTTCCCGTCCAAAGGTATCCACGCCGGTCCCGCAGACCGATGCCAACGTTTTTGTCACCTAAGAATGAGCGTATGCCCAACCACGCCGCGCCTTTTCTTCCTTCATTCAGGAATAGTGTGCGGCCGCCTAAAACCACCTTGCGCGCATAGATCGCGGCACCTTCTTCCACTGGCATGGACACTCTCGATGAAAGTGAAATCTCACCTGCGCCGGCGGCGAGTAACTGAAAGATTTGCGGCACATTGATCCGCTGTGCGGGAAGCAACTCTCCTCGCGAACTCTCGCCAAATTTGTACAGGCCATTCCGTGCAATCACCCATACACCACGCTCGGAAGTTTCGACGATTGCCTCGATGTCGGCTCCCACGCGATATTGCTGCCAAAGGGTTCCGCTCAGTCTCGTGACGAGGCCGGAGCCTGAGCCAACCCACAATGCGTCGTCTTTTCCGGCATACAACGCCGTCACAGCCCCTACCAGCTGATCGGTCTTCGAGACAAGTTTTTGGTGGACAAAATTGATTCCGTCGAACCGGACTAAACCGTCGGAGCTTCCAAGCCACAAGTATCCATCGCGCGTCTGCGTAATTTCATAAATTAGCGTCGATGGTAAGCCGTCTTTGTGACTCCAGGAAGTACCCACGTATTTTTCCAGCGGCGCGGCTTCGCTCCCCGTCCCGGCGCCCAACACGGCCAGCCAGAAGATCGTGAGGAGTGCCTGGCATTGTTTGGCGTTCGAGATTACCCACACATCTTTTATCGTGCCTTATCCGATTACCACATTCTTGCGATCCGAGATGTGACTCAAATCCGATCCATTCAGGTGCAAATGCTGGCTGACCATGTGCGTCGGTAAGCGTCGGATCCATTGATTGAGAGATACATCCGCGAAGTAGCTGCTCTTGAACATCTCGAGGAAGACGAGATCGTCATTTCCCAGGTTCTCGATGTAATGTCCCGCGACCGCCGGTACAAAGCCCACATCGTTCGCATTGAAGTTCATTGTTCGCGCTTTGCCTGAGGACGCAAAAACAGTCATGCGCCCGGTTCCATGTATATAGTATTGCCATTCGGAAGCATTCGGATGCCAATGCAGTTCACGCATCGCATTCGGCTTCACACGGACCAACGCCGAGGCGATCGCTTTGGAAACACCGAAGACCGTGGAATCTACTATTCGAGCATCTCCCCAATCGTTCTCAACTGTGGGCTTCATCGCCTTCATTTGAAAGGTGTAAGAAAGGGGTGACTCCACTGCTTTGCCGCCCACCGCTCGCTTGTCCTCTTCAAGAGGTCCCGGAACCGTACCTGGGAATATGTATAACTCATCTGTCGGGAGCTTCCCTAGTCCGTCTGCCGAAAGTTGAAAATTCTTCGAAAGCACTTCCGTCGGCGTGTGCGCCAACCAATCGGAGATGAGGAAGGTTTGATATTCAGAGAACATCCCGTCATCGAACACCAGCAGGAACTCGCATCCATCGGGGCCGAGCCCCTGAATTGAATGCGGAAAACCGGCCGGAAAATACCAGAGGTCGCCGTTGCCCACATCTCCTATAAAGATTGTCCCGTCCGGGTTGAGCACCGTCACACGCGCATTGCCGTACAGCATGTAAGCCCATTCGTTGGCGACGTGCCAATGCAACTCGCGATAGCTGCCCGCCGTCAACCGCATATTTACGCCGGCCAGGTCTCGCGACGGAGCTAGTTCCTTCTGGGTGACCTGGCGCGTCCAGCCGCCGTCTTGAATGCGCCGATGCGCTAGATCAAAGGAATACCAGAAGGGGCTCACGTCCCCCTTATCTGTTACAGTCGGCATTTCCGAATCCGGATTTTCGCCCGCCAACGTGCGATTGCTCGGACCCGGATTGCTGGCGGAGCGATTCTGCTCTCCCTGTTCGATTTCCCGTTTCGATTGTGCGAATGCCCGCGGCGCAACGAACGCCCCCGCGCTCAGCGCCGTGGCGGCCGCTCCCAATAACGAACGCCGTCTTATGCCTGTGTCTTTTTCTGTGGAATTGATTTGCATTGTTTTATCTCTGCCTAAAAACCGCGATTGCCGAATTCCATCCCATTGCATCGCCCAAATGTTACGGCGTGTTTCCAGCCGGATTCGGTATATTTAGCCATCCACCACCCAGAGCCTTGATAAGTTCAACCGAGGCCACCATCTGCTCGCCCTGGATCTGCGTTTGGGTGCGCTGGTTGTACAGCAACGTTGCTTGCGCATTTACCACGTTGAGATAATCCACCAGTCCCGTCCTGTATTGATTCATTGCGATCTCCTCCGTTCTTCGCGCATCGTTGACGGCGTTTAGCGTGGAGTTCGCCTCATCGGTTAGGATGCGGATAGCAGAAAGCTGATCCTCCACCTGTTGGAATGCAGTCAAGACCTGCTGCTCATACTGGGCAAGTGTCTCTCGATAGCTGGCCTTAGCCTGCTCGACCTGAGCTTTCAGTCTTCCCCCTGTGAATACAGGCGCCGTGATGCCCGCCCCGAGGGATGCCAACGAGTTCTGCCATGCAAACACCGAAGATGGATTGACACTTTCGAATCCGGCAGCTCCTGAAATCGTGAACTGAGGAAATTGCAGCGCCCTCGCAATTCCGATTTGCGCATTGGATGCGGCAAGTGTCCTTTCCAGGCTTTGAATGTCCGGCCGGCGTTCCAGTAATTGGGAAGGAATTCCAGCCGGAATGACGGGTGATGTTTCGTTTAAAGGACTTCGCTGCAACGAGAAGGTGGACGGATTCTCTCCCGACAAAACTGCAATCGCGTGCTCGTATTCCGCGCGTTGTATTTCAATCTGCTTTGCTTGTGCGTCAGTCTGATCCAATAATGTTTTGGCTTGGTACACGTCATAGTCGCTGGCCAATCCGCCCCGTCTACGCATTTCGGTCAACTGTTCAGCTTGCCGCAGAGCTTCAAGAGTTGCCAACAGGACCTCGCGTTCGGCGTCCAACTCTCGCAGCCCGAAATAGTTCATCGCGAGACCCGTCCCGGTCACCAGGTGAACAAAACGCAGGTTTGCTTCATTACTTTGTTCGCTAGCGGCGGCTGCCTGCGCAGCATGCCGGAGCTTGCCCCAAAAATCGATCTCGTAACCAAGCAGCATTGATATTTGGAAATCGTTGAAGGTGGCAGCAAGTCCGGCGGTGTTCCCGTTATTTGGTCGATTCTGCGCCTCTCGGTTCCGGCTTGCCGATCCTCCCGCGCTCACCGTTGGAAAAAGATACGAGCGGGCTTCCTTTAAGTAATCCTGAGCCTGCTCCACTCGCGCTATCGCTGCGTGGATGTCCTGGTTCGCTGTATTGGCCTGCTGTTCCAGCCGATCGAGCTCATCGTCGTGAAAGACCAGCCACCAATTGCTATACGCAATCGGATTGGCCTTTGCGGTGTCCGGGCTCGCTCCTTCTTTGTATTGCGGAGCGACAGGTGCCGCCGGCCTTTCATAACGCGGTCCGACCATGCAGCCCGCCGACGTTATTAGCGCGAGCAAAACGCCGCTTAACTTTATGCTGAACTTATTTGTTCTTGTTCGCTGCATGCCTAACTTCCCACCGCATTTGCCGGCACGTTCTCAACTGCCACCCGCCCTCCCGCATTGAGAGAATCAGAAGGGTTGGTAATCACCGCATCAGCCGGCTGCAAGCCGGATAGCACTTCCACCGAGGTCCCGAAATCGCGTCCGATGGTGACACTGCGCAATTGAACCCGGCCATTTTGATCCACCACGCCCACCTGCATTCCCGCCGCCTGGAAAATCAACGTATTTGCCGGAAGAATCAAGGGGGCGAGAGGCGAGCGCAGACTGAAGGCCGCGCTGGCATAAGCCCCTGGAGAAAGGATTCCGCCCGGATTCGGAATGTCGATTTCGGTCCGCATCGTGCGCGAATTGACGTCCACCGCGTGCGCGTATCGTGCCACCCTGCCGAGAAATTCTCTGCCGGGAAAGCCCGCAATGGAGAGCTTTGCCGACACTCCCGGCTTGATGCTTCCGCTGTAATCTTCGGGAACATTGACATAAATACGTAGGGTGTCAATTCTCGCCACACGAAACAGCTCTTGGCCCATGCCGCTGTTCCCTGACGCGCTGCTTCCGACCGCACTGCTTCCGGCATTAATAAGGTCTCCTATGTCGGTGTTCCTTGCGGTGACAATGCCATCGAAGGGCGCGCAGACACGCTCGAACGCCTGCAGTTGTTCTAAACGCTGCACATCGGCCGCCGCGGCCTGGGCGCTGGCGGTCAGCATCGCGACTTCTTGATTTCCCTGATCCACATTTTGCTGCGATACCGAATGGGAGTTAATCAGGTCCTGATAGCGGCCCGCCGTAATTTTCGCCAATTTCAAATTAGCTTCGGTTTGCGCCAATTGGCCTCGTGCCTGCATCAGCTGCTGGTCCAGCTCCGGTGTTTGAATCACGGCCAGCAGCTCACCTGCTTTCACATGCGCTCCAATGTCTTTGGTCCACGATTTCAGGTAGCCATTGGTACGGGCAAAAATCGGTGACTCTGTAAAAGCTTCCGTTGTACCCGGCAGACTCAGTTCGGTAGCCGCATCGCCGCGCTTGGGATGAACAACGGAGACATGCTGTACGGCAAGAGTCTTAGTGATCGCTGCCACTTTTGCCTCAGTCGCGGCTCTGGAGCGCAGCGTGAATATCCCTGCGATCACGAGAACAACTACCGGCGCCAAAAACCAAACAAGCCTGCTGCCCCCCATACGCGGACTCCGCTGCTCCTGCGGCTCTGCGCTTAAATTGTTCTGTTCGTCTATCTGGTACGGCATTGAATACTCCTTTCGATGCGGATACGAGCTACTCGGCCGATCTCTTCCGCGAATGAACAACACTAAAAACCACGGGCACGAAAAATAATGTCGCCACTGTGGCAAACAGCAGCCCTCCGATAACTGCTCTTCCAAGCGGTGCGTTCTGTTCTCCGCCCTCGCCAAGACCCAGTGCCATCGGAATCATGCCGATCATCATGGCGGTAGCTGTCATGATCACGGGCCGTAACCGCGTGGCACCGGCTTGCAACGCCGCCTTCAAGGCATCTCTTGTTTCAGCCAACCGTTCATTGGCGAAGGTGATCACAAGCACGCTGTTCGATGTCGCGACGCCGATGCTCATGATCGCCCCCATCAGCGCGGGAACGCTCAAAGTCGTTCGAGTCAGAAACAGGCACCAGCAAATGCCGGCCAGTGCACCTGGTAACGCCGTGATAATGATCAGCGCATCCAACCACGATTGGAAGTTGACCACAATCAGCAGGTAGACCAGCGCGATGGCGAACGCCAAGCCTGCAAACAGACCGATAAAAGAGGACCGCATGGTCGCGACCTCACCTCTGGTGACGACCGTCGTCCCCCGCGGCAGTTTCATTGAGGCTGTCAATTTCGCAACGTCACTCGCCACGCTACCGAGGTCTCGCCCTTCGACGCTCGAATAGACATCGATCACCGGCCGTACGTTGTAATGGCTGACTACGGCTGGTTCTGCCCCTCTCGCCGGTGCAGCCAGGTTCTCTAGCAGCTCATTTGGCTGCGGATTGCTGTTGCTTACCGGAATAGTGCCGATCGAATCGAGCGATGTCATCTTGTATTGCGGTGTCTGAACTGCGATCGCATAACTGACTCCATTCTTCGGATCGAGCCAGAAGTTGGGGGCCGTTTGAAAACTCGAGCTCAGAGACGTCAAAAGATTGTCGGCAATATCCCGTTCGTTTAAACCCATCTGATTGCTTTTGCTTCGGTCCACGGCATATCGAATTCGAGGCTGGTTCATTAACTGGTACACGTAGGTGTCCACCGAGCCTGGAACCGCGCGTATGCGGCTCGCAAGTCTCGTCGCCAATGCAAAACTCGATCGTGTGTTGTTGCCGACGATTTGCACATCGATTGCCGACGGAAGGCCGAAATTCAGAATCTGCGTCACAATATCGGCCGGCTGAAAATAGAACGTCGTTGAAGGAAATAATTGTGGAAGCTTCTCGCGCAATGCGTCGACATAGTCTGCTGTCGGCCGATGCTTGGTTTGCAGCGAGACCAGAATCTCCGCGTCAAACGAGCCGATTGTGCCCGCATTACTGTAGGAGAGATTGATGCCGCTGGTGGGTAACCCGATGTTGTCCAGAATGCCTAGTAACTCCTGCTGAGGCACAGTCTGGCGGATGACCTGTTCGACTTCATCCGTGAGCCGGGCGGTATTTTCAATCCGAGTGCCCGTACTGGCCCGCAGATGTAAGCGAAACTGTCCTGCATCCACCGTAGGAAAAAAGTCTTGACCCAGGCGCGTTATAAGCAGCCCCACGCTCGCAGCGCAAAATGCGAGAAAGCAAACCCCGAACACTGTTCGATGTGCAATGCACATCGCAAGCTGCCTCTCGTACGCGTTTCTCAGCCAGTCAAATCCACGCTCGACGGTATTGTGAAGACGCCCGAGAAGCGACTGGCTCCTCGTCTCTTTTTCTGAGCCGTGCTTCGCAATCTCGGCCGGCAACAGGAATTTGACCATCGTGGGCACCAGTGTTCGAGAGAAGAAATAGGACGCCAGCAGCGCAAAAATCACCGACTCAGCAAATGGTACAAACAGATATCGCGCGACGCCCGTCAAAAAGAACATAGGCACGAAGACGATACAGATCGAAATCGTAGAAACGAATGCGGGAACGGCGATCTCCTCGGCGCCGGCCAGAATCGACTCTTCGAGTGCCTGGCCTGTTGCGATGTGCCGTTCTACATTCTCGATCTCGACGGTCGCATCGTCCACCAGGATGCCCACCGCCAATGCGAGACCACCCAGAGTCATGATGTTGATGGTTTCGCCCAGGGCACTCAAGATGAGGAGCGACGTAAGAATAGAGAGCGGAATGGATGTGGTAATGATCAAGGTGCTGCGCCAACTGCCCAGAAACAGCAGGATCATCAGCGCTGTCAGTGCAGCGGCAATGATACTTTCACGAACCACTCCCTGCAGCGAAGCTTTCACGAATATCGACTGATCGAATAGCGGTCGGATCACCAGCTGCTGGGGAAGCGTTGCCGCAATTTTCGGCAGCATTGCCCGGATGCCCGAGACGATGGAGAGCGTGGAGACATTTCCTGACTTCTGAACGGTCATCAGAACGCCGCGTTGTCCATCCTGACGAACGATGTTTTGTTGGACCGCGTAGCCATCCCGTATATTGGCTACGTCGTGCATGAAAATTGTGCCGCCGTTCACGGTTTTGATGGGAATATTGTTGAGCGCCCCAATCGTGTCCGGGGCCGCATTTAATTCGATGTTGTATTCGGTCCGACCAACCTTCGCGGTTCCGGATGGCAAAATCACGCTTTGCGCATTGACCGCGCTCACGACGTCCATAGGCGAGAGTCCCCGCGATGTCAGCCGGTTGGAATCGATGTCGACCATCACCTGGCGGACTTTCCCGCCGTAAGGGATCGGCAACGATGCACCTTGCACGGTGGCTAGTTGAGGACGAATCTGATTGTTGCCGAGATCGTTTAATTGCTGTTCAGACAGGCCCTTCCCACTCAGGCCCAGCTGAAGAATGGGGACAGTTGCCGCGTTATAGCTCAATACCAGCGGCGGTGTGATCCCGGGAGGAAACTGCTTGATTCCTGTCTGGGCCTCTGCGATGATCTCCGAAATGGCAGCCTCTACGTTCGCGCCAGGTTGAAGAAACACTTTGACAACGGAGACACCGTTCAGAGATTGAGATTCGATGTGCTCGATGTTGTTCACGCTTGTCGTTAGCGATCGTTCGAAGATAGAGACAATTCTGTTCGCCATCTCGGTTGGCACGAGCCCCGTCTCCGTCCAAACGACACTGACTACGGGAATGTTGATGGCAGGGAAAATATCCACCGGTGTCCGCAACAGCGCCACTGGCGCGATGAGCAGCAGCAAAAGCGAGAAAACGACAAAGGTGTAAGGTCGTCGAAGTGCTAGTTTTACGATCCACATATTGGCAGCTTCCTTTCTGTCCTACCCTCTCCCCGGTCCTGTTCCCTTGGAATGTGGAAATCGGATCTGCCTCCAGCCGAAAAGGTGCGCATCGAGCGACAATGCGCCCGGCCCGATTAAGCCAATCACAGTGGACAATGCAGCGAAAATAAGGCTCTCTGAATGAACCAGTCCCAACCCTGCAGCCATGAGCGCCGCTGCTGTCCCAATAGCCGCGGCAATAGAGGTCCACAAACCGGCGATGATCAGAATGCTCGCAACCAGAACAAATGCCGCGACAATTTCGCCAAGCGCGCCGCCTTTGCTCTCTGGCGCCGCGAACAAGCTCCACAGCACAGGGCGACTTTGTTCAGCTAAACCGCCCCCGCTCAAAATTCTTAACAGCAAAAGACCGACTGCGGCGGCGCCCTTGGGAAATGAGGAATATAGGCGTATCGTCATCTGATTCGAGCGTAAGCGGTTTCCGCAGTTCGCGCGACGCAACTTGGAGTGTGTAGCTGATAGCTATTTAGAGTAGGCGGGCGGTGAGATAAGGTTGGCGCGGCCCGTGATCACCTGGAAGATACAGCGCGTTTTCGGGCGCGTTTCGGCCTAGCGGTTATTCTGTCGTGTAATTGATTTCAAGACGCCGGACCTGCTTCATCGAAGCAAGCAGAACCAGGGCCGAGAGTGCAAGCAGCCCCAAAACGGCGACGTACGCCGAAATCGGTTCGGCATTCGACACGAGTAGCGCGATCAAAGGCGGCATGCCTGGGTCGACCGGAATGTTGACCGGGCAGAGCGATTTCAAGTAATAGATAACACTGAACTTCTTGAGGACCGAAGGCAGAATAGGATTGACGGCTTCCCAGATGACGACAATCGCGGCAGGGATGATCGGGTTCTTGAAGAGCAGACCAGCGGCGAGAAAAACGCTGCCGTAACCGATGCAGGCCAGGACCGTAACGCCAACATAGGTCAAAATGTGCGAGAGGCCGTGGTTCTGATAGAGGTATTGCGAGACGGTACTCGCATTGAACTCCCAAAGCAGCCCCATGATTTGCAGCACCGCGCTGACAGTGAAGATAACGCTTGAGGCCAGCAGGCCGGCGAGGAATTTGCCAGTAAGCAGCACGTCGCGGCGAACGGGCGCGAGCAGATAGAAGTGCAGACTCTTATCGAGCATCTCGCCGCGAAAGAGATTCATGAAAATTCCAAGGCAGCCAAAAAAGATGGCCAGCCGTAGGAAGAAGAATTGAAAGACGCCGGCGAAGATATAGTTGCCCTGGGTCAAGCTGATGGTCTGGCGGCCCATGGCACGAAAGCGCATATCGAGGATGGACTTGAGCAGAAACAAAGCAACAGGTGCCAGCGCGAGCAGATAGATCCACAAACCGCGCCGGGCGAAGAAGGTCTTGCGCAGTTCAAGCCGGACCACCGCTCGAATCTGTGTCCACCAGAGCGGGTTCATCGAGCCGCCTCCTCCGCGCCAATCAGATATTCGTAGACCGAGTTAACGTCATCGTCAACCGGCGCGACCGATTCTATACCCACGCCATCGAGGGCGATTTCATTCATCGAAAGATAAAAGCGCTCCGGATCACCAGTTTTGACAAGCAGGCCGCGGCCATCGCCACCGAGTCTGACTTCAACTACCAGATCTTCGCGAAAGAAGCGGGAGGCAAGATCGGACGGCCGCTGGCAACGGATAAGAATCTGTACCGGCTGATCGTGAATCTCGCCGCGGACGGCCTGGATGTTTCCTTCTGCGACGACGTAGCCGCCGCTCATGAGAATTACCTGATTGGAAATGATATCGACTTCGTGCAGCACGTGGCTTGAGAGCAGCACATGACAGCCTTGTTGAGCGAAAGTGCGGAAGAGGGCGATGGTTTCGGCCCGGACCAGTGGGTCGAGTCCGTTGAGCGGTTCGTCGAGAATGAGGACGCGCGGATTGTGCGCGATCGAGTGGGCAAGGCGGATGCGCTGGCGCATGCCTTTGCTATAGCCTCCGACTTTGCGGTGGGCAGCTTCGCGCAGACCGACACGATCAATCGCCTGCCAGGCGAGCTCATCGCAGCGAGCGCGATCGTATCCATGGAGCTGCAGGTACGAGTAAAGAAACTCGTAGCCGGTTAGACCTTTAGGGAATGAATCGAACTGAGAGCAATAGCCAACCAGCCGAAAGAGTTGGTCAGGCTGATATGGCGAGATGCCAAGAATATGGATGCTGCCGCGCGAGGGACGGATGAGCCCGGTCATGAGGTTCATCAGCGTAGTTTTGCCGGAGCCGTTCGGACCGACGAGACTGGTGATGCCAGCGGGAATGGAGAGATTGACTCCATTCACGCCAAGCACTTCGCCGTAGAACTTGGACACGTCCTGAAAGACAATTTCCGAACTCATCGCACCACCTCGTTCGGTTTGATCTTACGCACCAGCAGCAGGAGGCAGAAAGCGGAGATCAACAGCAGAGCGATCCAGGCTTCGGCGACGGGTATGGATTGTTGTGTTCCACTGCGGAGCAGGTCGTGCTGCACAATGCCGACAAGATTGCCTATATCGAGGAGATAGCCTTGCTTGGTTCCCAGCACGGTGTTGACAGCTTTCGCAAAACCCGCGCCGAGAAAGAAAATGGCGAGCAGGAGGGCGCCGGCTACGATGCGCCACTTTACCCAAGCCGACAAAGCAAGCGAGAGCAGCGAAAGAATGAGAATCCAGATCAGGGAGCCGGCGACAACTCCTCGCGCGATCCAGCTGTTAGCGGTAAACCACTGCCAGCCGGCCAGACCAGATTGCGTCGCGAAAATGATAAGTCCGGGTACCCAGGTGACCCAGGAGAGAGTGATCACTAGAACGGACATTTTTCCGACGATGTATTCGGTGCGCGATAAGGGGCGGCACAGATAAAGCGTGAGTGCGCCGTTAGCCAAGTCAGGCGAGACCAGACCAGGGCCGATAAAGGCTGTAAGGAGAAACGCCAACCCACCCTGGAAGCTCAGGTAAAGAAGGAAGAATGTATTATCCACCTCAAAGAGGGGGCCGGTGCGTTTCGGGAGAAAGGAAAAGACGCTGAGGTGAGCGTTGGTGTAGACACCAAGCAGGCAGAGCAGTGGAAAGAAGAAGCAAAAAACAAAAAAGGCAGTTTGGAATTTGGAACGAAAAACAGTGCGGCGAGAGAAGCGATAGAGAACAAGAAAGCGGGACCAGGCGGGAGTGAGCGGCCCGGCATAGCCGCGATAGGTGCGTTTATAGACGGCCATCGGTGTTCTCCATGGCTTTAAGGAAGATGTCTTCGAGCGTGTCGCGCCGGAAGTTCAAACGCCGCAGCTGCACCTTGTGCTCGGCGGCAATTCGGTAGATGTCTTGCACTTCGACATTCTCGGCTAGAACGAGCTTCACGCGGTTCAAAGCGCCGGGCGCGTATTCGCAACCGAGCTTTGCGACTCCCTCCAGGAAGGCATCGACATCACCACGCGGTTCAAGCTCGACGAAACGGCGATTGGACCGGCGTTCCTTTTCAAGGTTCGAGTAATGAACGACGCGGCCCTGTTTCAGAATGACTACTTCTTCGCAAGTTTCTTCTACATCCCGGAGTAGGTGCGAGCAGAGAATGATATGCATTTCACGGCTGTCGCGCATTTCTTTAACGAGACGAATCATGCGTTGGCGGGCGGGAGGATCGAGACCATTCGTGGGCTCGTCGAGAATCAAAAGCTTAGGTCCGTGCGCGATTGCCTGGGCAAGCTTGGCAAGTTGCTTCATGCCCAGCGAGTAAGTGCCGAGTTTACGATAACGAGCTTCCCCCAGACCCACATAGAAGAGAGCTTCATGAGCACGCTCGAGCGCCAGCGCGGAGGGAAGCCCGGACAACTCGGCCATGAAGCGAATAAAAGAGACGGCACTCATCTTGCTGATGAACGCATCGTTCTCGGGCATATAGCCGATGAGAGCCCGAATCTTTTTTACGTCGGCCTGAATATCGGACCCGAATACACGGGCCGACCCGGAAGAGACCGGCCAGAAGCCGAGGAGAGTGTTGATCAAAGTGGATTTGCCAGCCCCATTGGGGCCGAGGAGACCGATCGTGCGGCCGGAGAACGTACCGGTGAGATTACTCAGAACCTCTCGGCCGGCAAGGCGGACGCAGAGCGCGTTGAGTTCGATGACGGGAGGAGCGCCATTGGGCGCGGGAGCGTCGGCCGCGACGGAATCCTGTGCGGGTGCGCTGGCCTGAGACACGTTGGGGTGAGTGATCAAAAGCGTTCCTGCGAACTCGCCGCCCGGGTGCCCGAAGCAATCAGGGGCAAAACTGGCTTGCCCTGTTCGATTCCGGCCAGGCTACCGAGATTGAAGCCGAGGAATCCTCCTTTACTGGCGGCGACGATTCGGTTAGGCTCGCCATAAACGCAGATCAAACCGGGAGCTCCGCCCGCTACCAGCGCGGTAAGCGCCCCTCGCTGGCTGCTCGAAAGCGAAGCTGACGACTTCAACTGATTGGCAACGCTACCGAGCGCTTTACCCGCGTTGTGATAAATGATGGCCGAGAAGTTCGTATAGCTGTCATCGGGAAGCTGGTTCCGAAAGGTCGAAGAGCTTGCCAAGGTGTAGCCGGCTTCCCGATTATTGATGGCTTGCAGAAGATTGGCCTCGCTTGGACCGGCCACCAGATATCCGTCGACGAATGTGTAATAGGCAGCGATATTCGGCATTTTCTCATCTCTAAGCCAATAGAAGGTCCGCGAGTTCATCTGCCCGCTTTCGAGCATGATTTTACCGGTGTTGCTGTTGGCC
Source organism: Bryobacteraceae bacterium (assembly GCA_036272575.1). Taxonomy (GTDB): domain Bacteria; phylum Acidobacteriota; class Terriglobia; order Bryobacterales; family Bryobacteraceae; genus Bog-105. Next base: position 4,928 of record DATAYL010000129.1, on the reverse strand, counting down.
CGCTGATTGAAATTCGCGATCAGAGTTGAGATCGATTGCTGTAGAGCAACAGGATTATAAACCTCCACTGCCAATTTCCAGGAGGGAATGGGAATCAGCGGACCGTCAATGGCGAAAGTCACATCGCCGCCGAGCGTAGCAGCGATGTCATCGGCAAATTTGACGCCGAGCTGATCCTCGACGTCATTCAGCTCCTGAGCCGCGCGCGGATCGGATTGAGTGGCGTAGCTAACCAGCTCCTGCATAATGGTGAGCGGATTCTTCATCACAATAGAAGCCGCGAAGTTGGCATCTGGAGAAACAAAATCGAGCGAACCCATAGGGCCGGGACCGCCGAGCCAGGAAGCCATTCCTTGCCGCGCGCCGGAAAAAGAGAGCGAAGCGCGCGTTTCCGTATCGTTGCCTGTGTCACGCCTCTCGAGAACCACGTATTGCGCATTATTGAAGCCGGGCGGAATCTCCTTGGGAGTAACTACGGATTTGGTGATCATTTGTTCCATATCAACCGCCAGCAGATAGCCGGCCCCGATCGAGTAGGACTGCGCAATGCGCTTGTAGAAAGGCGTTTGCGAAAAGCGGTCGAAAGCCGGATTCACGACCGCGGCGTCAACTCCTGCCAATTCGCCGGCATTTAGTGAAGCCACAACCACGTTGTTATCGAGCGACACGAAGAGGGAACCGGAACCGGCGGCGGTGGACGCCGGAGAGGAACCGCTGACAAAGTGAATACCCGCGGCTTCCGGTAAATTCTGCTCCAGATACTCGCGCAAGCCAGGCTGTCGAAGTTCCGCCAGAAAAACCGGCTGGCTATACTGATGCGGCCCGAGTAAACCTACCGCGAGCACGATCTCGTTACCAAGGTATTGGCTAATCGAGTTAATACGAGTGAGAGCCTGGTCGAACTGGCCATTGCGCGAGGCCGGTTGCTGCTGCCACCAGTCGCGAAGAACTTCGCTTTCCGCGAGACGCTGTTCGAAGATGCGCTTGGCCTCGCCTATCGTACCGCCGACATTCGGGATGGCGGCGTAGAGCACAGTGTTCTCCGGCAAATATCGCGCCAGATTCGAGGCATAGCGCAGCTGCGGGGACGGAATAGCCTGCAGCTGTTTTTGGAGAACCGAGAGTTCCTGGAGCAGCCCCCGATAATAGTCGGCGTTTTGGCTCCAGGCGAACTCTGAGTTAAGCGAGGCGTTAACCAGGCGGTAATCGGTAGCCGCCTGCTGACCGGCGCCGAGATTGAATATTTTCTCGGGACCTTCAACTCGCGCAAAGCCTTTGGCGACGGCAACGCGCGATCCCTTGATTCCGCGGTTCAGGGAAAAAACAGCGTTATGGACCGGAATGCGCAGGTCGCCTGCCGATACCAGGAACGCTTTCCGGCCGATATCGAGCGCCTGGACGATGACATGGCCACTGTCCACCTGAACCGAAGTTCCGCTCCAGTTCCGCAAGACAGAAACATCCGATCGTTCCGCCATTTCAACCTGCGCTCCGTTCAGCAGACGTAAAATGGCGCGCGAACCTTTAGCGGTGCGGAGTTCATCGGCATTGCGAATGAGAGTGCCCGCTTTTACCACTGAAGTTCCGAAATCGGAGACGCGGTACAGGGCTCCCTGTACACTGACCACCGTGGCGCGCACGGCGTGCTGGCCAGGCAAAAGGCCATTCAGCGCGCCTGTGATCCCAACAGCAGTTCCGATAGCCAGCGAGGCAGCGAGGGCCCAAGGAAGAATCGCCATGCGTTTTTTCGAAGGCCGGACGGAGATATCGGTCGCTTCCCCCCAATCCCCAGCCCTCGCCTGATGCAGCGCCCCGCGGCACGCGACACACTCGCTGACGTGATCTTCGAGCAGGGAAACGCGCGCGGCCGACAACGAACGGGCCAGGTAAGCGGGAATCAGGCTTTGAAAATCGGAGCACCCCCTGATCTGATCAACTTGGACGCGCTCGGCGCGTTCCGGCAAATAAGCCGCATCGAAGACCTCACGGAACACGCGGCGAGCGGAATCGCGAACCGTCTCCTCAGCCGGTTCTTCGGCGCGCATTTCTGCGAGGATTTGATCTAAGTCTGGCCGGTTCATGGCTTGTCTCCAAAGTAGGAACGAATTTCTTTTTGCAAGCGGCCGCGGGTACGGTGGAGAGTCACTGCTACCAGGACCTGCGACATGCCGAGCATCTCCGCAATCTGTGCATTCGAGTAATCCTCCAGATACCGGAGGGCGAAAATCTCCGCCGAGCGCGGGCTGAGTTGGGCAAATGCCCGTCGCAGGCTTTCCTGGATTTCTCTTCGATCTCTCTCGCCAGTCGAGGCGGGTAAATCCTGAAGGGGAAGGCTGCTATCGCTTTTCCGGGCACGAAGTAGATCGAGCGAAGCGTTGACCGCCGCTCGACGGAAGTAACTTTCCTCTTTTTCTAATTTGGTGGCCGTATCGCGGCGAATCAGACGCAGAAATATAGTTTGCAGAACGTCTTCCGCGTCCGAGACGCTCCCGGTGATGCGATAAGCCGTGCGAAACACCAGGCCGTGATACGCCTCGAACAGCCGGCTAAACTGCGTGTGATTCGTAAGAACGGCGACATCCCCCGTTGCCACTTGCAGCATCTCTCTCATCCCGTTTCAGCACTAAGGACGGGCGGTATCGACGATTATTACAGCAACATGGGGAATCTTTTGCATATCGCAGTTTGATCCTTCTACTACTTTGTAGTAGCATTGTGGGCATAGTAGTAAGTCCGCATAAACTGAATGTTCGCAAAAAAAACTGACCGTGACAGCGGGTATAACCGCTTTGGGCGTGGTTATCATAGCCGATCTCAACCAATGTTCCTCATCTCGAGGCGCAATCACCCCTGCCCCAGAAATTCGAGGTGGCTTCGATTCTTCCGTGCAAGACCTTTCGCAGAAACTCGCTCCAAAACTTGTCTCCCGGAACAGTGCGCACGGGCCGCACGACTGTCGAGCGCCTCATCGAGGAAGTTGCACTCCGTTGGATTTAAACCATCCACCGTCTCCCACCAATTGCGGGGTGGCTCAAGTCGATGCGAACGGATTTAACGTGGATGCTGCGACGATGGCAGATCTCTGCGCGGGTTTCTCGGTCTTATTAGATCGGCACGTCATAGACAAAACCGGAATTGCGGGAAGATTTAATATCAACCTGGATTTGACCGCCGAAGACCGCGAACTGCTAAATCGTCCGCGCAGTTTGCCCGCGTTAAGCGATCCCACGGCGCCCGCGAATCCGCCTGAACCTTCTCCCATAGTCTCCGCGCTCATAATCGCAGTCAAGAAACTCGGCCTCAAACTCGCGCCCGCCAAAGGGCCCGGCGAGTTCCTAGTCATCGATCACGTCGAAAGACCCTCCGGAAATTAATGTTCGAGACGCTGAAGGAGATCGGCACGTTCAGATCTAGGCGCCGCTGCGCCACGAATGAGCTATGACTTTTTCCGTTCTATCGCCAGAAATTTATTTCTCCTTGTAAGCTTTAATCGCCTCCCGTAGTCGCTTAACAGCTTTAGACGGACCGCCTACGCCCGTTACTTTGAACTTCTTTCCTCGGCTCTTGTTGTACGAGATGAAGAACTCCTCGACCTGTTTCAGGATGGACTTGTTTACCCCATCAACTGACTGAATATTTTCATGGCTGTAAGAGTGAATCGCCACGCCAATCAGACGGTCATTTTCCGTCGTCTTGCCATCCTCCGTCTGTTGCGCCTCCATCACGCCAATTAACCGAACCGCAAGAACACATCCGACATGTGCGGGTTCATCCATCAGAACCATCACATCGATGGGATCTCCGTCGGCAGCCACGGTAGAAGGCACGAATCCGAAATCAAAAGGGAAACTCAAGCCTTCCGCTAGCAAGCCGCCCAACGTGAAGGCTTCCAGGTGTGGATCGTAGTCGAATTTGTTTCGTCGGCCTTTCGGCGTCTCAATAACAACACGACACGTTCTGTTTTTTTCGTCTAATTCATGTGCCAAGCTCGCAAGATCCATGCTTGAGAATTGTACTCGACGCTTGTTTTTGTTCAGCCGCGTGGCCCGATTCCGAACACCATTCCTAGCCCGGTTCAGGAATGACCGCAGGACCAGCCTGGCCGGCAACGCCGAGAGTAAATGCATAGTAATTCTCAAAGCTCGGATTGGTCCAGGTGAGTTGGCTGAAAGTTCCGTTAAATCGAAGGACCCCGTTCCCCTCTGCCCCAAGGACTGTATTCCCCGACACGGTCACACTGCTACCTCCGAACTCAGCGTTCGGTCCTCCGGCTTTAAGAGTAAATGGCTCGGTGGAAGTGAAATCAAAGAGGCTTGCCTTCTAGGAGCACCCAAACTCCAGATAGCAAGTATGGGATTCAGGATGGGCGAAGAAAACGTAATCGCGTTTGTATCTGTTGTTCCGCCAACGAGGGCGATTGCATTAAAGGTCCGTGGGGGAGCGTTCCCGACAGAACCGCCCCTGAACGAACCGGTTGGTGTCCAACTAGGATAGTTATTCAAAAGCCTCTGCGTCTGGCCGTTGTAGCCAATTGAGATTGAGATATTGACCGGGCCGGTCGTTATGGTCACGGCGCCGCTCAGGACGCGCCGAGGTTCGGCCGAATCCAGGTGCTCATAAACTATATCGATCGAGAAAACAAGTGAAACCCAAGAAACGTGAAAGGTGATCAGAATAAGGATTGCGTCTGCCGCGCCAAATAGAAGCTATATTTTTTTCCTTGATGCGCAATACTGAGATGCAATCACTTGATGAGGCAAGCTGCTACTTAAAATAGGTGAAGCACATAGCGAAGCTCCTGCCCCAACGAGGGCGATGTTGTTCAGCTTATCGCCACAGCGCTCCTCACTGCGGAGTCGAATTAGAATTTTGCAAATTATTAGGCGATTGCTGGTTCTGATTGCTGCTTCCGTTGTTGCTGAAGCCAG
>DATAYL010000128.1:0-2498 GCA_036272575.1 Bryobacteraceae bacterium | reverse complement strand
CTGGTTTTCGCGACAGAGCTCAAGTAGTCGCGCAACGCAATCTCGTTGGGCCGCGGGTTGTGGTCTACACTGATACGCTTCTGGACGTCGGCAACCGGCGGATGGTGAAGAGAGATGATGACGAAATCGATCGAAGGCGGCAAGTCCTTGATCTGTTGATCCAACCAACGGGCCTGGTTGGACTCCGCTGTTAAAGGGGCATCGCTGTCAAGCGTGAGTAAGTATACCCGAGAACCGAATTGAGCCGAATACCACCGGCGGTTTCGCATTTCCGGAAACGCATTCCACCAGTGCTCCAAAGCCTGCGAGGGATCACCATGAAATTCGTGGTTTCCCAGAGCCGGGAACACATTCAGGTGCTCGTCGCGCCACGGCTTGGTTTCATCTCGATAGACGGCGTAGTCGTTGGTAACTTCTCCGGAGAGGGGCACGTCGCCACTCAGCATGACGGCCCCAGGCTTCTCCTCCGCGATGTGATCGACCAGCCACTTCCGCACTCTCGGATTCGTAGCCGTGACGTTGGCGGGATCAGTGAATCGTTGATCTCCGAACGCAATCAGAGTGAGTGGGGACGGCAGATCTGAATCTGCAATCTTGAAGGTTGGGCCGGGTGAACTCAGCAACTTGTCGGTCGGCAAATCGGCCGGGCCTATGTGCTTCGGCGCGTTGCTTTCCTGGCCCGATGCGCAAGCGGCTAAAAATATCCAGGCCAGCGCGGTCAGCGGTGATCGTCTGATGGGTTTCATATTGAGTCCTACTGTTTCGCGCGAATTAGCTTTGCGAGTTGCTCGTACTGATCGGTTGAGATAAAGTCGGGCGCAGCGGCTGTCGCAGCTCGCCACCGCGGCAAAACGGCGTCACGTGAGCCAAAGTTGTAGTCTTTGTCCCACCCTTGGTTCTCGTCTGCGGTGTACCCGTCCAGGCAGTAAACGCTCATGACGTAGCCCAGCCGATGGCCATAATTCACCCATTTCCGCAGGCGTGAATTCGCCTCCAGAGTCCACGGGGCACCATTCGTTTCGCCACCCTTCTCGATGTAAGCCCAATCCACTCCCCACCAGCGATGATAATTATCGGCTCTCTGGCTCGTTACTTGTTCCGGATCCACGTCTATCATTCGGTCAATGGCCTCTTGTTTCGACAATCTCTTGCCGGGGTTGGCGTCCGGCTTGGCCACAGAACCGAAGACCTGGATTTTGCCGCCGACCGGGACTCTATCGTAAAATGCCTCTTGCTTGTTGGAATCGCCCTGCTTATCTTCGACAAGTACCATCATGGGCTTGAGATCGAGCGGCGATTGCTTGGCGGGATCGTCAGTCTTGACCGCCGTTGTTAGCCAGCTGCCGTATTGGTCAAGAACCTTCGAAATTGCAGCCAGGTGCTCCAGCGGGTCATTCTTGATGTCGAGATACAGCGTGATTACAGGCCATTGCTTCTTGTCATTCTCCCGCAGCGCCTTCTCGATGACAGGCCGCACCTTCGGAAAGAAATAACTCTCCAGAGTAGGATAATCGGATGCCACATTCTTGGCGCCGTGGATGAGCAGCGATTTGCCATCCACCCAGGCAAGATCTTCCTCCACGACGAACGGTACTCCGCTTGCGATCGCGCGATCCAGGCGATCCGAGTAATTCCCGTGGTCCGGATACGCGTTGTGTGCCAGGATCTGAATTCGGGATCCGGGCGCGAACGACGCACCGCCCACTTTCGCGATAAGAGCCACCGCGCACACGAGTGTCGCGGCAATGCCGAGTTTCTTCATTTCAACTTCCTTTCCGACTATGCTTGGTTCACAGAACTGCTACCCGGCTTTCGTTCGCTTTTGGAACGCTGGCACGAGTCTTTTGGGGCCACCAGCGAATGAGAACGCCCGATAGAACGAGGACCGGCAACGCGGAGCCGCCAAATGCGAGCAGGACACGAGCGGGAAGGCCGCCCCATTCGCCGTAGTGAATGGGCGTCAATGACTCGATAAACCTTCTGGCTACCGGTTGATCGGACAGTTTGATGACGGAGACGACCCTACTGCCGGATGCATCCAGATAGACAGTATTGCTTCCGGAAGCATGCATATCGCCTGCACACCAGAATCTGACCGTTAGTTGTTTGCCGCCGGAGCCAGGCAGGCGAATTTCGCGAATTTCTCCGTCTGGCATCGCCCGTTGCGCAAGTTGCATCGCATCAGCGAGCGATGCGATGGGAGTTGCAACGCCGTAGTGCTTCGTCCCGGGGATCTTCTGCGCGCTCTTCGCGGACGCCGTGGGCACGAACCAGGCAGTCACGGATCCCAGCCACTGTGGATAAGCGAGCCCAATTCCCGTAGCGCCTTGAACGATTAAGATAAGCCACGCCAGCAGTCCCACCGACCGGTGTAAATCGTAGACCATGCGACGCGTTGATGCGCGCTTGTCGATCTTCACCCAGCGACGGGAACTGGAAATCAACCAGACAAACAAGCCGGACGCGCTCGACAAGAATAGAGCAATGCCGATAACGCC
>DATAYL010000127.1:0-8882 GCA_036272575.1 Bryobacteraceae bacterium | reverse complement strand
CCGCAAAGACGGTACCTACATTCGCTTCGATTCAAATGCGGCCGTGCTAATCAATGAAGTTGGCGAACCGGTGGGCACGCGCGTATTTGGGCCGGTGGCTCGCGAATTGCGTGACAAGCGTTTCATGAAAATCGTGTCGCTCGCTCCGGAGGTGATTTAACAGTATGCCGAAAATTGCGTATCAGCGACGCCAGGAGCGCGGGGAACTCAAGCCGCTTCGGATCAAGATTAAGAAGGACGACATGGTCAAGGTGATTGCCGGACGCGACAAGGGCAAGACTGGCAAGGTACTTGAAGTGGATCGTTTTAAGCGTAAGGTGATGGTGGATGGCGTGATGGTGGTGAAGCGCCACACGCGGCCGAACCCGGCCAAGCAGATCAAGGGCGGCGTGGCGGAAAAACCCATGCTCATTGATGTTTCAAACGTCATGTTGTTGACTGCCGGGGGAGTGCCGACGCGGGTCGGCTACAAACTCGACGAGGTCGGCGGCAAAGTGCGTCGGCTGCGTATCGCTCGCAAGGGCGGCGAAGCGGTTGACAAGAAGTAAGCGGGTATAACGATGGCGAAGGATACCAGTAAGAAGGACACGGGCAAGAAGCCCGCGGGCGGCGCGCCGAAGCCGGCGGATAAGAAGCCGCGCGCCGCGAAGGGTGCAGCGAGTGAAGCGCCGGCCGAAAAGGCAGCGGCCCCGCGCTCGCAAACGGGCAAGGCTCGTTTGCGCGAGCATTACCGGAAGAGCGTGATTGAATCGCTGAAGAAAGATTTTGCGTACCGGAATCCGATGGCCGTGCCGAAGATCGAAAAGATCTCGATCAACATTGGTCTCGGTGAAGCTTCGGGTAATAGCAAGCTGATGGATGGCGCGGTAAACGAGTTGAGCGCTATTGCCGGTCAGAAGCCGGTGGTAACGCGCGCCAAGAAATCGATTGCGGCGTTTAAGCTTCGGGAAGGCATGGCGATTGGCTGCATGGTGACGCTGCGCGGCGACCGGATGTACGAGTTTCTCGACCGGCTGATGAATGTGGCTCTGCCGCGCGTCCGCGATTTTCGCGGCGTGTCTTCCAAATCGTTTGACGGGCGGGGAAACTATACGCTCGGGTTGCGGGATCAGCTGATCTTCCCCGAGATTGATTACAACAAGGTCGAAAAGACCAAGGGTATGAATATTTCCATCACCACCACGGCGAAGACGGACGCCGAGGGTCTGGCGCTGCTGCGGCACATGGGCATGCCGTTCCGTCAGTAAAACGTAACGTAAAAGGATTCGATGGCAACTACTGCAAAGATCGCGAAAGAAGAACGAAAAGCGGAGCAGATGACGCGGGCGCGGAAGGCCGGACAACCGGTGAAATTCCCGACCCGCCTGCGGAACCGCTGCAAAAATTGCGGGCGCCCACGCGGGTTTCTGCGCAAGTTTTCCCTGTGCCGGATCTGCTTCCGGAAATTCGCGCTCGCCGGAGAAGTGCCAGGCGTGACGAAGGCTAGCTGGTAGAAACGATCCGCTTGTGACGCACGTGGTGCAGATCCGTGATCGTAAAGCAGCGGCAAAAAATAATCAGAACCGCGACCTTGAGGGAGCGGCAAAAAGACCTAAGGAATGAAAGGTGCTGATGAGCCCGCGTTTCCTAAGCGAGGCGAAGGTTCAAAAAGAATGAGCCCACGTTTCCCAGTGAGGCGAGGTTCAAGAAGGAAAATAGATGACAGCAGACCCCATTGCCGATATGTTGACGCGCGTGCGCAACGCGCTGATTGCACGTCACGCCAAGGTGGACGTCCCCGCGTCGCGACTGAAGAATGAGCTCGCGCGAATTTTCAAAGAGGAAGGCTATATCCTCAACTACAAGCTCACTGAAGAAGGCGCGAAGAAGTACATTCGTCTGTACCTGAAATACACGCCCGCGAATCTGCCGGTGATTTCGCGCATCGAGCGGGTCTCGCGGCCGGGCTGCCGCGTGTATGTCGGAAGCAAAGAAATCCCGCGCATTCTCGGCGGTCTCGGGATCAACATTCTGACCACGCCAAAAGGTGTGATGACCGGCTTGACGGCCCGCAAGGAAGGTGTGGGCGGGGAGGTTCTCTGCCAGATCTGGTAGGAGCGGGCGCAAGGGTCGGTTGGCCGGCCGTTGTGTACGATTCGAGGAAGACGCCATGTCAAGAGTAGGAAAAAAACCAATTCCCCTGCCGAAGGGGGTCAAAATCAACATCGGCGCAGAGGTCCAGGTTGAAGGTCCGAAGGGCAAGTTGACTGTGCCGATTCCGGAAGGCGTGCGGGTCGAGCAGAAGGATGGGCATCTCGAAATTTTGCGCGAGGCCGACAAATACGCCGCCATGCACGGCCTGACGCGCGCGCTGACCGCTAATGCCGTGCAAGGTGTATCGACCGGTTTCACCCGCGAACTTGATATCGTGGGGACCGGCTATCGGGCCGATGTGAAAGGGCAGGTCGCGACTTTCACTCTCGGGTATTCGCATCCTATCGAGTTTCTGCTGCCGCAAGGGGTGGATCTCAAAGTGGACAAACAGACTCATCTCATCTTGAGCGGATTCGATCGTCAGATGGTCGGGCATATTGCGTCGCAGATTCGCATGTTGCGGCCACCGGATCCATATAAGAACAAGGGCGTGCGTTACACCGGTGAGGCACTGCGTAAGAAAGCCGGCAAGACTGGGGCGGGAGGTAAATAGTGGCACGAGATTCGAGAAGAGAGATTCGCACCCGCATTCATAAACGGATCCGGAGCCGGGTTGCGGGTACGCAGGAGCGTCCCCGGCTGGCGGTGTTTCGCAGCGTCAATCATATTTATGCTCAAGTGATCGACGATGGGCCAGGCCATACGCTCGCGGCTGCTGGTTCGACTGAAAAGGACATACGCGGCAAGGGCGGCAACATTGAAGGGGCCAAATTGATCGGCAAAGCAGTGGCGGAACGCGCCAAAGAAAAGGGCATTAACAAAGTGGTGTTTGATCGCGGCGGCTACCTGTACCATGGCCGGGTTAAAGCGCTGGCGGAGGCGGCCCGTGCAGCGGGCCTGGAGTTTTAATCGATGGCAGTGATAGGAAGTGCCAAGCGTTTAGACACGCACAACCTGAACCTGAAGGAACAGGTTGTCAGCATCAATCGTGTGACTAAAGTGGTCAAGGGCGGTAAGAACATGAGTTTTTCGGCTCTGGTCGTTGTGGGTGATCCGGGCGCGAAAGTTGTTGGCTACGGGACTGGCAAGGCCAAAGAAGTTCCCTCTGCGATCAAGAAAGGCATCGAGGCAGCCAAAAAGAATTTGCGCAAAGTACATGTGCTCGAAACGACCATCCGTCACCCGGTTCTGGGGCGTTTCGGGAGCGGCCTGGTGCTACTGAAGCCGGCGCCTGCCGGAACGGGCGTAATTGCTGGCGGACCGGTCCGTGCGGTGATCCAGGCGGTGGGCATTCCAAACGTGCTCACTAAATCTATTGGTTCGCATAATGCACACAACGTCGTGAAAGCGACGATTAATGCGCTAGAGCAATTGTGTGACAAAGCGGCTGTCGCTGAGATGCGCGGGCTGCCGATCGAGCGGCTCTAGAACGGAAGTCTGACGAAAATGGCCACTGAAGGAACAATTAAGATCAAGCTGGTGCGCAGCCCGATCTGCACCCCGCAAAAACATAAAGACATCGTGAAGTCACTCGGACTGCACAAAATCAATCGTGTCGTGGAGCGACCGGACACACCGGGTTTTCGGGGCATGGTGAAGAAAGTGCCGCATCTGCTCGAGATTGTCAGCGATGAAACTCGGACGAAAAAGAGCGCGAGCAAATGAACTTAAGCAATCTACGGCCTCCTAAGGGGCAGAAGCAAAAAAAGCGCCGCATCGGGCAGGGTATGGGTACCGGCCGCGGTAAATACGCAGGTCGCGGCGCCAAGGGTGCCAAATCCATTTCGGGTTACAGCAAAATGCGCGGCTTCGAAGGCGGCCAGATGCCGCTGCACCGCCGTTTACCGAAGCGCGGATTTAACAATATCTTCCACAAGCACTATGCCATTGTGAATGTCGGCGCGCTCGAAAAACTCGAGGGCGATCACTTTACGCCGGAATTGCTGGTGGCGAGCGGGGTCATTAAAAAACTCCATGCCGGGCTCAAAATTCTGGGTAGCGGTGAGTTGACCCGGAAGATCACGGTCGAAGCGCACATTTATTCCAAAGCAGCTCTCGACAAAATTCAGAAGGCTGGCGGCAGCGGCTCCGTGCTCGCCCAGTACACCGAACAGCCGGACACTAAAGCGAAATAAGGCCGCACAGGTCAGCGGACTCTCAAGACATGCAGAAGTTCTTCGAAGCCCTTAGCAACATGTTCCGGATAAAAGATCTCCGGAACCGCGTTCTTTTCACCCTGGCACTCCTGGCTGTCTATCGGATCGGTGCTTACATTCCGACGCCGGGTATCGATACGGATCGTTTTCAAGCATTCTTCACGCGGAATGCGGCCGGTGGTTTCCTTGGCTACTTCGATCTGTTCAGTGGCGGCATGCTGCGCCGCATGACGATTTTTGCTTTGGGCATTACACCCTACATCACTTCGTCAATTATTCTGCAATTGCTCACCGTAGTTATTCCGACACTCGATAAGCTGCAAAAAGAGGGCGAACTCGGGCGACGCAAAATTACGCAGTGGACGCGCTACTTAACGGTAGCCCTAGCGATCATTCAATCGGTTGGTATTGCGTTTGCCCTGCAGAATTCGTCGGGGAATTTCGTGTTGAACCCCGGATTTCTGTTCCTCTTCATGACGACATTGACCTTTACCGCGGGTTCGGCGTTTATCATGTGGCTCGGCGAGCAGATTACCGATCGTGGTATCGGCAACGGCATGTCGCTCATCATCTTCGTCGGTATCATCGTGGGACTACCGAACGCCGTGACCAGTATCTACACGAACACCTTCGTGACACATCAGTGGCCGGTTCTGCAAATGATCATTATCATTGCGCTGATGATTGCGGTCGTGGGCTTTATTGTACTCGTCGAGCGCGGCGAGCGCCGCATTCCTGTGCAATACGCTAAACGCGTTATCGGGCGGCGCATGATGGGCGGTCAGTCGACGCACTTGCCACTCAAGGTGAATGCGGGCGGCGTGATTCCGATCATCTTTGCGTCCTCCTTGCTGGCACTCCCGCAAACCGCGCTGCAGTTTCCGGTTGTGAAGAATAGCCCGTGGCTCTCGAACATGCTGGGCGCCCTCGGCGGCGCCGAACCGACTTATTATCTAATTTTTATTCTGCTAATTGTGTTCTTCTGCTTCTTTTACGTTTCGATCATTTTCAATCCGAGCGAAGCGGCGGACAACATGCGCAAGTACGGCGGCTTCATCCCTGGCATTCGACCGGGCAAAAATACGGCTGACTACATGGATAAGATTCTCTCGAAGATAACTGTAGTTGGCGGTCTCTACCTGGCGCTACTTTCGATCATTCCGCAGATCATGATCCAGGGCATCCGACTGCAGCACCTGCCGCTGGTGGGCAACTTCATTGACGCGCATTTCCCGCGGTGGTTGCTGGACGGCCTCGGCGTGACGTTCTTTTTTGGCGGCACCTCATTGCTCATCGTGGTGGGTGTGGCAATGGACACGGTCAACCAGATTGAAGCCCAGCTCATCATGCGCCATTATGACGGTTTCACACCGCGCTCGGGCCGTATACGCGGACGGCGCAGTTCCACCAGCTAGGGATCCGCATTGCTTTCAGATACCAAAGTCCATCAGCCAACTGCGGTCATCCTGTTCGGTTCTCCTGGATCGGGTAAAGGCACACAGGCGAAGCTGCTCAAGAAATGTTTGGGCGTGCCCCACGTCTCGACCGGCGACATGCTGCGCAGCCATATTGGCCAGCACGACCAGATCGGAATGCAGGCGCAGCAGCTTATCAAGGCCGGCAAGCTAGTACCGGACGACCTGGTGAATCGACTCGTGGAGCGGCGGCTCACCGAACCGGATGCTCGACAGGGGGTCATCCTGGACGGTTATCCTCGTACATTGAATCAAGCGCGCGTGCTGCTGGATCTGTTAAGAGATAGTGAATTCAAAGCTGCCGTGGTACACTTAGTGGTTGACTACGAGCACATTGTGGCCCGCCTGAGTGGCCGTCGCCAGTGCCCCGTCTGTGGAACACTCTATAGCTTGACCACCAGTCCTCCGAAGGTGCCCGGTGTGTGCGACCTGGATGGCACTGCGCTCGTGACCCGCGAGGATGACCGGGAAGATGTCATTCGAGAACGGCTGCGCGAGTACGACCGGCAAACGGTTCCGATTCTGAACCTTTTCCGGGAAACTGATGTGCGATTGCTGGAAGTTGAAGCGGCCAACGCCGCACCGGAAGAGATTTTGCAGCAGATCTGTCGCTCGCTGTCGGAAAGCGGCGCGGTGGCTGCTGCTGCAGAAGATGCAAAGAGTATTTAAGCAGTGATTGTGCGTCGTAGTTTGGTGGAACTGGAAAAGCTTCGCCGAAGCGGCTTGCTGGTCTACCGGATTTTACAGGATTTGCGGACAATGGTCGGCGAGGGCGTGACCACACACGACCTGGAAATAGCGACCGAGAAAATGATTGCCGATGCGGGCGCCAAACCGGCATTCAAAGGTTATTTTTCGCAGGCAGCGGGTACGAAATTTCCCTATGTGCTCTGCGCCTCTGTCAATGAAGAAGTGGTGCATGGGATGCCATCGGCAAAGCGCCGGTTGAAGACGGGCGATATCATTTCGCTCGACACTGGCGTGCAGCTGGATGGTTATTACGGCGATTCGGCCATTACGGTGGCGGTCGGCGAGGTGAATGAGTCGGTGAAGCGATTGTTGAAGATCACCGAAGAGAGTTTAGAGTTAGCGATTGACCGGGTCCGTTCCGGCAATCGCCTGTTTGATGTTTGCGGCACAGTCGAGAAGCATGTTGTGGCGCATGGCTTTTCGATCGTTCGCGAATTTGTGGGGCATGGGATCGGCACTTCCTTGCATGAGGAGCCGCAGATTCCAAACTATGTGGACCGGCGAGGCGAGAATCCGCGACTCAAACCGGGCATGGTGCTGGCGATCGAGCCCATGGTGAATGCCGGGCGACCGGATACTAAGGTTCTGTCGGATAAGTGGACGGCGGTCGCTAAAGACGGCTCCTACTCGGCTCATTTTGAGCATATGGTGGCGGTGACCGAGAACGGTCCCTGGGTCCTGTCGAGGCCGTGATGATTGACGAATCGCCGGGCCTTGAAAAACCTGGCCCGCAGGGCAGAGATGAGCGGACGGCCGACGGGATTGTAGCGGAGCTGCTGCCAAGTGCGCTGGTACGTGTCAAACTAGAGGGAGAGCATCAGTTGATTGCTCATTCCTCCAGTTCACAGCGTGCCAATTTTGTGCGTTTGCGTGTTGGTGATCGGGTGCGGGTGGCTGTTTCCGCACAGGACCGGACGCGCGGACGAATATTGGAGTTGTTGACGAAAGGTCAGTCGGTATGAAGGTTCGAGCGTCAGTTAAGAAATTGTGTGATAAATGCAAGGTGATCCACCGCCATGGGGTGGTGCGGGTGATTTGCACGAATCCAAAACATAAGCAGCGGCAAGGATAAGGTTTATGGCGCGTATTGCAGGCGTGGATTTACCCGCGCGAAAGAGGGCAGCGATCGGGCTGACCTATATTTACGGAATCGGGCGTACTCGTTCGCTTTCTCTTCTTCATCGGGCGCAAGTCGATCCGGAAAAGAAGGTGTCGGATTTGTCGGAAGAAGAGGTCAACCACCTCCGTAATCTCATCGAGGGCGAGGGCGCTATCGAGGGCGACCTGCGCAAGGAAGTCTCGATGAACATCAAGCGCCTGATGGAGATGGGCTCCTATCGTGGGCTGCGGCACCGGCGCGGGTTGCCGGCACGCGGGCAGCGTACCCACACCAACGCGCGTACCCGTAAGGGACCGCGTAAAGGCACGGTGGCAAATAAGAAGAAGGCGACGGGTAAGACTTAATGGCGAAGGCACCAGCGAAATCGGGCAAGAAGAAGTCGTTCAAGAAAAAGGAAAAGAAACACGTTCCGTATGGGACGGTGCACGTGCAGGCGTCGTTCAACAACACGATCGTGACGTTCACGGATCCGCTGGGAAATGTTTTGGCGTGGTCCAGTTCGGGCTCGCTCGGTTTTCGTGGTTCGCGTAAGGGTACGCCATTCGCCGCGCAACAGGCCTCGCTGACGGCTGCGAATAAAGCCAAGGAAGCGGGTTTGCGAACGGTCGAAGTCCGCGTGGCTGGGCCGGGATCGGGCCGTGAATCGGCGGTGCGCGCATTGTCTACCGCTGGTATTGAAGTTCGCTCGATCAAGGACGTCACGCCGATCCCGCACAACGGCTGCCGTCCGCCGAAGAAGCGGCGCGTTTAGTTTAGAAGTTTCGTTAAGCGGGAGGAAGGCTGGCCAGCCGTAAACCGCACCTTAAGGGAGGTTTGATACTTGGCACGTTATAGTGGCCCCGTTTGCCGGCTCTGTCGGCGCGAGGGCATGAAATTATTTCTGAAAGGTGAGCGCTGCCACACTGAAAAGTGTGCGATCGAAAAGCGCAATTTTGCTCCTGGCCAGCACGGCAAGGACAAGAAAGCCAAAATTGTCGGCTACGGTTTGCAGTTGCGCGAAAAGCAGAAAGCCCGCCGCTACTATCGCATTCTCGAAGGTCAGTTTCGCAATCTTTACGAAAAGGCGGTAAAGCAAAAAGGCATTACTGGTGAGCTAATGCTCGCCATGCTCGAACGGCGGCTCGATAACGTAATTTATCGAATGGGCTTGGCTACCAGCCGCGCGCAGGGCCGCCAATTAGTGCGCCACGGACACCTTACGGTTAATGGCCGCAAGGTCAACATTCCCTCTTTTACGGTCAAGCCGGG
>DATAYL010000126.1:0-3849 GCA_036272575.1 Bryobacteraceae bacterium | reverse complement strand
TCGTCCAGCCAGGCCGTTCGGACGGTCGCGTCGACGTTGTACGCTATGGTCTCGGCCGGTATCGGCAGCACCCCATCGCTGACGACCATTACGTCAATCTCGCCGACCCGCAGCGCGTAGCGCGACGGAACCAACTCGTCGCGCGCCGGGCTCCGTGAGGTGTTATCCAAGCTCAGTATTTCGTGTTTCATAAATGAACCTCTCGTTTATCCTCTTTGCAACCGCACTTCCATCAGGCGTCTGTATTAGCGGTGGTGGACGAAAAGCCAAGAAATCCGCGATATTCCGCTGTTCGCGTCACTAATCGTGAAAGGCAGTGCACGTTATTTCGTGAGAGGTCGAGGGACCACCAATCGCGACTCACGAGATAGCGTCGATGCTTGTCAGCGCGCTCTCACGATATCGCCTGATGCAGACTCTGTGATCCTTGGATAAGTGTTGCGCGAACTCTCAAGAAATCGAATCGAATCCACGCTCTCCGCCAGCAACGGAACGGTGCATCTGCGCCATCCACACGAATAGGCCGACGCGCCTCGTTCAGCGCGATGGAAACTAACCATGTTTTCAAACTCGACTCAAAGCGAGACTGGTCCGCATTCGTGAGGGCCTTGAACACGGTTTGCTGAACTATGTCCTCCGCGTTTTGATCGCCGCGCATAAGGCTACGAACAACTCGAGTCAAGAATGGAAGATGCTGGGCTACACAGTTAGCGAAAGTCGGCTGGTTGGGCATGACGTCATAAACCTTCGGAACAAAACCTCATCACAAATCAATTAACGTCCCGCGAGTGATTCGCCGTTACTGGTCTAACAATGGACACCCAATTGCCTCTGTGACGGCAGAATATGTGGCGCAGATCTTGGAACAAGTTACTCCTGTTAACTCCCGCCCTTCTCGGTGGCATAGGGACCCTTGCACAGTACAACCCGCCAGCTACGCCAGCGCCGTACAACCCGATTGCTCTGGCCGAAGTGACAGGAGCACCGCGCGCAGCGGTTCAAGCAGGCCAGAGTAACGATCAAACCTTGTCGCAGAATCCGTATCTCGGCGGTGTTCCGGCGGGAAAATCCAGCGCGACGCCAGTCGCGTTATCACTAGAAGACGCGGTCGCGCTCGGACTCAAGCAGAATCTAGGTGCAGTTTTGGCGACAGATATCGTTATCGACGCGCGGGGGCAGCGCTGGCAAGCCCTGAGCGCGCTGCTTCCAAATGTAATCACCGATACGGGTTTCGGAGTTCATCAAATCAATGTGAGGGCTGCGTTCGGTCTGTCCATTCGTGGAGAACCTCCGATCGTTGGCCCATTTGGCTATTTCGACTCGCGGGCTTACCTCACGGAATCCGCTTTTGATTGGGCATCTATCGAGCGGGCGCGATCTTCAAAGGCGCGGCTGACGTCCGCAGAGTTCGGCACCAAAGATGCTCGTGAGCTTATCGTGCTTGTCGCTGTCTCCAACTATTTGCTGGTCATCGCGGATCAGTCGGAAGTTGAGTCTGCAACATCGCAGCGAGATACCGCCAAGGCGCTTTTTCAACAGGCGTCTGACCAGAAGACCGCGGGCCTTGCCTCGGCCGTGGACGTTCTGCGCTCACAGGTTGAATTGCAGTCTCGGGAACAGAAACTGATTGTCGCGAAAAATGACCTGGCGAAGCAGAAGCTGGTTTTGGCGCGCGCCATCGGTCTGCCTCCGGGCCAAAAGTTTGAAATAAGTACCCACGTTCCTTACCAAGAGCTAACGCCGTCGAGTCTTGATGAGTCGATCCAAAGCGCTTACAAGGCTCGCGCCGATTTCCAGAGTCAGAGAAATGAGGTCCGGTCGGCTGAACTCGAGAGAAGAGCCGCTTCTGCTGAGCGTTATCCGTCGTTAGGGGTGGAAGTCGACTATGGTCTCTCGGGAGTTAATCCAGGCTCGTCCCACGGCACCGTTGATGCGGCCGCCACACTGCGCATCCCTATTTTTCAAGGTGGAAGAGTACACGGGGATGTTCTCCGCGCCAATGCTTCGCTTAAAAGAGAAAGACAGCGACTGGAAGATTTGCGCGCCAGCATCGATCAGGAGGTTCGCGACGCTTATCTCGATCTGGAAGCTGCTGCGCAAGAAGTTTCAGTGGAGAAAAGCGCTGTGACGTTGGCCACTCGGAACTTGGAACAATCTCGCGATCGATTCACTTCCGGAGTTACAGACAACATTGAGGTTGTTCAAGCGCAAGATGCACTCGCAATCGCTACTGACGCCTATATTGCTAGTCTTTACAGCTACAACGTCGCAAAAATATCTCTGGCAAGATCGACCGGTGTAGCGGAATCACGCTTTGCTGAATACATGGAGGGGAGATAATCATGACTGAGCGAAATGCGGAAACAAATCCACCGCAGGATCTCGCGCCGAAGGCATCAGCGGACAATGCCAGCGCAGCTGAGCCGCCGCCTTCGAAGTATCCGAGGAAGCGTTCGTACAAGCAGTGGATATTTCTAGCCCTGCTAGTTGTTTTGGCCGTTAGCGGTGCTTTCCTTTGGCACTACCTTTCCGGTTTCGAATCCACTGACGATGCGCAGGTGGACGTTCACCTTTACCCTCTCAGCGCTCGTATCTCGGGATATATCCAGAAGGTCAATGTTGAAGACAACCAATGGGTCGAGAAGGGTTCCACACTCGTGGAAATCGATCCAAAAGATTATGCAGTGGCACTCGCAAGAGCCCAGGCAACGCTGGAGACTTCAGAGGCTGCCGCGAAAAGTTCGAATATCGACGTGCCCATATCTTCCGTCGAAACTTCAAGCCAGTTAAAATTCACCTCCTCGGATATCAATAATGCGGAAGCAGCCATCGAGGCAGCAGAAAAGCGAGCCGTCGCCGCCCACGCCCGCGTTTTGGAAGCGCAAGCGGAAAATGTGAAGGCTCAAGATGACGTTGCTCGCTATCACTTGCTGCTCGTGAAGGACGAGGTACCGAAGCAAATCTACGACCATGCCTACGCCGCGGCAGCGACCGATGTCGCCGCCATAGCTGCGGCAGAAGCAGATGAGGCAGCAGCTCAACAAGCCGTTCAAGAAGCGCACAGCCGCCTCACTGAGGCCGAAGCACACTACGAAAATGCGCAAGCCGGGCCGCAACGCGTCGCCTCAATGCGCGCCAAATCGGTTTCGGCCATGGCCGATGTACACCAGAAAAGGGCTGTGGTCGAACAAGCGCAGTTGAATCTGGGATACACGAAAATATTTGCACCTGTAGCCGGAGAGGTCACCAAAAAGGTTGTCGTCGGGTGGAATGTCGACCCTGGGGAGCAACTGCTCACCGTGGTTCCCCTAGATCAGGTGTGGGTCACCGCGAACTTCAAAGAGACTCAACTCAAACATATGCGCGTTGGCCAGAGAGCAGACATTGACGACTCGAACGGCAGAACGTACCACGGTCGTATAGACAGCATTGCGGCAGCAACGGGACCCACCTTCAGCTTGCTGCCGCCCGAAAACGCAACGGGCAACTACGTGAAGATCGTTCAGCGCGTTCCCGTAAAGATCGTTCTCGAGTCAGGCGAAAATCGCGACCGCCAGCTTCGGCCGGGTATGAATGTCGAAGCGAAAGTGTACTTGCGATGAGCGTGGCAGCGCTGTCTCTTCCTTTGGAACAAGCTGTCTGGCGCCCGAAGGTAAATCCTTGGGCGATTGCCGCCACGGTGTCCATGGCGGCGTTTGTCGAAGTCCTGGACACGAGCGTTGCCAACGTTGCATTGCCGTACATCGCCGGAGACCTGGGAGCGAGTTACGACGACAGCACTTGGGTACTCACCTCGTATCTCGCAGCCAACGCGATTGTCCTGCCCATCAGCGGATGGCTCGCGGAGAT
>DATAYL010000125.1:0-10428 GCA_036272575.1 Bryobacteraceae bacterium | reverse complement strand
AGACCTCCCGAAGAGCCCCTTCAGATCCTCGGACGTAAACTGCTGAATTACCTAAAAGTCGATATCCCTCAACAACTTGAGTCCCTAATTGAAACTTTTGAAGGCAGCTCCTCATCTGAGCTGATCAGTGCGCTGTTCGACCTTGAAATGTCCGGGCTGATCCGGCAGCTCCCAGGCAAGAAGTTTGTCAAGGTGTGGTAAAAGGGTAGCGTTCTAGCGCCGGAATCCTCGACCGGAACCCGGAATCATATTAATTAAGGTTACAGAGTAGGCAGTTATGGCAAAATCGCTCGTCATCGTTGAATCCCCGGCGAAGGCGAAAACTATCGGGAAATACTTAGGGAAGCAGTTTATTGTCAAGGCTTCCCTCGGGCACGTTAAGGACTTGCCTAAGAAGGACTTAGCGGTGGACGTGGACCGGGATTTCACGCCTCGATACGAGGTGATCGAAGGCAAAAAGAAGCTGATCGCCGAGTTGAAGCAAGCGGCCAAGGGCGTTGATTCCGTGTATCTGGCTGCCGACCCGGACCGAGAAGGCGAAGCAATCTGCTGGCATCTCAAAGAGGAGCTGGAACCAAAGAAATCTGAAAAACCGGCGATCTTCCGAGTCATGTTCAACGAAATCACCGCCAATGCAGTCAAGAAGGCTTTTGACAAGCCGATGGCGGTGAACGTCAACCTGGTCGATGCCCAGCAGGCTCGCCGCGTACTCGACCGGTTGGTTGGCTACAAGATTTCACCCCTGCTTTGGGATAAAGTGCGCCGTGGCCTCTCCGCCGGACGTGTACAAACCGTCGCTCTCCGCTTGATCGTCGATCGAGAACGCGAAATCAAAGCATTTGTAAAAGAAGAATATTGGACGATCGACGTCTCGCTAAATGCCAAAAAGCCGCCTGTTCTGACCGCCCGCCTGAATAGAATTGCAGAGAAGACGCCGGAAGTCACCAACGAACAAACCGCTACCGGGATCGTTTCCGATCTGGACGGAGCGGCTTACATTGTCAAATCCGTAGGCACCAAGGAGAAAAAGCGCAACCCCGTCCCGCCTTTCATCACCTCAACTTTGCAGCAGGAATCCTCGCGCAAGCTTCGTTTCAGCGTCAAACGTACCATGATGCTCGCTCAAGGCCTTTACGAAGGCAAGGAACTCGGAAAGGAAGGCTCTGTAGGTCTTATCACCTACATGCGAACCGATTCAACTCGCGTCTCCGAAGACGCACTCGCTGAAGTGCGAGGACTGGTCACCGAACGCTACGGGAAACCGTATCTCCCCGCGTCGCCTAACGTGTACAAGACGAAGAAAGATGCGCAGGACGCCCACGAAGCCATTCGGCCCACCTCTGTTCTGCGTACACCTGAGTCACTTGAAAAGTTCCTGGCTGAGGACGA
This sequence comes from Bryobacteraceae bacterium, assembly GCA_036272575.1. GTDB lineage: Bacteria > Acidobacteriota > Terriglobia > Bryobacterales > Bryobacteraceae > Bog-105. Next base: position 9,039 of record DATAYL010000125.1, on the reverse strand, counting down.
ACTGAAGCTCTATCGCTTGATCTGGATGCGGTTCATTGCTTCGCAGATGAATCCCGCGCTGCTCGATCAAACGACCATCGACATCGATGCCAAAGGCAAAAGCAAAACGCCCTATGTCTTTCGTGCGACCGGTAGCGTCCTCAAGTTTGAAGGCTTCTTAAAAGTCTACGAAGAGGGCAAGGACCAGAAGGACGAAGATGACGAGGATCTGAAACATAAATTGCCCGCCGTCTCCGAAGGAGAGGAACTCCGCTTTAAAGAAATTAGCCCCGAGCAGCATTTTACTGAACCCCCCCCTCGCTACAACGAAGCGACATTGGTGAAGAAACTGGAATCCGACGGCGTAGGTCGGCCGTCCACTTACGCCTCCATTCTTTCCACCATCCAGGATCGCGAGTACGTTAAGAAAGAAGGTGGTAAGTTTCACCCGACGGAACTGGGAACGGTGGTAACGGACCTCCTGCTCGAAAGCTTCAACGATCTCTTCGATGTCAAGTACACCGCTCGTATGGAAGAAGAGCTGGACGATATTGAAGAAGGCAAGATTGAATGGCGCGTCGCTATGGCGGATTTCTACGGCCGTTTTCAGAAGAACCTGGCCGATGCCGAACGCAACATGACGGACATCAAGCGCATGGAGAAGCCCACCGACTTGGTCTGTGAAAAATGCGGCAAGCCGATGGTCATCAAGTGGGGCAAGCACGGCAGCTTTATCGCCTGTACCGGCTATCCGGAATGCAGCAACACACGCGAAGTGACGGTTGAGACTCCGGACGGGGAAAAGAGTGACTTTAATGAGCAGGACGAAGCAGAGTATTGCGAGAACTGCGGGCGTCCCATGGTCCTCAAGAAGGGCCGCTTCGGTCAGTTCTTTGCCTGCTCCGGCTACCCGGATTGCAAAACCACCAAGCAGATAGGTGGTGAGCAGCGCAAGGACGTCCCGCTCGAAGAAAAGTGCCCCCAATGCGGCAGCAATCTCGTCCAGAAGTTTGGACGCTTCGGTGAGTTCGTGGCCTGCAGCGATTATCCAAAGTGCAAGTACGTCAAACAGAAGACTATCGGTGTTCCGTGCCCCAACTGCTCGCAGGGGGAGGTCGTGGAGCGCCGATCGAAGCGCGGTAAAACGTTCTACGGCTGCAATCGGTATCCCGAATGTGACTTCGTCGCCTGGGGCAAGCCGATCGCCGAGAAATGTCCGGATTGCGGCAGCAGCTATCTGATCGAGAAGTATCTGAAAGCCGGGCCCGTTGCGCAATGCCCGAACAACGAATGCAAATACAAGCATCCGCTCGAAATGCCTGCTGAATCCAGCGTCGCGTAATCAAGCTTCAAAGGGGAGCGTCGTACAATTTACTCGCTCCCCTTTATGGCCTCACCAAATTCTCCTGAACGCACCCGTCTAGCTGAATCGCAAGTACGCGTGAAGCATTGGAAACGCTGGGGGCCTTACCTGGCCGAGCGCGCGTGGGGCACCGTCCGAGAAGATTACAGCGCTAACGGCGATGCCTGGAATTATTTGCCGCACGATCACGCCCGCTCCCGGGCCTATCGCTGTACCGAAGACGGCCTCCTAGGAATTTGTGATAACCATCAATACCTGTGTTTCGCGTTAGCCCTCTGGAACGGGCAGGATTCGATTCTCAAGGAGCGTTTGTTCGGGCTCACTGGCCCTCAGGGCAACCACGGGGAGGACGTGAAGGAAATCTACTACTATCTCGATGCCACCCCGACCAATTCCTATCTGAAAGGTCTATACAAATATCCGCAAGCGGCGTTTCCTTACGCGCAACTGGTGGACGAAAATGCCAAACGCACTCGGCTAGATCCTGAATACGAAATTGAAGACACTGGCGTATTCAAAGACAGCTGCTACTTTGACGTGTTTGCCGAATACGCGAAGCAGGATGTCGATGACATCCTCGTGCGTGTCCGGATCGTCAATCGGGGCCCTGATCCGTCTGAGATCGCACTGCTGCCCACTCTCTGGTTCCGCAACATCTGGAGCTGGGATAGAAATTTTGATCCAGCTAAAAAGCCTCAGCTAATAAAATCAGCTGACACAGAAATCACCGCCACGCATCCCGATCTCGGGACCTTTATTTTTACGGTTGATGGACAGCCTGAGCTGTTGTTTACTGAAAACGAGACGAATACGCAACATATCTGGGGCTGGCAGGGCCAGAATCCCTATTTAAAGGACGCCTTTCACGCCTATATTCTCGAACAGAAAAAAGAGGCGATCAACCCCAAGAATCAAGGAACGAAAGCTGCTGCTGTTTATCGCTACCGTCTGGCGCCTGGCGAAGAAACCACAGTTTGCTTCCGCCTGCGGCGCCAAGGCCAGCCAGATTTGAAACGCGCAACCTGGGACGCCGTGTTCCGGGCGCGTCAAGCGGAAGCGACCGAGTTCTATAACGCTCTTTCAAGCCACCTAGACGATAAATCCAGGCAGGTGCAGCGCCAGGCATTTGCCGGCATGTTCTGGAGCAAGCAGTATTATCACTTCGTTATTGAGACCTGGCTAAACGGCGATAACACCATGCCGGCCCCGCCGCCAGAACGTAAGCAGGGACGCAATCATAAGTGGCGGCACTTGTTCAACGAAGACGTAATTTCAATGCCGGATAAATGGGAGTATCCGTGGTACGCGGCCTGGGATCTCGCCTTCCACACTGTTGCGATCGCGCCGGCCGACCCGGATTTCGCTAAGGCACAACTATCGTTGTTCCTCCGCGAATGGTACATGCATCCAAACGGTCAGATCCCCGCTTACGAATGGAATTTCGGCGACGTAAATCCCCCGGTACACGCCTGGGCCGCTTGGCGCGTGTTTAAGATCGACCAAAGAGTTACCGGCCAACCCGATCGCGAATTCCTGGAGAGCGTGTTTCACAAGCTGCTGATCAACTTCACTTGGTGGATCAATCAAAAAGACTCCGAAGAAAACAACATCTTCGAAGGCGGTTTTCTTGGGCTCGATAACATCGGTGTGTTTGACCGCAATGCGACCCTGCCGAGCGGCTGGGTGCTCGAGCAGTCGGACGGTACCAGCTGGATGGGCATGTATTGCCTATCCATGATGCAGATGGCCCTCTACCTGGCCGAAGGCGAGCCCGTTTATGCGGATATCGCGAGCAAATTTTTCGAGCACTTCCTATACATCGCGGATGCCATCAATCATCACGGTGGCAATGGCTTGTGGAATGAAGAAGACGGCTTCTACTACGACCGTCTGCTTAAAGACGATGGCCGCTCGGTGGCTCTCAAACTGCGCTCGCTTGTCGGTTTGGTGCCGTTGTTTGCCGTTGAGACGCTCGAATCCGAGGCGCTCGCCAAGCATCCCGGATTTCAAAAGCGCATGCAGTGGTTCATCGACAATCGCCCTGACTTGATATCTGGCGTTGCTTCAATGACGGAGGCCGGCGAGAATCGCCGCCGCCTGCTGGCGCTAGTAAACCCTGACCGGTTGAAACGCATCTTGCAGCGACTGTTCGACGAATCCGAGTTTCTTTCACCGTTCGGTATTCGATCTCTCTCCCGCTACTACCGCGACCACCCCTACTCGATCTCGCTCGCCGAGGGAACCTATCGTGTCGCGTACGAACCCGCCGAGTCACAGACCAATATGTTTGGCGGTAACTCTAACTGGCGCGGCCCCGTTTGGTTCCCCATGAACTTCCTGATTATCGAAGCACTGCAGCGTTTCGATTACTACTACGGCGAGGGATTTACCGTCGAGTTTCCGTTCGGATCTGGTCAGCAGTTATGCCTTGCCGAAATAGCCAAACGCCTCTCCCAGCGTTTAACCGAGTTGTTCCTGCCGGATGAAAACGGAAGACGCCCGGCCTGCGGGGACAATCAGATGCTGCAAACTGATCCGAACTTTGCTCCTTACGTTCTCTTCCACGAGTACTTTGACGGCGACACCGGTAAAGGACTAGGTGCCAGTCATCAAACTGGGTGGACCGGTCTCGTAGCTAAGCTCATGCAGCAAAGCGGCGCCGCTTATCCAGCGCCGGTCCGCATGGGGGCGCATGCGCTGGAATGAACTAACCTCGCGTCCCCGGCCGCATGGAGATAGTTAAACTTCGTTGTCCAATCTACATCGTTGCAGATAGTAACAGAAAGCGCCCGCATTCGCTCTTTACTCTTTAATGTTAAAAGATGAACAGGGTCGGGATCTCAAGCAGGATTCCGATTTGATCGCGCCCGAGTTAACGGAGAAGCAGCAAGAAGAAGCAGAAGAACGCACTTCGGTGAGCGCCGTTGTCGTTCACGAGACGATCCGGCACGATGGTGAAGAAGAACTCTCGCGGCCCACTTCGGCTCTAGCCTGGTCCGGCTTAGCCGCCGGCATGTCCATGGGCTTCTCCTTCGTCGGGCAGGCTTTGCTGCGCGCTCATCTACCGAATCAACCGTGGCGGCCGCTGCTCGTGAACTTAGGCTATCCTCTCGGGTTCCTTATTGTGATCATCGGCCGGCAGCAGTTATTTACCGAAAATACGTTAACCGCCATCATTCCGCTGCTAGCGCGCCGCAATTTAGCAACCCTCGTGCAGGTGGCGCGGCTATGGAGCATCGTGCTGCTGGCCAATCTGCTCGGCGCGCATCTTTTTGCTTGGGTGGCTGGGAACACTCCCATGTTCAGCCGTGAAGTTCAACATGCCATGCTACAGCTCTCGACGGAAGCCGCACACGTTACATTTGGATCCGCCATTATCCGGGGAATTTTCGCCGGCTGGTTGATTGCCATGGTGGTCTGGATGCTTGCTGCTTCTGACGCAGGGCGAATTCCTATCATTGTGATTCTGACTTACGCTGTGGGATTAGCGAATTTCACTCACATCATTGCAGGCTCGGTGGAAGTTCTCTTCTCGGTAATGGTGGGTACCACGAGTTGGGGTGTAATTGCCTTCGGATATTTACTCCCTACTCTGATCGGGAATATCATAGGGGGCGTTTCTCTCACCGCGGCCATCAATCATGCACAGGCTGTTGCCGGAATGAGTAAAAAGAAGCAACGAGAAGCGCCAAACGTACTTCAGAGTGACCGCTAGCTTGCTATGATCACGCCTGATGTGCACTATGAACCGTACTCGTTTGAGCGGCTGTGCTCTTTCGCTTGCGCTTATCGCTCTCTCCTGGAGAATAGCTTTCACGCAACCGCGCAACGCAGTTCCTAGGCACGTTTTTTTCCAGGTAAAAGCAGGCCCTTCTTTGCCGGCCTTACTCGACGGTCGCTTGCTGATCTTTGTCAAAAAGGGTTCCGGTGATAGAGAAGTGGATACCGATGAGCTTCGTCCAGCAGATACCTGGGTGACGGCCCGCGAAGTGCACGATCTCACGCCGGGTGCTTCTATAGAAGTAGATGCCAGCCAAGTTGCATTCCCCAAACCGTTCTCGAAAATTCCCAGGGGCGACTATGAAGCACAAGCCGTGCTCGATGTGGATCGCAGCTATAACTATAGTGGCCGCGGAGCGCAGGATTGGATCAGCGACGTGATTCCTTTGGCGCATTGGTCACCTGGGGAAGGTGACGAACCCGTTCTCACGCTCACCGGCCATCCCCAATCAGGGCATCGCACCACTATGTCCGCCCGAAAGACTATCGAGCATCCCGAAACCGTACGCGACGAAGAAGTGACCAGCTCGTCATTGAGTCGGTTTTGGGGTCGTGAAATTAAACTCAAAGCGTGGGTCGTTTTGCCGCCCGGCTACACTGCTGGAAATCAGCAACACTATCCAACTGTCTATTGGACGCACGGCTTCGGGGGTACCTTCAAGTATTCTCGGGCCGAGGCTTTGAAGATCGAGCAGCGCATGACGAATGGCAAAATGCCTCCCATGATCTGGGTCATGGTCGATGAATCCATTCCGCAGGGCACTCATGAATTCGCCGACTCAGTGAACGACGGTCCGTGGGGTACGGCGCTTACTTCTGAGTTCTTACCGTATCTGGAGCGGAAGTACCGCATGGACGCGCGGCCAAACGGGAGACTATTGAACGGACACTCGAGTGGCGGTTGGGCTACTCTGCAACTCGAAGTGAACTATCCGAAGATTTTTGGTGGCACCTGGTCCACCTCGCCGGACCCCAGTGACTTCCACGACTTCACCGGCACAAATCTCTACGCGACAGGCGCCAACGTGTATCACCGACCGGATGGATCGGCGACACCCCTCATACGCCAGGGTGGCAGGGTAGTTGCAACCTTCGAGCAATTTGCCCGGCTCGAAGCAGTGCTTGGGCCCTACGGCGGACAGGTGAGCTCGTTTGACTGGGTCTTCTCTCCCAAAGGCCCCAGCGGTATGCCCGTTCCGATGTTCGACCGCGAAACGGGCGCGGTCGATCCGGCCGTCGTCAAGTACTGGCACGATCATTATGATCTGGCTCACCTGGTCGACGGGAATTGGTCAAAACTGGGACCATACCTGAAAGGACGAATTCACCTCATCGTGGGAACCGCCGACACCTTCTATCTGGACGGCGCTGCCCACAAATTTGAAGCCGTTCTAATCCGCCTGCGAGCCGACCCGCATTTCACTTACATCCCAGGCCGGACACACTTTGATCTCTACACGGTTGGCAAGGATCGGGACGCCCTCTTCGATAAAATCAGCGCCGAAATGTATGCTGTAGCAAGACCGGGCTCACATTGGAGCCAGTCGAGCAACTAAAGGATGCACTGGATCGTATCCGACAATTTGTGCTTTCGGACCTTCGGACTTCGAAACTCTACGCGTTGCGTTCCGTTACTAATTCGACGATGGACTGCAGCGCGCGCTGCGCGGGAGTGTCCGAAAACGTACCCAGGATAGCGCGCGACGTATCTGTGAAAGTACGCGCGCGGTCGTAAGCTCGCGAAATTGCTTTATGCCGGTCGAGAATTTGAACAATATGCATGAAGGGAACGTGCTCGTAGCTGCCATCGTTCATTACTGTTTCGATCGCCTGATGCTCGTCAGCGGAAGCGCTCTCGAGAGCGTAGATCATCGGCAATGTCACCTTTCCCTCGCGCAGATCGTTGCCGGCCGGCTTGCCCAGGATTTTCTCCGATGAAGTGAAATCCAGAATGTCGTCCACCAGCTGAAAAGCCATGCCTAGATTCCAGGCGAATTCGCGTAGATTAGATTCCACCGCCTCATCTGCATTCGCGGCGGTTGCGCCCAGGGAAGCGCACGCGGAGAATAACCCGGCGGTTTTGCGGTCAACCAGCTCCATGTAATCCGCTTCGCTGACATCGATGCGATGCAAGTTTTCAAGCTGTAGCAATTCCCCTTCAACCATCATCTGGGTGAGCGAAATTAACACGTCCAGAATTCGAAAGTTGCGTTCTCGCTGCGCCAGCTCGAACGCCCTCATGTAGAGCCAGTCACCAGCCAGGACCGAGACGTGATTACCCCATACTGTGTTGGAAGACGGTCGTCCACGTCGGCTCTTGGCGATATCGATAACGTCATCGTGTACCAAGGTGGCAGTGTGAATCATCTCGACCACAGCGGCTAGTCGTCGCGCACATTCAGTCGATGGACCAAACAGCCGATTACACAGCAGAAGTAGTGCAGGACGCAGCCGCTTGCCGCCGCCGGCCTGCAAATACTGATTGATGGTAGTGATCGTCTCGACCGAGGCGACAGATTCCGCGCTTATCTCGCGTTCGACTTCAACCAAATCCGCTCTGACGAGGTCGAAAGCCTCCCTAGCGGAAACGGATTGTCGAAGTTTGCTGAGCATTAGGTCCCTAACTTTGGGGAAATCTCAGTGTAACGGGTCTCTGCAAGGTGAAGCTTCTTGCCGAATCGAAAAAAGCTGTTCAAAATTGCGCGTTGTTTCTCTGGCCAGGTCTTCCGGCGCAAGGCCAAGCGCCTCGGCAATAACGCCTGCCGTGTGCACAATGTAAGCCGGCTCGTTGCGTTTGCCTCGATGGGGTACGGGTGCCAGATATGGAGCATCGGTTTCGAGCAGCATGCGATCTAATGGTGTGATTCGCGCGGCCTCTCGAATCCCTGTCGATTTGGGAAATGTAGCGACGCCGCCGAAGGCCAGGTAGAATCCTAAGTCGAGACACTGCCTCGCTTGCGCCGTATCACCGGTAAAACAATGCATAATGCATGGCAATCCGGTGGGTGCCCAGTGGCGACGCAGCAGCATAAGTGTATCGTCCCATGCGTCTCGAGTATGGATGATTATGGGCATACGCGCTTCCGCCGCTAACGCAAGCTGAGCGATGAAAGCGGGTTCTTGCAGCTCTCGCGGGACGTCCCAGTGGTAGTCCAGGCCGATTTCACCGACCGCTCTGACCTTAGGATGTGAAAGAAGCTCCTCAAGATGGCGGAAAGTAGTCTGATTGATCTTCGCTGCATCGTTCGGATGAACGCCGGCCGTGGCGTAGACGAATGAATAGTGGTCCGCCAAATGAATCGCAGCTTCCAGATCAGGTGGTCCGTCACCGGTACCGATTGCCAGCATGTATTGAACGCCTGCATCCAGGGCGCGTTGAATCGCGGCGTCGCGATCGCGGTCATATTGCGCATCGTCCAAATGACAATGAGAGTCGACTACCTTCACTGCTATTTAAGACGTGCTCCCGGCGTGATGTCTTCCTGAAAACCGGCCAGTACGGGAAGCTCGCCTTCCAAACTGGCGGCCACGATCATTCCTTGTGAAGTAAGACCGCGCAGTTTACGAGGAGCCAGGTTTGCGACGATGACTACCTTTCGGCCAATTAATTGTTCCGGCCGGTAAGCCAGCGCGATACCGGCCACTATCGTGCGCGGCTCAGGCTCGCCGATGTCTACTTTCAAGTGGAGTAACTTGTCCGCGCCCTTCACTGGCTCCGCGGACTTAATCTGGCCAACTCGGAGATCAACCTTCGCGAAATCTTCGATTGTTATGGCTTCGGCCAGCGGCGCCAGCACTGGATTGGCGGCAGCCGGTTCCGGCGCTTTACCCATCAGCGCGGCTTGGCGCGCCTTTTCCACCTCTTCGAGCTGCTGCATCTTCTCAATCGTCGACTTGCTATCGAGCCGCGGAAAAAC
>DATAYL010000124.1:0-4347 GCA_036272575.1 Bryobacteraceae bacterium | reverse complement strand
TCTCTCAGCCTTTCTCTCGCCCTGCTCAGTCTCGACATTACCGTGCCGGAGGGACAATCCAACACTTGTGCGATCTGTTCGTAGCTCAGTTCTTCGAATTCGCGCAGAACAATAACTTCGCGATAGGCCTCCGGCAATTTCTCGATTGCTTTCCGGACATCGGCCTGCTTCACCTTCGCCACGTACAGGAATAGCGGATCCTTTGAGGATTTATCTTCGAACTCCCAGTGGCCATAGACCGGCTCATCTATGTCTACCCGTAACTGGCTGAGTCCGTCGCGGATTTGGTTGAGGTAGACATTGCGCAAAATGGTGAACAGCCAGCTCTTCAAATTGCTATTGGGCCGGAGGCGCTCAAAGGCGCTCATGGCCCGAAGATAAGTCTCCTGGACAAGATCCTCCGCGTCAGCCCGATTGTGTGTGAGTGACATGGCATAGCTGTACAGTCCGTCGAGGTAGTGTAGCGCGTTCTCGTGAAATACTGGCTCTGCCGCCTGATGACTGTTAACATTTGGCTCAGCACCAGGCATAATACTGGTTGCGTACTTTTGTTGCAAAATCAATTCACCAAGTCTTCCTCAGCGCAAAACGGGCCGATGACGATCGACTATCGTCGTTCTGGCCGTAAGTAGGCGGTACAGCCGAAGCTCCTTCGTCCTCAGCTATGTTCTTCTGGAAATATTCGATCGGTAGGATGATGTGTTCCCCCTCTACTGGAGATTGCGCAATCTGATCGCGAACTCGATCATCGGTTTTCTGAAGAAAACCAGGGGGGCTAAGCGTCAACTTGAGGACGGTTTATCCTGCGTCTCCAACGGCAGCCCGAGTGCCGACCATCCTTCAATGCCATCGATCAGAATGTCGATCGCGCCGCCATTTTCCTGAAGCAGAATGCTCGCAGCGGTGGTTGCTCGAGATCCTTCGTTGCAGTAAACCAAACTCGGCTTGGATAGATTGATCGGCCTTCTGCTTGGACCGAGGTCCAGCAGCGGAAGCGAGATCGCGCCCGGCAGGTGACCTCTTAACCATTCGGCCCGGCTGCGGACATCAATGGGCTGCATCGATGGGTCCGGCCGCAAAGCCCGGACAATCTCGTCACAGCGCTTGATCGAGATGCTTGCGACTTCCAGCCTTTCTTCTCGCCATTCCGCCTCATTTGCGAGCGAGTATCCGATCACCTCCGTAAGACCTACTCGGATCAGCCGATTGTAAGCTTCCTGAGCGCGTTGCATGTTCTCGGCAATCAGAAGGATCTTTCGAGTTGGCGCAATCATCATTGCCGCCCAGCTGGCGAAATGGCCCATGAGGCTGATATGAATGGATCCTCGAATGTGAAGAGATGCGAATTGTTCCGCGGCCCGCGTGTCGAGGATGAGAGATCCGTTGCGTTGTTCAACTGAGACTTGAGCAGCGGTTCTGTGCAGAAGTGGCCTGGAGTCGGGCAATTTTGAAGTTTCCTTAACTGGGATGGCGCAATTGCCCGCTCCTTTCGATCATTTTGTTTGCACTAGGCGTTCAATTTTGTGTCGCTCCGCCTCACTCTCCGGAGTCGCAGCGCCGCGCCTGAACCATTCGTTCCATACGCCAGCGCTCTTCTCATACCACTTACGGGCCTCGGCTTGTGCGGTGCGCCGCTCGGCGACCGGTAACGACCGTTCCGCCGCAACCGCACGTTGCACATCGCCTAGACTTTCGTAGCAGAGACCCACGTCGCGCAGCACCACCAGACTGGGCGAGGTCACCTTGAACTCAGACAAATACGGTAGCGCCAAATCAGCATGGATCTTCGCATCGGTCACGTGATTCATCGCCAGGTCAGCTTCGCTCAAGCTACAAAACGATCTCATCAAGTGTACGCGCTCTCGAAGTGGATTAGGGCCTGTTTTGGCGGTTTCCTGCCGGATGAGATTGGCTTCCCGCAGAAGATGAAGACGTTCTGCCGGCCGTCCCCTGCTTATCAATAGGGCTGCCAGGGTCTCATCACGCTCCGCGAGTTCGCTCCGCGCCTCAGTCTGGGAACCCAGTTGTTTCGTCAGCGCGATCGATTTCCGGTACCACGCCGCGGCCTCATTGGGGCGCGTGGAAAAGAGAGCGTCCGCCATCCTGGTATACGCAAATCCCAAATCGTAGCGCGCCCGCTTGTTTGTGGGATCACTTGCTAGCGCTTTTTCCGCCATGCCGACGCCTTTGCGGGCGTAGATTTCGGCTTCATGGGTCAGGCCCGCGTTGAGCATCTCCCTTCCCGCTAAAACACCGACAATATTGATATATGACGACTGGACGGCACGTCTGGTGCGAACTGAAGGAAACTTCCGCGCGAGGTCCTCGGCGATGGCGATCGCTTTCTCAAAACTCTGGATCGCTTTCGGATTTGATCCAAGTTCATTCAGGGCGAGTCCCATGCGGGAATAAACGACGGCCGACATCCGATCATGATCTTCGTTGCCATTTGGCTCCGCCCCGAGGACTTGAAGGGCCGCACGAAGACTCTCTACGGCCTTATCCGTTTCAATGCTGTTGATCTGGACATATCCGAGACCCACGTAGCTCGCTGCTAGAAGCCCATTACGAATCGGATCGCCGGGCTTCTGCTGGACGAATTCGCGCGCCAATGCGAGACACCGCTGGTAAAGATCACGCGCCTCTTGCAGGTCGCCCGAAAAAGCTTCGAATTGGCCGAGTTGCTGGTACGCGTCAATGACTGCCGTGGTGCTCTGCTCCGTCGGCGATCCAGCCCGCGCAGCGAGCGCGGTATGGAGAGCCTCTCGATAACTCGCGATCGCATTTTTCGCATTGCCCAGGCTGGCCATGAACGGCGAGCCCTCAAGGTCTCCGACGCGTCCATAGGCGTTTGAAAGCTTCAGCAGGAGCCGAGGATCGTTCCCGGACTCTTGTCTTAGCCGATTCAGGTAATCGAGAGTGCTGTGAAAAAGGGATGCTTGCAGCTCCACGGACGCAGAGGATCCTTGAAGCTTCTCCGTCATGTCTGAGACCGCGGAGTCTGCCAGCGCTTGAACCTGTTTCACACGCGTATCCGCAGCATGAGCCCGTGCCGAGACAAAAAAGAGGGCCCCCGCCACGACCACCGAGACCGCAGCAGCAATGAGCGATCCCGTTTTGTGGCGCCTAACGAACTTACCCAGCCGATAAATCGGCGTTGCCGGCTTGGCTAGAATGGGCTTCCCCTCGAGGAAGCGATGTAAGTCGTGATCCAGATCGCCTGCCGTCGCATAGCGGCGCGATGGATCCTTGTCCATCGCTTTTAACACGATGGTGTCCAGATCTCCCGCCAATTCCTGTCTGGTGCGTTTCGAAATACCGCTGACGCAACTAGGCTTCCTATTTACCTGGTCGCAAATCACTCTCTCCGCCGCCGCCGGCGAAAGGCCGCCCAACGTGTACGGCCGAGAGCCACTCAGCAATTCAAACAGCAGGACACCCAGAGAATAGATATCGCTGGCTGTCCTCAGCGGCTGGCCGAGCACCTGCTCTGGACTTGCATAGTCCGGAGTCATGAGCCGTTGGCCGACCTCGGTCGGCATTAGCTCACCCGGAATCAGCTCTGATGTCAGCGGCTTTGATATTCCAAAATCGATGAGCTTAACGATTCCTTCCGAGGTCACCATCACATTGCTCGGCTTGATATCGCGATGGATGACCAGCTTCTGATGTGCGTAATGAACAGCAGAGCAAAGCGAGCGGAACAGCTCGATGCGCTGGCGGATCGACAATCCGTGCGTTTCGGCTGCAAGGGTGATCGGCTGGCCCTCCACATACTCCATCACGAGGTAGGGACAGCCCTCGTCGGTGTCTCCGCCGTCGAGAATGGCGCCGATATTCGGGTGCGTTAACGTGGCCAGGATCTGACGCTCGGTTCGAAAGCGCTGGAGTAGCGCGGGCGATTCCATGCCTTTGCGCACCATTTTGAGCGCGACGATCTGAAAATAGTGATCGTCCGATCGAACCGCGAGGTAGACAATCCCCATCCCTCCCCCGTCGAGCTCGCGAACCAACCGGTATGGACCGATTCTTTTGCCGAGCTCGGCCCCATCGGACGCTTCGGCAACTCCCCTGAGGTCGCCCGTGATAACGGCGTGAATGGTCGCGGCGGCGTCTTTGTCGTTGTCCAGCAACGACGCAACTTCAGACCGGAGTTCCTCGTCATCCTCGCACGCGCGCTCCAGATACCCGCCTCGTTCATGCGCCGGCAGTTCGATAGCCGCACAAAAAATATCTTCTATGAGCTTCCAGCGATCAATCTCGGCACCCGAATTCATACAGAGGCGTGCGACAGCTCTCTTCGTAGCCAGGCTTGACCAAAACGGAGCTCACGGCCCACGGTTGCGA
>DATAYL010000123.1:0-3984 GCA_036272575.1 Bryobacteraceae bacterium | reverse complement strand
ATTCGAGGACCGCGTCAAGGACATAGACCTCGTTCTCGACTTCGTTCTACTCGGCGGCGACATGAACACCACCGGCCGGTCGTGGGGTGTTCTCAAGCCGAACGGCGCCATAGTAAGCGTCGCCGATCCGTCCATCAAGGGGAAAATCCCTGAAGGATTCCGAGGCTTCTATCCCAGCATTCAGGCCGACGCGGCCCGGCTCGAAGAGATTGCCGATCAGTTCGCGACTGGGAAGATCAAGTCCAAAGTCGCACGGGTCTTCCGTCGCGGTGAGCTTCTCGAGGCCATGGAGATCAACAAAGCAGGCGGCACGACCGGCAGGCTGATCGTAGACTTCAAGAACGCCTAAGGGCTTGGCGCAGCGGCGGGCGGCCCGGTTCGGTTACCGTTGTAGTGCAGTCGTGTAGATAATTGGCGTGCTCCAGCACTAATCCGGCTCAATTGAAGACAACGCTGCTTTGTTAGGAAAGGATTTGGCCTTGCAGCCTATGACCTAAAACGGATCTGCAAGAGCCGGCCGAACTGATTTGGCCATTTCCACGGTCGTTATCGGGAATTTCTCGTGTCGGAACTCTCGAGCGATTCGCCAACCATGCCGGTGGTAAAACTCTATAGCCGCTATATTCGATTTCACAACGCGAAGGCGCAATATTGGATGGCCACGCGCGATTATTTCGGCTTCTCCTTGCTCGAGCAAACGATGGCCTACTCCACAGCGCCTGTTTTCGCGAAGCACCCATAGATCATCCAGCCATTCTTCACTTGTCAGAACCACGCCGACAATCTTTGCGTCCAGTACAGCGATCCATGACAAATGCCTGTGCTGCTCATCGATCGGGAGCGGTGGAGAAGCCCAAATTCCGCCATAAACTTCGTCCACGACAGTCTCAACGAGCGCTCGAACCGAATAGTGCTCTTCGGGCTGCGGTCGTCGGATGAGCACTTGAGTCATCAACTACCAATAGTCTTCCCTAAATCGAACTGCCCGTTTGTATCAGGCCAAGAACATTAGTCGCGCAAGAGCCACCATGGCTAACAACGCCAGTTTGTCTGCTATGGCCGGCCCTGTATAAGACTAGCTCCCGAGTCGTCGGCCACTCGGCAATTGGGGCAGACAAGCGGGAGGCACTCCTGGTTTCCGGCCCGATTGACGGATGCGCGTCAGAAGGTTCAGAGACAAGCAGCCGCTGAGATTTGCTGCGACCCGTTTGGGCAGCACACAATCGTCCTTTGTTGCCTTTCGTCATTGCGGATTCCTTCTTCTGCGAAACGGCGATTGCTGCGGTCGTCTACTTTTAGCGCGCTTCGTTCGGTAGTGTCTCACTGAATTGGACGCTGACGATTACTAGTTTTCGTTCATCAGGCTGGCTGGGCTTGAGCGGGAAGCTCTCCAAGCCGGGAGCGTACTGCTGATGAGGCCCACTGAAATCAGAATGACCGCTACGCTGAGCCATGTTGCGAGGTCTTCGATTCGAACATCGGAGATTTGGGACGACAGATAGCGTGCGGCGGCGAATGCGATTGCGCTTCCGGTTAGCGTTCCTACCACGATCAGGCGCATGCCCTGCGTCACCATGAGAAGGCCGAGGCTGCGGGGCGTGGCGCCGACAGCGGCACGGATACCGAACTCCTGTCGGCGCAGCAGGACGGAATAGGACAACAGTCCATATAGCCCGACCGCCGTGATCACGATTCCCAAACCCGAGAACGACGCCAGCAGAAAAGCTACAAACCGGCGCGTTGCAAGCGATGCATCGATACGGCTCTGCAGCGACGCTACATCATAGACGGGCTGGTCGTGATCGATTTGAGAGACGATTGATTGCACGAGTTCCGGCACGCGGCTTGCTGAATCGGATTTGATGACCAGTGACATGTCCGTGCGTGGCATCTGGCCGGCACTGACATAGAGCATGGGGCCATCCGAGACATCCAAACCATCCACCTTGATATTGCCGACGACGCCGATTATGGAGACGCGGCGATCTCCCAGCTCAATCTGTTCGCCGATGGCGTCTTTGTGTCCGAAGTAGTGATCGGCAAGATAGCGGTTGATGATGACCACGCCGGAATGGCCGGGCGTGTCGGCAGAATTGAAGTAGCGGCCTGCGAGTAACGGGATGCGCAGCGTTTCGAAGAAGCGTGGCATCACATAGTCAACTGAGGCCAGTTGCTGTGCAGATCCGGCGGGTTGGTCAGGCAGCGCGAACGGCTCCATGTTCTCGCCGTAGCCGAAGGGCAGCACGTTACAGGCGCTTGCGTCGCTGATCCCGGGAACATGACGAATCCGGTCGAGGACGGATTGATAGAAGGTACCTCGCGATGAGGCACTTGCATAGCGCAAAGGAGGCAAGCTGATCGTCATCGTCATGACGTGGTTTGGCTGAAAGCCGAGCGGGGTTTCTAACAGCCGAGCGTAGGTATGTAGCAGCAGACCGCCGACGATCAGCAGTGCCGTCGAAGCGGCCACTTGCACAACGATCAGGGTGCGACGTGTGTGCTGGCGGTGATGCGAAGCCGTTCGCTGGTGCCCCGCTGATTTCATGGCATCGAGCGGGTTTGCTTGTGCAACTCGCCACAGCGGATAGAGGGAGCAGAGCGTCGCGGCGGCAATCGTCACGACGATGCCAAAGAGCAGCACGGGCACTGAGAGTTGCAAACGCCCGAACTGGCCTGCCTGATTGAGCAGTCGCATACTCGCAACTGCCACCCCAGCCCCGGCGATGCCTCCGCATGCACAGAGCAGCGCCATTTCCAGAAGAGCTTGCCCAGCGATGCGGCCATTTCCCGCCCCGAGTGCCAGCCGCACGGACATTTCAAATGCTCGCTCCGCGGAACGTAATACGAGCAGACCGCCGACGTTTACGCATGCAATGACCAACAACACGGCGACCGACCAGAACAAGACCCAAGCCCATACCTGCCGTGATGGGTTGTCGTCCTGCTTGAGTGGTGTGAGGAAGTATTTCCAGTCCGTGAGGTCGACAGTGTAGTCGGCGCGATTGGCGATAGCGGCACGCCGGCTGATGACGTCGAGACGCTGTGTTGCCTGCTTAAATGTGATCCCATTCTCCAAACGGGCGTACATACGTAGAAACACATTCTGCCGGCCGAGATGGCCCAGCCAACTCGGCTTGAACACAACGGGTACCCACATTTGCGTGATGTCGTTTGGGAACGCGAAGGAACGCGGCATGACTCCGATAATCGAGTAACGCTCGCCATTGAGTTCGAGGCTGCGATGAAGAATGTTCGGATCGCGCCCGAAGGCACTCTGCCAATAGGCATTGCTGATAAGGACGACGTGAGGTCCGCCGGGTTGCTCTTCGACCGATTGGAACGATCGGCCGATCTGCGGTCGCACCTCGAAGGTGGTCAGTAGAGATGAGCTAATGGCGAGAGCATTCACTTTCTCGGCATGTGGTTGGCCGGTGCGGCTAAGGTCTCGGTAAAAGAAAGCCCCCGCGTCGCCGAAGAGGTCTTTATGTTGACGCAGGTCGAGATAGTCGAGCGGGGACACGCCTAAGCGGTCCATCTGCAGTCGCGGGAACCGACTGTGCACGGCAACAAGTTGCTGAGGATTTGGGTACGGCAATGGACGCAGGACGACGGTATAGAGGGCAGAAAAGGCCGCAGTCGCGCCACCAATCCCGATGGCGAGTACGGCGATGCAGGACAGCAGAGTCAAGGGGGTTTCGCGGAATTGGCGGGCGAGCAACTTCATAGCCTGATTATCGGAAGTCGAGCTACACTATTTCACGCTCGGTTGGTCATTCCGGATGTACGGTCGGCTATCCGTCAATTGCACTCCAGGGCGGATTGGCCTTGGCCAACTTCCGGATGGCCCGTAATCCGTCACGAGCAGCAAACGGGGTTCAACATCTCTTGAGTGGCGATTGATCTCGGCGTTGTCCAAACGTCTCTTCGAGCTAGCCGTGTTCAACACGCGCCTTCATATCCGCGTACGCCGCTTCGATGAGCCTG
>DATAYL010000122.1:0-4333 GCA_036272575.1 Bryobacteraceae bacterium | reverse complement strand
CCCAGCCCGCTCGTGATCCCGTTATAAAACTGCTGCTGTGAATACTGCAGAATCGTCCGCACCGCCAGATCGTTCTGCGGACTCCGCAGGATCCCCCACCCGATCCCTGCGCCATACGACTGCTGCAGCTGCAGGCCATTGCCGAAGTTATGGTCCGCGCTCCCGTTCACCAGCCCAAACACCATCGGCGTTAAAAACTTGTCGTATTCCAGATCGCCATGCAGAATATCCGTCTTCGTCACCGACGCCGTCTGAAACACATTGCCGCCCGACACAATCAGCGGGGCCTTCGCCAGTCCATACGTCCCGCTCAGATTCAGAATCGTCTTGCTCCCCGCCGGCAATCCAGCAATCGTCGGAATTGCCCTTACCAACGCAACCGCGCCCGTATACGTCTGCGCGCTGTTGGTGGCCTTCACCACCGTCGCGCCCAGAGTGGCAGTCCCGTACCACCCATAAAAAAAGTCCGACTCGTTGTGCAGCTCGCGCTGAAATGCCGGCTCATCCAGCATGAATACAATATCCTTCGCCGAAAACCCCCGCACCCTCCCTTCCGGCAAAAGCACCTTCAGCGTGTCACCTTCGAGCGCGATCCTCCCGGTCTGCAATTGTTCCGCGACATTCTTCTTCGTCAGATGCTGCTCCTTGGAACCTGCCGCAAACGCCTCCGCCGTATGCGTCGTTTTGATCTTCGTCAACGGGATCGACAGGTCCCCCAGTACATCGCTGTGAAAGCTCACCGCCCCATACACCACCTTCCCCAGCTTGCCCGTAAGCTGATCGCCATTGGTAAAAGTGATCGTATCCGTACCGGCCTTGTCACCCTGCGCCCACGCCCGTGCTCCGCAAAGCGCCAGCAGAGTCCATATCATTGTTAAAGCGACGCTGAACCCGGCAGCGTGAAATCGACAAAAAGCATCTCGGCTGAACATGCTTCTATCATGTCAAGTTCCGCGCTGGAAATGGATCCCGCGGCGTCATTTTCTGTGCTTTAATGTCTCACAAATAAACAATGTGTATCCGCATGGGACATGAATTTCAAGCATCCCAAGACAGGATCTTGCGAAATCGATATAGAGAGTGAATATGCGGGGTGACACGAGACGACTATCAACCCAGACAGATGGACGCACGCCGCCCAGTTAGTCGCCCCGACGGATGTCGGCGAAGCGACTCATCTTCTCCGCCGCTGTGGTGGCGTCGCTTGTCAATCTATTGGGGCAGCGTCACTTTGTTTTCTCGCAACAGGTTCCGAATTCCGGATTCGATACTCAGGCTCGCAGCCGAGATATCGTTGCGCACCTGAATTCCGTCATCCAGTTTTAGCGTGCCTCAATCCAGCCAATCCAAAAGGCGGGTGAGCCGACCGATGTCGTCTACCGCGACCAGGCTGCCGCTCTCTCTTCGCAAGCCGCTCAATTCGCGTTCCAGTGGGCGAAAGCTGAAGCGGTTGTGATGATCAAAAGATCTCAGAACTCATCGGTTGCCGGCGAAGAACAAAAAGTGCAGACCACCGAAACAACTACTGAAAAGCAGATCAGCGATCTCGAAGCTAATGAAAGTTCTTTGGATAAACAGATTGCCATAGCAAGGCCGGAGCAGGTTACAACCTTGCAGGCACACTGGCGACGTGATCGATGTCGGACTTGTCCGCTTTTATCTTATGGAGTTGGCCGGGAATGGAACCGAACTGACTCCGACCTCAATAGCAACCGCTCGGTGCAGCAGAATTCCTATGCACAATACCTCAATCCGTCCAGCTTTGTTGTGCGGCGAGTGGCACCTATGGCAATCTGCGCCGCAATCAGGTCATCGGACCCGGCTTCGGAGACGTGGATCTGTCGCTGATTAAGAATACGGTCCTTTACAAAGAGCCGGTCCATGCGCAGTTCCGTGTAGAAATGTTCAACGTCTTCAACCGCGTCAACCTGGCACAGCCGGGTGCGAACATTGGTGCCTACGGTCCCTTGTTCGGTGCGAGCACCTCGACCATCGGCGTCGAGTACGGCGCGCCCGGCATTGGCTCCGGCGAGCCGTACAACACTCAGCTCGCTGTGAAGATTATTTTCTAAGACCTTCCAGACAAGCCAAGCGAGCCGGCCAACTGCGGCGGGCCCGCAAGCCGACCAAGCCCTCTATTCCGCGAAGGCGGATGGGCGCAACCGTGTCGGGGTCTGGAAGGGGCTCTTTGCCGGAGCGAACAACGCAGAGTGGCTGAATGGGCAACAGCAGAATCGGAGAAGAAGAAGCATCCGGCGCTCACTGAGAAATCAGCGCCGGCGGCTTGCAAAACGCGAAGATTGGTCCATTCCCTCGAGAGCGACCGTTAGCATCCTCGATAGCCTCGGGAGTCACCGACCCGAGTTCCAGGCAAGAGGGCAATATTTGGTAGTCCATCCTTTTATTAGCGTAGTACTGTGGAGCAACACTAGTCCCCGGGTCGGGGTACATTGCGCAGCGGGAAACTGGGATGGAAAAGCTGGAGACCATCGCGGAGCAGCTGTTTGGAGAAGCCCTCGACTTACCGCCGGAGCAGCGAGCCGCTTTTCTCGATGCGGCCTATCGCGGCTCGAGCGAGGTGCGCCAGGCGGTGGAAGCCCTGCTTGCGAAGAACGACCGACTGAACGGATTTCTGTCCGAATCTCCCTATGGGTCCATGGACACGACGGCGACGAACTTTTCGCCGGGGCTGACACCGGGAACACGCCTGGGGCGGTATTCCATTGTCGAGCCGATTGGCATGGGTGGCATGGGAGTTGTATATCGCGCTCGCGACGAAAAGCTGGAGCGGGTGGCGGCCATCAAGATGGTCGCTCCTGGTGTTTTCAGTGGAGACGAGGCGCGGCGGCGTTTCCGCCGCGAAGCGCTGGTGTTGGCCAAGCTCAACCACCCCCACATTGCCGCGGTTTACGACGTTGGAGAGCAGGATGGTATCGACTACATCGTCATGGAGTGCGTTGCCGGACAGTCACTGGCGGCCAACTTGAAATCCGGCCCGCTTGCGGTCGAAGAGGCGACGTGGATTGCACTGCAGATTGCCGAGGCGCTCGAAGAGGCCCATGAACATGGCGTGATTCACCGCGACCTGAAGCCGGCGAACGTCATGATCACACCGAAAGGCCACGCGAAGGTGCTCGACTTTGGCGTCGCGAAACTGTTGGAAACGACGAACGCGACGCAGTCGCTTGAAACCACCGCACTCATCGGCACTCCTCTTTATATGTCGCCGGAGCAGGCCTTGGGCCGGGACGTGGACGCGCGCACCGATCTCTGGAGTCTTGGCGCGATCTACTACGAGATGCTGACCGGTCGGCCTCCCTTCCAGGGCGACGGCGCAGTGTCCGTGCTGCGGGCCATCACCTCCGATCGTTGCCCGCCAATCCGCCAGCTGCAGCCCGGTCTTCCCGAGGAGGCGGAGCACATCGTCGGCCGAGCTCTGGAGAAAGACCCGGCGCGCCGCTACGCCACGGCGGCGGAGATGGTGCACGATACTCGATTGCTGCTGGAAAAGATGAGCGGCAAGATTTCCCCGGCCGCACCCGGCTCGGCTCGGCTCCTACGTATTCTGTCGGTAAGCCTGGCCGCAATTCTGCTGCTCGGGGCGTTTGCAGGCTGGTGGTTTTATCGTCGTGCGGCGGAGCGGCGATGGGCGCGCGAAGAGGCGATTCCCCAAATCGAGGCGCTCGTCCAGGCGCGCCGCCCGCTGGAAGCCCTGGCGATTCTCGATCGGGCCGAGAAGGACCTTCCCGGCGATGCGCACCTCCGCCAGATCAGCAACGCGAATACGCAATTCGTGAAGGTAACCTCGCAACCGGAAGGCGCGCAGGTCTCGATTCAGGATTACCTGACGCCGAATGGCGCGGCGTTACAACTCGGAACGACTCCGCTGAAGAGCGTGCGGATCCCCAGCGGCTACTTTCGGTGGACCGTCGTGAAGCCAGGGGTCGGCAAGATGGTGGTCGCGCCCGAAACGGCAGAGACGCTGGATTTTCCGTTGGCCCTTGCCCAAAAGGCTCCGCCGGGAATGATCTACGTGGCCGGTAGATCGTGGGGAGGTTTCAATGGTTTCATCGGGTGGATGGGGCCGTATGAATTCCCTCCCTACAATATGGATCGCTACGAGGTGACGAATCGCGGGTTTCAGGAATTCGTCGACCATGGCGGCTACGATAAACCGCAGTATTGGCCCGCCGAGTTTCACCGCGACGGGCGGACGCTGACCTGGAACGAGGCGATGCCGCTGTTTCGCGACACCACCGACCGCCCCGGACCGGCTACGTGGGTAGGTGGACACTATCCCGAGGGACAGGCCGATTTTCCCGTCTCCGGAGTG
>DATAYL010000121.1:0-13421 GCA_036272575.1 Bryobacteraceae bacterium | reverse complement strand
CAGGTTGAAGGCATCCACCGCGATCGTCGCCACTGGGCCTTTGTCTTTTTTCGGAGTGAACGCAAAATCATGCGACCAGCGCAGGTCTAACTCCATATACCCGGGGCCCTGCAATGAATTGCGTGGCACTCCGGGAGGCCGGGCGTTGGCAAATCCTGAATTGTAGATGTCCTGGCCGAGAGTCCATGTGTAAGGCAGACCGGACGCCGCCGTCACTCCGACGCCCAGGTCAACCCACTTATATAGAGACGAAGTCATCAAAAGACTGAGGCGCTGATGCTGGTCGTAATCGGAACGGCCCCATTCACCGCTCAGGTCGTATGTATTTGGCGGCATATAATTAATGCCGCTCGTGTTGTTGTAGGTGTGACTGTAGGTGTACTGCGCCATGCCGGATAGATAATGCCCGATCTTTCCTGAAAACGAAAGGTCTAGCGCCTGGCTCACCTGCCGTCCCGACGACTGAATCTGCTGGTACACGCCGTAGTTGGCAAACGGACGCACGTTATACAAGGGCGGATAAGGCTGGTTGATGTTCAACGACTCGAACAGCGATACGCCAACCGATCCGCGATAGGTCGCCGCGACGGTAGACGTCTTAGTCAGCTGATGTTCGAGCGCCACGCTGTACATGATGATGTAAGGCGTGCGCAGGCGGGGATTAAACCGATAAATATTAAACGGCTGCATGGCAGGTGAGACGCCATCAATAAATGGGTTCGGATAAGCGGGGTTTAGGAGCTGAATGCTATAGACGGAAGGCTGCGAGTAGAGCGCCAGATTTCCGATTGGCCCCGACGATGTTCGATCATTAAAAAATCCGCTTCCCGCACGGACTACGTAATCACGCTTCGGACCGAATGCGTAGGCGATCGAAGCGCGAGGCGCGAAATTGTGGTTATCGTCGATATAGTTCTGCCAGTCCCAACGCACGCCCAAAGTTACCTGGAGATTCGCCGACGCACGCCACTGATCTTGCACGAACCAGCCGATCTCTTTTTGCCAGTACACAAAGTGGGAGGGTCCCCGCTGCTGGGTGAACGAGTATGGCTGCTGATTGATGTAATCCGAAAGGCTCGCGAAATTGTAAGTGCCCGAACGATTTACGTAGTCGTCTAAGGCGCGCCGCGACATATTCGGAATGGCGACACCCCCGGTTATCGTGTGCGCCTGATGCGAGTACGTCAGGGTATCCCGGAAATCAGCGTTATTTTCCGTGGCGAGCTGAGTTGCCTGCGCGCCCCCGCTCACAAACGAATTCTGGACATTGATCTGCGGTGCGTCGGAATTGCCGGCCGTCGAATTGCGATTGTGCTCGTACATGAGCTGTAGCTGATTTATCAGCGTGGGGCTCAAAACTAGTTTGTCTGAGAGCGTCAAATGCCGCTCGAGGCTTGACCGGTTGCGCCCGGCCTCGGGCAATACGAAGCCTCCGAGCACCTGGGTCTGGGCGGTCCCGGCGGTCGACGGGTTGGCGGCCGCGATCGCCATTGACCCGGGCGGCGAAAGCTGGTTCAACTTCGAGGCGCCTTCGTATGTCATCTGCAGAGTGAGCGTGTGCGTATCGTTGAAATTGTGTAGCAGGCGCGCCGCCAAATCTTTTGCTACCGCGGGACTCGGCACGTTCTCCTGCAGCAGTTGCGTAGGAAGTTGCGCATAGACAATTGACTGCAGGTTATCCTGCTGATAATCGCCCGACAGCAGAAAGAAGGTCTTCTTGCTTTTCCACAGCGGCCCGGTGAGCGAGCCTTCAAAGATGCGTCGTTGCTCGACTGGCCGCGTCGATGCAAATGCGTTCCTTGCATCCAGATGATAATCGCGAAAGATGAAGTTAAACGTGCCGTGATATACCGAGTCCGGCGTTTTCGTCGTGATTTCGATTCGCCCTTTGCCCGGGCGCGAGTATTCGGCTGAGTAGGGATCGTTATTGATCTTAACGTTCTGCACGGCTGAGGGCGTCACGCCGGCGTCTTTCTGTTCCATTCCGTCCACGACGATAGTCGTGCCCATAGTGCCGATGCTGCTCTGATCGAGAAAGGTTGAAAGCGTACTCACGTAGTCTTGATCGAAGACGGGCAGCTTCTCGAGCGACCGGTCGCTCACCACGGCGGCATCGCGGTTTTCGGCCGGGTCGACCGATACGTGGTCCGCTCCGGCAGTCGCGTTGACTTCCATCTGCTGCGACAAGTCTTGGATCTCGAGGACCGCCACCACTGGCTTCGTGCCGCCCGGGGCCACGTTGAGTTGACTCCGAAACGGTTTAAAGCCGTCATGCCGGATCTCAATCGTCTGTTTCCCCGGTTTTGCGTTCAGGTGAAATGTTCCGTCCGTATGCGACTGGGTGTGGGCCAGCGCTTTACCATCCGGAGAGCGCAGCGTTACCTGTGCTCCGGGTATGACCGCATCCGACGAATCGTGGACAACGCCCGATATCGTCTGAGTAAAGGCGGGCAAGCCGGCGCAAAGCAGGCAAAACAACAACATAGGCCAACGCGGTCCAGTGATCACAAAGTGGAGGCTACAGAACGAATCTGCAGACCTGCTGAAAGAGCAGCGAATATTTTGCGAGAAGGGGCCGGTACGATACTGAAGAAATCGAAATGAAACGATCGATTGCTGGCTTGGCCTGTTTGGCCTTCGTGTTCGCGGCAGCGGCATTCTCCATCGAAGGTGCGGCCGAGCCGGCGACCGATGCCAGGTTTAAGGCCATTTACACCAGGGAATGGGCTTGGCGTCAGGCGCAACGCGGCGAAGAAGACGAGGATTCGGCGAGCGGCCGCAGAGAAGTGAATGCGCGATTGCCAAAGGTGGATCTCGCCACCGAGCAGGCCAGATTGAATTACTGGACAGACGTGATGACGCAGTTGGGCACGATCCGGCGCGCCGCTCTGTCGCCGGCCGAACAGATCAACTTCGATGTGTACCGGGAACAGATCGAGGTTTTGGTTAACGGCCAGAAATTCCGTAATTACGAGAAGCCGTTGACCGGGGACAGCGCGTTCTGGTCGGACATGGCCAGCACAGCGCGCAGGCCCTTTCGCACCCTGCGCGATTACCAGAACTTCATTTCGCAGATGACCGACGTCCCGCGGTACTTCGACGAAGAGATTGCGAACATGCGCGCGGGCTTGCACCGGGGATTCACGCCGCCGAAAATCACGCTCGCCGGGCGCGATTCCTCGATCCGGTCGGTAGCCGAAGCCAAGAGCCCGGAAGACACGGTTTTCTATACACCGTACAAAAAGATGCCGGCGTCGATTCCCGCCGGCGAACAAGCAACGCTGCGAGCCGAGGCTGTGAAGGCCATTCACGATTCGGTGATGCCGGCTTATGCGGATCTGCTGAAGTTCGTAAGCAACGTGTACATTCCCGGCGCGCGTGAGGCGTTGGCGGCACAATCGCTGCCGAACGGCAAAGCGTATTATCAGGCCGAGATTCTGGAGTTCACGACTACGACCCTCGACCCGGAACAGATTCACCAGATCGGTCTGGATGAAATGGCCAAAATACGGACAGAGATGCAGGATGTAATGCAGAAGGCAGGATTTCACGGTGACCTGCCGGCGTTTCTGCATTTCCTGCGCACCGATCCACAGTTCTATGCGAAAACTCCGCAAGAGCTGCTGATGCGCGCAGCGTGGATTGCGAAGGAGTTCGATGGGAAAGCGTCGCAGTATTTCGGGTATTTGCCCAGAATGCGTTTCGGGATTGTGCCCGTGCCGGCGGATCAGGCGCCATTTTATACATCGGGCCGCGGCGGACCCGGTACGTACCTGGTGAATACGTACGATCTTCCATCGCGTCCCCTCTACAGCTTGCCGGCGCTAACCCTGCATGAATCGGCGCCCGGCCATGCTTTCCAAATGCCCATTGCGCTCGAACATAAAGAACTCCCGCGCTTCCGTCGGACTTATATTTCGGCGTATGGCGAGGGCTGGGCGCTCTATTGCGAGCGCTTAGGAACAGAAATGGGGATTTACCAGACGCCCTATGAGACGTTCGGCATGTTGAGCTATCAGGCGTGGCGGGCCGCACGGCTGGTGGTTGATACCGGGATTCATAGCGAGGGTTGGACGCGCCAACAGGCGCAGCAGTATCTGCACGACAACACCGCGCTTTCCGATCATGAGATCGAGACGGAGGTGGACCGCTATATTTCGTGGCCGGGGCAGGCCTTGTCGTATTATCTCGGCGAAATGGCCATTTGGAAGGCGCGACACAAAGCGGAAGCAGCTTTGGGGGACAAGTTCAATATCCGAGCGTTCCATGATGCCGTTTTGGAGATGGGCTCAGTCCCGCTGCCCGTCCTCGAAGCGCGCATTGACCGTTTGATTGCGGCAGGCGGTAAAGGCCCCTATCCGGATATGGAGTGACGTCAGTTCAGGGGAACGCGATCAGGCGGCGAAACATCAAACGCTGCATGCAGAATTCGATTACGCGCCGGGAGGCAGTGGCCACGGCGGTTTGGCTGGTAAGCGCCCGTATTTTAGACGCCCGTCAGTTTAGCCCGGCGCAAGCGAATGCGCCCGCGCCTTCCAACACCTCTGCCCCGACCTTTTCAACGGGCGTGAAAGTCGTTAACGTTTTTGCAAACGTACGGGACAAGCAGGGCAAAATTGTCGATGACTTAACAAAAGACGATTTTACCCTCGAAGAAGAAGGGCGGCCGCAAACCATCCGTTATTTTTCGCGACAAACCGACCTGCCGCTGACCCTCGGACTGCTGGTAGACACGAGCCGCAGTGAGCGGCGCATGCTCGGCACGGAACGGGATGCCAGCCAGACGTTTCTCGAGCAAGTGCTTAGGCCGGAGAAAGACAAAGCGTTTCTCATCCACTTCGACAAAGAGGTGGAACTGCTGCAGGATTTGACTTCGTCGCGAGTGCAGTTGGAGAAAGCCTTGGACGAGCTGAACCGGCCGCAATGGGGCCAGAATTCGGGCAGCAGTGATAATTCGGGTAGCAGTGATCCTGATAACCAGCAGAGTGGCGGCCGCGGATACGGCGGCGGCGGACGTCGCGGTGGTGGTTTAGTGGGCGGAACCGCTTTGTACGACGCGGTTTATCTGGCCGCGCATGACTTAATGCTGAAGCAGCAAGGGCGCAAGGCGCTGATCCTGTTAACAGATGGCGAGGATAACTCGAGTAAGGTTTCGATCGCGGAAGCCATTAGCAACATGCAGCGGGCGGACACCCTGGGGTATTCGGTCCGGATCGCGGACCAAGAACCGGCCTACAACCCCTTTAGCGGCCCCGGCATGGGACGGCATGGAGGATGGGGCGGCGGCGGTTACGGCGGAGGTCCAGGGCGCGGCGCGTCGCGGAACCTGCCCGATGGCAAGAAGGTTCTGCAACAGATTTCCAAAGAAACCGGCGGCGGCTATTTCGAGGTTTCCAAAAAGAAAACCGTGAGCGATATTTACAAAGAGATCGAAGAGGAACTGCGAAATCAGTACAGTATTGGGTACACTTCGGATCGGGCTTCTGGAGAAGATAATCAGTTCCGAACGATTCAACTGGCGGTCAGGAAAAAGGGGCTGATTGTACAGGCTCGCGCCGGTTACTATACGAATTCGCCTTCATGAGGTAAATTGCGGAAAACTTTTTGCTCATTGGCTGTACTGGCGCTTGGATTAAGCGCGTTGTCCGCGATGGCCCAGCGCGTGGAGATGCTGGGAGCCGAGGGGCAGCGGACCAGGGCAGAGATTTTCGCGAGCCCCGACGCGAAAAGTCACCCGGTTCTTGTGATTGTGCTGCATGGGGATGCGCCATTTAACAAGCCTTCCTATCAGTACGCCTTTGCCGCGAGCGCGGCGAAGGAGCGCACAGGCCGCGAGCTGCGGCGCCATACGAGAAAGGAACTCGCGCCTGCGGGCGCCGTAGGCACGGTCTGTTGTACCCGAGTTCCCCAAAACGTCACCGGGATCGTCGCGGCGGCACTGCTGCGGCCTGGCTATACGGACGGCCGCGGTGGGCACTCGGATGGCGTGCGCGGCAATACCACAGGAGACAATTACACGCCGCAGGTGCTGGCGCAATTGACTGCGGCAATCCGGCAACTGCAAGCTGAACTGCAGCCGTCGAAGACCGTGCTGGTGGGACATTCGGGCGGTTCGGCCATTGCGGCCGATTTACTGGCGCGCGAACCGGGGTTGGCCCAGGGAGCCCTCCTGGTTTCCTGCCCTTGCGACGTCCCGAAGTGGCGGAAGTATGTAAAGAATGTCTACCCTACCCCGCTATGGGACCAGCCGGTGAGTAGTGTTTCGCCGCTCGCGGTAGTGGGATCGATAGCGCCGTCGGCCAAGGTGCGCATGGTTGTGGGCGACAAAGATCACGTCACACCTGTCATGTTCACCGACTCTTATGCTGCCGCGCTTCGACAGCACGGCGTCGATGTTCACGTGACTACGCTGCCGGGGCTGGAACACGAAATCTTCTTGGAACCGCAGATCATTGGCGAGTTGCGGCAACTGATCGAATCGCTTACATGAAGCGCGTATTGGTCTCCTGGAGCAGTGGAAAAGACAGTGCGTGGATGCTCGGCTTGCTGCAGCGGGACCCCGAGATCGAAATAGCGGCGCTGTTTACCACCTTCAACTGTACGGCGGATCGAGTGGCGATGCATGCGGTGCGGCGCTCGCTGGTAGAGGCACAAGCCGAGCGAGTGGGCCTGCCTTTGTGGACGGTGGAGTTGCCCTGGCCCTGCACGAATGCTGTTTACGAAGAGTTGTTAGCGGCGATCTGGCAGCGTGCGATTGCCGAACAGGTGACCGCCATCGCGTTTGGTGATTTGTTTCTGGCGGATATTCGCGCGTACCGCGAGGAACAAATGCGCTCGACCGGTTTGACGCCGCTCTTTCCGGTCTGGGGTTTGCCTACCGATGAGTTGGCCGCGGACATGATTCGAGCTGGGATCAAGGCTAAAGTGACTTGCGTGGATCCGGCGAAACTCGACCGTTCCTTTGCGGGTATGGATTTCGATGAAAATTTCTTGCGAACGCTGCCGGAGGGTGTGGACCCGTGCGGCGAGAAAGGTGAGTTTCATACGGTCGTCTATGATGCGCCGGTGTTTTCGTCGCCGATCGCGATTCAATCAGGCGAAGTAGTAGAACGCGACGGCTTTGTGTTTGCAGATGTTTTGCCAGCCGGCAGCATCGGGCTTTGTGCGACATGCCGGCACAGTAAAGTCGTGACTTCCGATCGTGGATCGGTCTTTTACCGGTGTCTGCTGGCGGAGGTGGATCGGAGGTTTGCGAAATACCCGCGTTTGCCAGTGACTCGGTGCTTGGGTTACTCCACCGCAAGCGATCTCTCATGACGGAGTCGTATTCCTGATCACAAGCTCTCCACATTTTTCTTCTCGCTGACTCGACAAGCCTTATTCGTTTGCGGCCGTCAATCCGGTTTGACCAGCTACGCATTCTTCTAATGGAGGAACCCACATATGACCCCTCGCTCCATTCGCCGCGCTGCTGAACGCCGCGCTCAAAAACTAGCCCGCAAACAAGCCCAAACAGAGCCGCGACCGTCCGGGAGCGCTGTTTCCGAAGCCCGTCTCGCCGCTAATCAGGCCAACGCGCAACTCTCGACCGGTCCGCGCACCGAAGAAGGCAAAGCCCGCTCGTCCGTCAATGCCGTGAAAACCGCGCTCACCGGTCGCACCATTCTGCTCCCCTCCGACGATGCCGCTGCCTACCAGCACCACGTCGAGCAATACGTCAAAGCGTTCAATCCCGTCACCGAGCGCGAGTCCGCCCTTGTCCAGTCCATCGCCGACACTGATTGGCGTTTGCAGCGCATCCCCACCCTCGAAATGGCTATCTACGCTCGTGGCCGCACTGAACAAACCAACCCTGACGCCAAATCCGGCTTCACTGACCTCGACACCTTCCTCAAATACGAAAAGCAATTGCGTAATCTGCAATTGCAGGAAGCACGTCTCCGCCGTCATCGCGAAAAAGATCTCGCCGAACTCCGCGTCACCCAGCAAGCCCGCTTCGCCCAAGAACAAGAAAACCTGAAGCTCGCCGCCATGCTCTATACCGCCGCCCAACACGACGGGAAATCCTGGTATCCGGAAGATGATGGCTTCGATTTTTCACTCAACGACGTTAAAGACTATCTCAAGGGCGCACGCGCCGCTCAGCTGTATCGCGAATCCATGAAGCAAGCCAAAGCCGCCGCCTAATTTATTTTTTTTGTCAGGGCACGACCGTAAACGCGTAAAGGGAATCGCCTGCGCCCACAATCAGATACTGCTGGCCGTCGAGCAGATAGGTTTCCGGGCCGTTGCTGACATCATCGGTAAGGCCGGCGTGCCAGAGTATCTTGCCATTAGCCGGATCGAATGCAACCAGGTGACCGGACCCATCACCAGTGAAGAGTAGTTTGCCGGCCGTTGTGAGAATACCCATCGCTCCGCCGCCCGTGGGATAGTGATGCTCCCATGCAATCTTACCGGTGCGGTAGTCGATCGCTTCGAGGCTGCCACCGTAAGAGCCGGCGTCGCGCTCGGCCGCGCCATAGCCCTCGGGATGAGGATCTGTGTCGGTCAGGTAGAACATGCTGAATGACGACGATGTACCGACGTAGAAATAGCCGGTTTCGGGATCGAACGAGGGGGCTGGCCAGTTAGTGGCGCCACCCGATGGAGGCGAGACCAGCACGCCCGAGATAGTTGCCTCTTTGGCTGGATCTGGAATGGGCTGGCCTTGCGCGTTCGTGCCTTTCGACCAATTCATGGTGCGGATCATGCGCGAGGTGAGCAGATTCTTACCATTCGTGCGATCGAGTAGAAAAAAGTAGCCGTTGCGATTGCCTTGCACCAGCATCTTGCGGGGTTTGCCTTCAAACGTGCCGTCGATGAGGATCGGCGTTTGAACAGAATCCCAATCATGTGTGTCGTGCGGCGAGGGCTGGTAGTACCAAACGAGCTTACCTGTATCGATATTGAGCGCGACGATCGAGCAGGTGTAGAGATCGTCGCCGCGCCGGCTGCGTCCCGTGAGCACCGGATTCGGATTGCCGGTGCCGAGATAATAAAGGTGGAGCTCGGGATCATACGTTCCGGGCAGCCATGTCATGCCGCCGCCGTGACGCATGGCGTATTCGTCGGGCCAGGTCTCGGCGCCGGGGTCGCCCGGTTTGAGCGGCTCACTCCACCACTTCCACTGGATGGCGCCCGTCTCCGGATCGTGTGCTTCGAGGAAGCCGGGTACGTCGAGCGAATCGCCGCCAGTGCCGACGAGCACGTGATTACCGATCACGACAGGCGCAGGCGTCGAAAAGTATTCCTGTTTGACGTCGGCAATTTCTTTGTGCCACCGCTCTTTGCCGGTTTTGGCATCGAGCGAAACGAGATAGTTGTCGGGCGTTTCGAAAAAAAGCCAGTTGCCGTACATGCCCATGCCGCGATTGCCGATGTGGATGCCGCCGCGGGTTTTCCAGAAATAATGCCAGAGCTCCTGACCGGAGCGCGCATCGACCGCCCAGGCATTGTCGGGTGTCGTGAAATAAAGAATGCCGTTGACCATCAGTGGCGTGGATTTAATAGTGGTAACGCCGGGATCGGGAGGACCGCCTTCGGGATTTGCACCCTCACCGCCCACGATGGCGTTCGGTGTGAGGCCGACTTTGATGCGATCGATCCAGGCGAGACTCAGGTGCTTGACGTTCGATTGATTGATTTGCGTGAGAGGACTGAATCGTCGGCCCGAGTAATCGCCGTTGTAGGTGGGCCAGGCGTCGGTGGCGGGTCTGGTAAGTAGCGCCGGATCGAGCATCTGCGCGGACAGCCAGAGGGGCAGCAGCGTGCCGGCAAGTATTCGATGGATGAGCCGATTCATTTTCATTTGAGCGTCACCAGGTAAGCAGTGAGATTGTGAATGTCAGCATCGGTGTAACGCATGAGCAGGTCGGAGTGGGCCTGCAGGCGATTGTGGATTTCGACACGCGGATTGGTTTGATCGAGACGTGTAAACGAGTGATAATCGCCGGTAGTCTCGCGCAGCGCGACTGTGAAATCGTCGAAGCGGACAGGAACACCCGTGAAGGACTGGCCGGAAGGGAGCGTGACCGTCAGAGTAATAAGAGGCTTCGCTTGTGGATCGCCCCAGTGATCGGGAGGAGCGACGATGTGGTCTTGCAGCGTGACAGGTTCGTACTTGGCGCCGATGCCTTTAAGATCGCCAGTAACGGAATGGCAGGTGCTGCAGCGGCCAGCTCCGTTAAAGTATGCCTGGCCGGCTTTGGCGTCCCCGGTGACAATATTGAGCACCTGATATTTGTCGCGATCGGCAGCTGTCGCGATTGAGCTATGAAGGAAATTCGCGATGTCTACGATTTGCTCCGGAGGCAGATTGAACTTGGGCATGCCTTTTTCGGGGCGCCCCTTGCGGATGACCTGGCCAATGCTTTTGCCGCCTTCGTCATCGAGAACAAGCACGGAGCGCAGCAGGTCGGGGCCCTTCTCGCCGCCTTTGGCATGCGTTCCGTGGCAGAAGCCGCAGGTTGCGACGAACGTTTTCTGGCCGCGATCGACCGAGGCCTGGTCGAACTTTACGGGTCGCGCGGGAACGGGGCTGGGTTCCGTGGTCGGGGGCGGTGTGGGAGTCGGCGCAGGAGTTTGAGCCGTCAGGGAAGCAGCTGCTAGCAAGGCGCAGAGAAACCCGGCGAGTTTCATGCAATGAGACATTCGATCCTTGTGAGAAGCGCAGACGATTGCGCTGTAGAGATTCTCTCATTACTTATGATTAGAGACCGGGTAAAATCGAACAAGAACTTGGAGGGGCTGTGTTGGGGAGATCATGCCTGCTCTTGCTCGTATCAACCGCGTTGCCGGCGGTGGCACAGTTGCCGCTTACCACAGAGCAAGAGCACATTTTCTCCGGCGTGTTGGAAGGCTCGCAGGCAAACGGCGGGCTGAAGTGCAAGGTGGAAGAGGTCAAGCCCTTTCTGGATTTTGGTTTTCGCTTCGAAGCAGGATTTGTGGCAACTTGCCCGATAAGCGAATTCGGCGGAAGAAAAACTGCAATCGGAACTGTGCTGCGAATCAAGGCCGAGAACAAACGGCCGGTGATGCTTGGGCAATCGTTTTCCGTGCCTGCGATGCGTCCCGAGATGCAGGCCAGAACTGATCTGAAGCACGTGCACAACGACGTTGAATTCAGCGGGGTTTTTGCTGCCGGTGAGGGAAATTACCAGGTCGAGCTGGCGATCTTCGACGAGCATCGGCGAGTACACCAGAAGCTCTGGAAAATTCGCGCCGAAACGCGCGGCAAAGAGCGGCAGGCCTCTTTATCGATGCAGGCGAGCAGCGTCTCGGCGATAGCCTTTCCACCATGGGCGGGAACAACCGACGATGGCAAAGGACTGCATCTCGCGATACTGTTGGACGCAGCTCCCATGAATCCCTACTCGAGGCGCCTGCGAGCTTGGGACCATAGTTCGTTCAGCCGGGGATCTGGCGGAAGCCAGTTAGGGCTGATTTTGTCTGTCTTCCAGAAACGGGTGCGGGTTTGGAATACGATTCGCGTCCGCGTGTAGTAGGGCATTCACGAATAACGAACGCTTTCGCTTCTGGCCAGGCGGGCCTCACGGGAAGCTGCCGCAGCATGACCAGCGAAATGCAACTTACCAGGTAATCGGCATCCTTTTTTCGAAGCTGGCCGAGTTGGCGATAGGCAACCGTAGCTCCGGACGAGCCGTGCTCAATGGCGGCAACAGGACATCCCAGATGCACCTTTTCGCCGAGGCGCTCTGCGAAGGCGTCGGTCATCAGTTGGTTGCCGTCTTTCAGCCGGAATAGCTTTTTGGTTTCGAGGTCGGTGCCGCGCAGCTTCTTAATAGCCGCTACCCAGATCATCTGCAAGGCAGGAGTGGATCCGCCGAAGAACTCCAAAGCTGCCGGCGATGCGTTTTCGCGGCGCAACACTTGAGCCATCGTGACCTGGTCCAGTTGATTGAGCGCTAGAACGAAGGGATTCGATTCGTCGCGGATTTGATCAACGTATTTCTCAACGTAAAGCAACGGAAGATCTGCCCAATTGTGCGTGGACAAAAACTCTAGTTCGCGCTGATTGAAGCCTAGCTGGGAGAGAACCGAGCGGCTGTGCAACGATTCTTCCGGAAAGGACTTCCCACGCAGAAATCGAACCATGGTTCTCCCGGCGCGGGTAGGGAACTGCAGTCAGGCCGAACTCTTTTAAGTAGCGCCAATATTCGGTATAGCCGGGATGATAAAAATGTTCCGCTCCGATGTCGGCGTAGAGGCCGTCAGCAAAGGGGTCGTGAAACGTGCGAACGTGTCCGCCAGGACGCCCGCTTGCCTCGAGAATGGTTACATCGTGGCCGCGCTTGTTTAACTCATAGCCGCAGGAGAGCCCCGCGATTCCCGCGCCGATAACAATGACACTCTTCTTTGAGCCGCTCTGCGCCTGTGCAGTTGCCGCGTGCGCCATAGCGACACCACCGATTTTCAAGATCTCGCGCCGGTTCATTTCATTCGACTCGTCCTGTTTTGCATTTTCAATTTGCATTTGAGGTTTCGAGGAATTTAACACGTTCAAACTGTTCCCTAGCCATCTCCGGTCTGCCAAGTTTCTGGTAGACACGAGCCAGTTGGTAATAGGGGCTCGGTTCCAGCGGACGAAGCTCAATGGACCGTTGAAGCGCGCTGAGCGCCTCGTTGTAGCGGCCTAGCGCTACATAGGCCTTCCCGCGTAGAAAGAATACATCGGGATCAGTTGGCGCGCTCTTGGCCGCAAGGGAGAGTTCCTCGAGAACTTTTGGATACTGGACCGGGTCCTGGTTCAACATGGCTCGTGCAATCAGCACATGGATCATGGGATACCCAGGTTTGTACCGAGCCAGAGTGCGCAGAGCCGTTATTTCCTGCGCGGTGTCGCCCATTTTGCGCGAGGCATCGGCGATGGAGATGTAAGCCTGCTCAGTTTCCGGAGCCTTTTCTAGTACCCGACGCAGCACCGCGGCACCCTCTTTGTAACGCTCCGCCCGAACGAGGTCGACCCCCAAGGGCAAGAGGATTGCGAGGGAACCTGGTATGTTCGCTCGGCCTTGATCCAGCACGCTCACAGCATCGGAATATTTCTGCGATTGTTCGAGCAAATCGGCTAGCGCCAAGTAGGAATTCTCTTGCGAAGGATCCAGTTCGATGGCTTCCCTCAGATACTGAACGGCCTTGTCCGCCTGGTGAAGGCTTTCGTAACTCAATCCCGCAATACCGGCTGCGGATGCGCGAACTTCATTTGTAAGATCGTGATTCTGTTCGACCGCAAGCGCGTTGCGAGCGGCGTCTTCGTACGCGCCCGCTGTGTTTTCGAGGACAGCCAACTGTACCTTTGATGTTAGGTCGCCGCCTGCCTGTTGTGCTCGCATGGCTTCGGCCAAGGCCAATACAAAGAG
>DATAYL010000120.1:0-128336 GCA_036272575.1 Bryobacteraceae bacterium | reverse complement strand
TTGCGCGCGGACCAGCAAGTCAGCTTCGCATCAGTGAAGACGAAGCCGACGATTGAACGGGCACAGGTCATTGGGTGAGAACGTGCCCTTTCAGTCGGTGGACGAGATTTTGGTGAATCGGCGGGGTGGCGATTTTTTCCGTTACTTGATCGAACGCTTCGCCGCGTACTCAGGCATCAGCGGGGTGCAACCGAAATTCCTGGTACGCGATCCGGAAGCTTTCCAGGCGGACGGTCAGGTGAGGCATAAACGATCGTCAATGTGTTCGCGGCGAAACGCATATCGTTAAGCTTTGGGACCCGGCCGAGTTTCCCGACTTGGGGCGAACGAGTTTTTTGCTTGAAAGTTGCCGCGAAGTGCGGCTTGCATGTACCGCCGCATCGGCTTTCAGAAGATGGGAGCGCCCTGGTCATGGAGCGTTTCGACTTGCGGCCGATTTTTGCGTTCTGAACGGCAGGCGTACAGACGAAAAATACCGGGGTAGTTACGAGACGAACGTGGTGCGACGTTTCCAGGAGTTCTCTCAACAAATTTGGCGTGCTTTACCACGATCTGCGCGGGGAGCACATCCGGCGCCCGTTTACGACTTGGTAACCACGACGGTTTACTTGCCACAGAACAGAATGGCGTTCACGTTAGACGGAGCTAATCATTGGCCCACAGCAAAAGAGCTGATCCGGTTTGCGGAAGGCAAATCGCTGGTATCACGGCAAGAGATACTGCACATTTCGAAAAGATCTCCGATGCGTTGTCGCAGGTGTCTAGGAGCATGAACAGCTATTCAAGAGCCCATCCCGAGTTCCACGAGATTGAAAGGCGTTTTGCGGGACGAGTTGGAAAAAGGGCGAAGAGTGATGACAATTAGCGGTGGTTGATTTCACTGCCTTCCCTTTAGCAGCGAGGTTAGCTCGAATAGGGCGATGTTAGGCGGCCCGGTAGCAATCAGCCGGTATTCGTGCGATTGGGTCGGGAGCACACGCTCGAGAGCAGTTTTGGGCGCCAATTTGTTATCGGTGATCAGAATGTAGTCGAGCTTTTTGCCGGTGCGCTGCTCGAAGCGCGCTAGGGCCGCTTCGAAGTCGGTGTGCGAGGCGGGCTTGAGATAACTTTCATCGAGATAATATCCGGGCCGGAAGCGCGTCCAGAAGGCTTTTCGAGCGGCCTCGTAATCCAGAACATCGACCGCGTGCCTCGCGGTCCAAAGATCGATGGCGTGATCGAGGGGCTCGACATTTTCCGAATCCGGGCGATAGACGAGCTGGCACACGAAGCTGTCTGGCACGAGCCGGTTGCCGAGACGGGCGATGCTCGATAATTCGATATTTGCTTTTTTCCAGGCGGGCAGACGCGCAAGGGTCAGCCAGATCGAAAGGAGCACGGCAAGAGTAGAGGCAATCTGGATAAGCGGTCGAGGCAGGGTGATCGCAAGCCAATGCGAGAGAACGAGAAAGCCGAAGAGGAGAAAGCGGACTTCAATAAAACTTCCTTCGCCGATGCGCCCGGGGCTGAAAAGGCCGAGCAGGAAGAGCAGGACGGCGAGAGAAAGCAGAGTGTCGGGATAAGTGATTTTTGTTCTTCGACGCCAGGCAAGATTAGCAAGGGAGGCGAGGACAAGGAAGAGAAACAGCGCGCGCGCGGCGCGGGAGTCGGCCGCAAAGATATGCACGGGCTCAGTGGTGTAGACAGGCCACAGCATTTCGCGCAGAGAGGTGAGGTGGTCAAAAGACAAGGCGTCATTCTGGCGCGCGAAGATCAGGTTCGGGATCGCAAAGGGAATAAAGATGAGGATGGGCAGCAATGTTTGCCGCCATGCTCGGGAGCGATTCGATGCAGTGAGGAGCGCAGGACCCTCGGAGGCAATGGACATCAGAGCAACCATCAGGCCGCAAACCGCCCAACTGAGCGGATGGCAGGCGTAGACGGCGGCGGCGGTGACAAATAGCCAGCTCAGGCTGCGGAGATTCCAGGCGCCGTGATAACGCAAGCAGAGGCCGACGGCGACGAGGATGAAGGGAACGCCTAAACTGAAGCTCCAGAAGCCCATCTGCATGGGCCAGTTGTAAAGGAACGGAAAAACGAAGAGCGAGGCGGCGGGATGCACGCCTTTGATGCTGGTCGCGGCATAGCGGAAGGCCAGGGCTAGCGCTACGATGCAGAGACTCACGACAAGTTTTTCGCAGGTCTCCGGCAGCACGCCGAGGCGCATCAGCACAATGACGAGGCCGTGACCGGTCAGATTGCCGGCCGGGGGAATCTGCGGGGTGAAAGCGGCCTGGAAGATGGGCGTGTGGGAGTAATTCAGGAAGACATAGGAATTGAACAGGTGCGAGGGGCCGTCAGCCGAAGGAAAATATGGGAAATACCAGATGGGCGCCAGCTCGAAAATAAGCAACGCAAAAAAAACTAAGCTGAAGACAGTCTTGGAATCGCGTCTGAAATTAGGCAAGAGAATTTTGTGCTGAATTATAATCCTTCAAGGGAATGCAAGAATGCCTTTCGGTCGTTATCCCAGCTTATAACGAACAAGCCACTCTACTGAGTGTGACGCGCCGCGTGCTCGAACAGCCGCACGTAAAAGAATTAGTAATCGTCAATGATCGCTCTACGGATGAGACGGGAAGAATCGCGGATGAGCTGGCGCGGGGAGACGCACGCATCAAAGTAGCGCATCACGCCCTGAATCGCGGTAAAACAGAGGCGCTGAAGACCGGTTTTGCATTAACGACAGGCGAGATCGTGATCATTCAGGACGCTGATCTGGAGTACGATCCTTCAGAGATAGGGGAAGTGATCGCACCGATTTTGTGCGGCGAAGCGGATGTGGTATACGGCTCTCGTTTCCTGGTGCGGAAAGCGGCGCGGGTGCTCTATTTTTATCACTATCTTGCCAATAAAGGGCTTACCTTTCTTTCTAATCTTTTCACGAACGTCAACATGACGGATGTGGAAACAGGTTACAAGGCCTTCCGGGGTGAGATCATTCGTAACATGCTCATCACGAGCACAGGCTTCGGATTTGAAATCGAAGTGACGGCCAAAGCGGCGAAGCTCAGATGCGCCATGTATGAGGTGCCGATTTCGTATCGCGGGCGGACTTACGAAGAAGGGAAAAAAATCGGTTTAGCCGACGGCTTTGCGGCACTCTGGTACATTTTGAAATTTAATTTGTTCTGCAGTCTGGAGAGTTCATATAAGCACGTTCCCGATCTGAGGGCGCGACGCGATTTACGTTCGAACTCGCAGTATTAAATGGCGGAATTGTTTTCTGCGCGGTTAGGGTTCGGCGAGCGAGTAAGCCGAAGCCTGTAAGATGGCGCGGCAGGCTTCCGGGCAGGCCAGCGCAGTTTTGATGATCTGGCAGATAGCCTGAATGTCCTCGGGCGCGACCGTGGTGCCGGTGGGAAGCACCAATACGCGGCTGCATAAGCGCTCGGTGTGCGGCAGCAACAATCCCGCGTGCGGAAAATAGGAGCAATAGGGCTCCATGCGATGGCAACCCGGATAGAAGTAGCGGCGCGCCAGAACGTTCTCCGCTTTGAGGATTTGGACGAGTTCATCGCGGCTGATGCCAGTGAGCTCTTCTTCAACTTCAAAGACGATGTACTGGTAATTGTTATCTTCGGCTTCATCGAACTGAATCATTTCGAGGCCGGGATGTTGTGCCAGCTCAGCTCGATATTGCGTGTAGTTACGGACATTGACGGCGACCGTGTCGGCCAGGCTTTCCAAGCCGGTGAGGCCCATTGCAGCAGCGATCTCAGTCATTTTGCCGTTGGTGCCAAGGAAGGTCACTTGATCGACGCCGGAGAAGCCGAAGTTTTTCATCAGGCGGATTTTGCGCGCGAGCTCATCGTTGTTAGTCGCAATTGCGCCGCCTTCGAAGGAGTTAAAGAATTTGGTGGCGTGGAAGCTGAAGACTTCACAAAGCCCGAAGTTCCCAAGGGGCGTACCGTGAAGCGAGCAGCCGAAAGCATGGGCGGCGTCGTACATCAGAGTGATACCGTGGCGGTCGGCGAGCTGCTGTAGGGCGGCGTGATCGCACGGTTTGCCCCAAACGTGCACGCCAATAATGCCAGAAGTGCGCGGCGTAATAAGGCGCGCACCTTGAGCGGGATCGAGATTGTGAGTGCCGGGTTGCACGTCGCAGAAAACGGGTGTGATTTCCTGCCACTGCAAGGCGTGGGCGGTCGCGATGAAGGTGAACGAAGGGACGATGACTTCGCCTTTGAGTTCGGCAGCGCGGATAGCGATTTCGAGGGCAATGGTGGCGTTGCAAATGGGGATGCAGTGGCGCACGCCCAGGGTTTGCTTGAGCTTATCTTCGAATTCCTGGACGAGGGGACCGAGATTGGTGAACCAGCGGCGGTCCAGAACTTGCTGGATGCGTTGGAGCAGACGTTCTTCCGAGCCGATGTTGGGACGGCCGACGTGGAGGGGTTCGGGGAAATGAGGGCGGCCGGTGCTAATGGCCAGGTGAGCGGGTCGCAAGTCTTTTTCTTCTCACCGTAGGTATGGTTCGTCCGGAGTTCGTTGCCGAATCACTTTGGCCGGAACACCGTAGGCTAGAACCTTATCTGGTATATCATTCAGGACGACGGATCCGGCTCCCACCACGCTATCACGGCCAACCGTGCACTTCTCCCTCAGAACAGCCCCAGGTCCCACGCTGCTGCGGAAGCCGACGCCGCATTGCCCAGCCAAATGCACACCACTTGCCACGCTCGAGTAGTCTTCCATGTGGGAATGATGATTGATGGTTGACGCGGCATTAACGATGCATCCCTCCCCCAAAGAGGCGTTGGCCATAATAACTCCCGCCGGCATCACAACGGTGCCGGGACCAATGCTTGCGGATTTAGAGAGCATGACGTTGGGATAGAGGACGATTGGGAAATCCATGCCAGGCATCTTAGATTTCAGAAAGCTGGCCACACTCCAGCGCTTCCAGTTGTCGCCTACAGCTACAAAAAAAGAGGAACACCCGAGAGACTCTGCAATTGCCACTGAGTCCTCCAGAGTTCCACGAATTGCATAGCCATGTTTAAGGGATCCTTTGCATTCGAAGGAATCGATTAAGCCAATGATTTGATACTCGGCGCGAAGTTCAATTGCTTCGATGATGGTTGCCGCGTGACCGCTGCTTCCAATGATGAGTAGCGGTTTCACTCTCGGGTTTCCGTAACGGGTGGCTTAAAGTAATCGACCGAGTAAAGGGGACGCGGCCGCACTTGATCCAAAGCGCGCCAGACATACTCGCCTACAATGCCAATGGCCAGAAGTTCGAAGCCGTGCAGGACGAGAAGAGCGATCATTACCGAGCTCCACCCTGGGGCTTCGGTGCCAAAAAGAAGACGTTGCAGAACCAAAGCAAATGACAGCAAAACGGCCAATACAAATACGAGGAGGCCCAGCAACGCGATGGAGCGAATGGGGACGAAGGAATAGGCGACAAAGCCATCGACAAAGTACTTCAATTTGCGGAGCGGAGTCCAGCCAGACTTGCCCAATTTCCGGGCGCGCCTCTTGTAAGGAAGCTGCACTACTTTGCTGCTGGCGGAAAGGATTTGGCCCTGCAGAAATCCGTTTTGCTCAGTTGAATTTAGCAGACGAGCTAAGACCGAGCGATCAATTAAAAAGAAATCGAAGCCGCTGGTCGGAATGCTCGGCAGGGCATAGCGCTGCATCAGCCTATAGAACAGTCGGGAGGTGATTTTGCTGAAGGAAGAATCTTCCCGGCTTTCACGTACTCCGATGACGGTCTTGGCGCCGTTGAGCCAGCATCTGAACATGTGCGCGATGAGCTCTGGAGGATCTTGCAAATCGCTCGAAATGACAACCGCGCAATCGCCCGTACACCGGCCGAGACCAGCGTAAATGGCAGCAACCTGGCCGAAATTACGGGTCAGATTGACGACGCCGACTAAGCCGGGGAATTCATTGTGGATCTCTTCGAGGGCGAGAATCGTATTATCTGGCGAACCATCGTTGACCAGGATGATCTCGTATGAAAAAAGGTGGACGTGCAGGTCCAACTCTGATTTCAGAGATAAGAAATTCGCGTGGATAGAGAACTCGTCCTGATATGCGGGTATAACGATCGAAAGCTTAGGCATGCAGTGCAGCCCGTAAGAAATCTGCGATCTGCTTCACTGCTAAGCATTTTTTCACACTGGCCAATACAAACGCGTGCTCTTATGAATACGGTTTAGCTGGGTAAACTTGAACAGAATGCCGCATACAGAGAGCGCACCCAGCACCGCGATAGAGCGTGTAGACCGGTTACTCCGGCCAGCGGTTGTGGTCCCGCTGTTAGTGTCACTGTTCTACTTTGCCGACATTTTTCTGCGAGCTTCGGAAAAATTCTTCTGGTACGACGAGTTGTTCACCGTCTACTTCGCGCGATTACCGAGTACGCAGGCGTTGTGGCACGCACTCGGTATCGGCATCGACTTCAATCCCCCATTTTTTTATTGGCTCACGCGCGCCGGTAATTCGTTATTTGGCGAGGGACCAGTAGTTACGAGGCTGCCGGAGATACTCGGCTTC
The DNA here is from genome assembly GCA_036272575.1 of Bryobacteraceae bacterium. Taxonomy (GTDB): domain Bacteria; phylum Acidobacteriota; class Terriglobia; order Bryobacterales; family Bryobacteraceae; genus Bog-105. The sequence continues at coordinate 121,790 of DATAYL010000120.1, read as the reverse complement.
TGGCTTTTGTCTTTGTGCCTATTTAGGTTTGTGCAAAGACGGGCGGGGGTGTTGGCCGGATTAGTAGCCATGTTGTTTCCGATGCTAACGCAGGCTTACTATTACGCCTACGAAGCGCGGCCGCACGGAGTGGTTCTGGGATTTTGCGGCCTGGCAATTGTCTGCTGGCAATCGGCAATGGACCAAACGAAGAGACGAAGCTTGTGGTTGACCGGCTTCGGAACCGCTTTATTTGGCGCCTTCATGATGCATTGTTTTGCGTTAACGTTGCTCGCGCCATTCGTCCTGGTCGAACTCTATCGAACCTGGCCGCGGCGAAGATTCGATTGGCCGGTCTGGTTCAGCATGGCGATCCCAACTTTTCTCGCGGGTCTGCTTTACATCGCGCTGTTGCATTCTTTCCATAAGCTTTCAACGAAAACCAACTTCGGAGAAATCGCCAAACCTGGTTGGCAGCAGGTGCTTTACTGCTTTCAATTTCTGCTTGAACCTTGTCTGGTGATTATTTTCGGAGCGTTGCTGGTTTTTGCAGCAGAACGTTTCATTGGACGGAACACGCCAGAAGAACCGATACGGAGGACACCGGCTTTTCTCGAGATGTTACTGGGACTGTCGTTTCTGGGTGTGCCAGTGACAGGCGTTTTTCTGGCTAAGCTGGCGCACGCGCCGTTTTTTCATCGCTATTTTATTTCGACGGCAGCCGGTATTTCCATTGTGACCGGACTTGCTAGCGGATGGCGTGTGAGGCGGGCGTGGCTTCCGTGGGCGATGGCGTTGCTCATGAGCGCAGGAGTATTAGTGAATACCGGACGCCTTCTAAGCAGACGATTGCACAGGGAGGGCGAGTGGCTGATTGAGCCCAGTTCCAAACAGCGACTCAACACAACGCCCGGCAAACCGCTGGATCTTCATCCGTTACTTAATATGGGGACAACAGAAGATCCGATCGCAATTCTAAACTTTGCCGATTTTGCATCTCTGATACTTTACGCCTCGCCATCACTGAAGAATCGGCTCTATTATGTGACAGCTTCATCTGATGATTTCGCGTACTTCGGTTTTGAGGGGCTCCTCGCTTGTTGCGATGCATCGTTCCATCGTCCGGAAACCTATGCCGTTTTTGTTCGCGAACACGCGCATTTCCTCGCCTACGGAGTTGAGAACAATCTTCTGCAAGTCGGATTGCTAGGGCAGTCAGGGGCCCACATAGACGGGATTCAAGTGGCCGCGGATCATTTTCTTGCGCAGATGCGCAAGTAGACTGGCTCTTTCGTATTCTAAGAAGTCGAGACACATCATATGAAAATTCCTGCACTCATCCTCGCGTTCACCTTGTGGCCGGCTGGCATATTTGCTGCTGACGTGGATATCTACACCTCCAAAGATCTTCAAACGCTCGGAAAACAGGCGCCCACAACGGGGGCGGAATATGCGGATCATGCGTTGGCGCGTTACGGTAATCATTACCTTCTATATGTGCGGCGTGATGCGACTGGCTCGTCTGAATTGCATGCGCACGAGGCGGACGTGTTTGTTGTCGAAAGCGGAAGCGGCGTGCTGGTGACCGGCGGCAAACTCGTTGGCGCGCACACGACCAAGCCGGGCGAGATGCGCGGATCATCCATTGAGGGCGGCACGCGGCATTCAGTCAGCGCGGGCGACGTGATCCATATCCCCGCGGGAACTCCGCACCAGCTGCTCGTCAAAACAGAGCCGTTCACCTACTTCGTCGTGAAGGTTACCGACCAGCAGACCGGTAAATGACGGTTGCACTCTTTATCACGCTGCTGGCGCTGCTCGGCGTGTGCGGGGGGATTTTGCTGGGTCACTCCAGCGCATTTTTTTCAAGGTATCTGGCAGCGATCGGCGGCGGCCTGTTAGCCGGAATCTCACTTTTTTGGCTGCTACCAGAAGCGGCGGATACCTCAGGCTGGTTATGGGCCACTCTGATAATGCTGGCGGTATGCATCGCGTTTGCCTGGACCGATCACCTGTTTGTTCATTCCGGTTCGATCTTGAACCAAAAGGCGCTCGCATCCCTACTGGCCGCTACCGCGATTCACAGTTTTATAGACGGGTGGTCGGTGAGCGCGTTGGAAAATATCAGGATTGCGAAGATCTCGGCTCCATTAGGTTTGGCACTCCACAAAATCCCGGAAGGCGTCGCGGTGGGATGGATCACGCGGCAGCGCTTGTCCGATATTTGGAAAGCGGCACTGGTGGGGACGGCTGTGGAATTGGTCACGCTGGTGGGCGCGGGGGTGGAGCCAGCGGCCAGCAGATCAGGATTCGCGGCTTTCGGCTCGTGGTGGACATCGGGCGTGATTGCGCTGATTGGCGGCAGTTTCCTGTTCCTTGGCGTACATGCAGTTTTGCCAAACAGGAGAGGGTTGGGAGCGGTCTCGGTATTTGTCACGACCTTCCTGGTGATTGGGGCAATTGGACTGGTCGAGGCGGGACGAATTTAAGAAACGCCGGGCGGGTGTTGCTTGTGAAAATCCGAACGGTTTTGAAATTCGCGCGCGAAGGCGAGGATGCGGTTTTCAGAAAAAGGCGGACCCACGATCTGCAGAGCGACAGGCAGTCCGTTCACAAAACCACAGGGAATGGTGATCGCAGGCAAGCCGCATAGATTCGACGCGGGCACAAGGCCGTGACCGACTCCGCGTTTATCAGGACGCTTGGGTTCCGTTTCATCAAAGGGCTGGTCGGCGCGATCCGGCGGACTGAAGTGCGTCGGCGCCATCAAGAGGTCGAGGCCGCCAAACAGCTCATCAAACGCAGTCTGAATTTGGGTCCGCACGCGCATGGCCTTCAGGTAATCGAGCGCTGAGTAAGTGAGCGAAGCCTTAAGGCCATCGATCTGGCTCTGGTCGGCAAGCTGGTCCACACGTCCGCTGCGAATAAATTGTTCGAAGATCGAGGCAGCTTCCGCATCAATGACTGTGCCGATGATCGGGCCGTAGGGGAAGTCAGGCAGTGTGGTCTCGATCATTTGCACGCCGATCGATTTCACCATCGTGAGCGCATTTTGAAAGGCGGGCCGCAGCGGTTCGTCAGGCCATTCGGCGAAATCGGCTTCGGCGTAACCGACTTTCGTCGTGGGGAATCCAGCGTAGAACTCGGGCGTGTAGTAGAAATTCTTACGGGCTGATCCGGGGTCATCATCGTCCTTGCCGGCAATGGCGCGGAGCACCCAGCCACAGTCATCGGCGGAGCGGGCGAGAACACCTATTTTGTCCAGAGTCCAGGAGAGGGCCATCGCGCCGTGGCGGCTCACCAAACCGTAAGTCGGCCGGAGCCCGGTGATGCCGCAGTAAGAGGCGGGCGTGAGGATGGAGCCGGAGGTCTCCGAACCGAGCGCGTAAGGCACCAGGCCGGCCGCGACCGCAGCACCGGATCCGCTTGATGAGCCGCCGGCCCAATACATTTTGTTCCACGGATTCAGACACGGGCCCTGCAGAGAGGCAGAGGCGGAACTATAACCGCCGCCGCCAGCCAACTCGATCATAGAAAGCTTGCCAATGAGCACTGCGCTCTGATCCGAAAGCTTTCGCACCACCGTTGCATCTTCATCGAAGACCTGATCAGCAAAGGGCTTGGCGCCCCAGGTGGTCGGGTATTTGGCAACCGCGATCAGATCTTTCACTGCGTAGGGAACGCCTTGCACCGGATTGCGGAACCGTTCGCGCTTCAATTCGAAATCGGCATCCTTGGCCTGTTTGTGGCCGTCTTTAACTAGCGAGCACGCCAGAGCGTTGTATTGAGGGCCGATTTTCTCGAGGCGCTTGCCCAGGATTTTGGTCAGTTCAACCGACGAGATTTTGTGCGCGCGAAGGGCCGTGCTGAGTTCGGTGAGAGTGGCGAAAGGAACCGTGGCCTGATCGAGTTTGCTCTTGGGTTTGCCCATCTACGCCTAAGCCCGGAACGAGAATGCCGGCTCAACATTCATCGGGACTTCGATTTTTGACAACAGGTCACTCGTTTCATGAATATCGGCGTAAGCTTTCCGTGCGCGTTCCTGGGGCGTAGCGGCCGGCTTGGCGGGAGCGGGCGCGCCGGCTGGCGGCGTGGTGGTAGTGGTGACCTGAGCGGCCAGCGGTACGGCGGCGACAACCAGAGCAGTCCATTGGCGCCGTGTGAGGCGCGAGCGAGAATCGCGGTGGGCACTCATGCGCACATTATAAAAGGCCGTTCGCCTCAAGTCTTTACAGATGAGATTCGAGGGCGGCGCGCATGACGTCCTGCGGGCCGGTTTCGCCGGTCCAGATTTCGAACTGGGAGACCGCTTGCGCAAGCAGCATCTCGGTACCCGGAATGACCGCGCATCCTTGGGCTTTCGCTCGCTTCAGCAACAAAGTTTCGGCGGGGTTGTAAACCATGTCAAAGACCAGATCCGCCGGGATTTCTTCCGGAAAGACGCACTCATTCGTGTTGGGAAGCATGCCGAGCGGCGTGGCATGAATAAGAACGTCAAAATGCCTGTTTTGCGCTTGTTTGAGCGTGATCGATTCGCCTTTCACCACGCGGGAGAGCGACTGCGCGAGAGCGGGATTGCGACCGGTGATGGTAACGCGAGCGCCTGCGTCGTGCAGCGCAACCGCTGCTGCGCGTGCTGCTCCGCCATATCCGGCAATGAGCACGGAGGAATTCGGCAGACGCACTTTCTTGCTGAGCGGCTTGAGGATTCCTTCGGTGTCGGTGTTCGTACCGCGCCACTTTCCTGCCTTGCGCCAGACTGTGTTGACGGCGCCGATGCGACGCGCCAGCGGTTCGACCGTATCGAGATAGCGAAGAATTCGCCGCTTATGAGGGATAGTGACGCTAAAGCCGGCAACGGGCAGTTTAGATGCAAAGCTCATCCAATCGCCCAGATTGTTTTGACTGACAAGGAATGGCAAATACACCGCGTCGACCCGCCGCGCCTGAAAAGCCCGGTTGTGAATGAAAGGAGATTTCGAATGCGAAACCGGATCCGCGATCACGCCAAACACGCGGCTGTATTTGGTTAACTTTTCCTCACGATAGAGGGAGCGCAACACTTTGGCCGGGATCTGCCCGGGCGCGGTGCCGGCGTGCTCACTCGGCGCGGCGTAAGTAAATATTGATCCGAGCGCGGGCGCCAGAATGCGGCTCGACGCACCGACCTCCGACATGGCGAGCAGCACCAGAGCGGAATCATCGTGCTGCCGCGTGAACTGGATGAGCCGGAGATTGTCGGTCGGTTTACGAGCGGTGGTGGCGATCTTGTAAACGTCCGCCGGCACTCTTTTCAGGCGTCGCAATATGCCGTCGAGCGCTGGCGTATTCTGAAAATTGTGATACGAAACGATTAGCAGCGAGCGGTCGCGCAGCGCTAGTAGAGAGCCTTTGGCGATTTCGGCGGTTTCAATTTCGAGGTCGACGAAAGAAGCGCCTGCCTCGGCACTGGCGTTTAAAATCGCGATCTGCATTTCGGCCGTTCCAGAGAAATGTCCGTGGGCGCGGCGATGGCGGCACGTCGCCAGGATGTGCGTTTCAGGATGCGCCTGACGAAATCGACGAATCAATTCGACGCCCGAGTTTGGATTCGTCAGGTAATCGAGTCGAAACTCGAAGAACGTTGTTCCGTCCTTGCACTCGCGCTCCGCCGCTTTGCCTAACTCGCTTGCATTTGGAAAACCCAAGGCTACGCAAAGACGTGGAAGAGGATGCGGGAACGGAGGCATGAACGAGTCGTGGTGGTTAGGATAGCAAGGTACTTCCGTGTGTCACAGTACCAGCGGATTAATCAGGTATTAACCAACGGACCCACCCCATCAACGTTAGCTTAAGCACTTTCAAAATCGCAAATGCGCTACTCTGTCCGCCCTCCGGGTCGTGCCAACGGGCAAAAGGCTTATTAGAAACAGAGGTCAAAATTCGCGAGGCGTTCGTCGGCAGTTGAAGCTTTACGAGATTTGGCGATCCTGTCGCAGCTTACCAGCGTGGTTAAGAAAATTGAAGTAACACCAGCGGCTTGCTCTTCATTTCGTTACGCCGGGTAGGCTTCCGCTGCATTGCTGCAAGCGTTAATTGCGCTTCGCGCGAGCCAACGGATTTACCAGGGTGAGCCAGCGCTCCCCTCGTTCAGTTTGTACCACGATATGCGTTTGGAAAGTGAGCTCGAAAGAGGATGATGGGCGCGGTCCCGAGTTAATCGGAAACCGACGATAGAAACTTTGGGACGGTAACGCAAGGGATACGTTCAGCAGTCCGGGCGGCAGAACCGGAGCGTAGGTTTCAGGCAGAGCGTAGTGCGGCTTGTGTTGTGTGATAAACAGTACGATTGTAAGGAGCGGAACGATGCATAGTACAGCGGCAACACTGCGGTAAGGAAAGCCCCACACCCGCAAAGTCTGAGGCTGAGTAGAGGCCAGGAACAACAGGCACGCGCGGCATCGCTGGCAGTGTGAAACATGCCTCATCAAGGCATCGTGTTCGGGTGTGGGAAGCGTGGCCTCGGCCAAAGCGGCGAGCAATTCAGTATCGGGATGGGAAGCAGCGGCCATTAGAAGCGTTCTTTCACCGTATCTATTCCGAACAGCAGCTCGGCGTGCAGATCGAGCGAGATGTTCCCGAAATTTATTTCATAGAGATTCGCTAGACCTGGTTCTTGCAGACCGGAGCGTTTGAGCTTGCGCGCGACGCCCTTGCGGATTTTAGTCAAAGCTTTTTGCAGACGGCGGCTTACCGTGGACTCGTGCACGTGCAGCAGGCGGGCGATGCAGGCTAAATTCTGCTGGTCAAAGAAATGGCCGGCCAGGATCAGGCGTTCCTCGAGGTTGAGATCCTGAATCGCTTCGCGTAAGCTCATCTCAAATTTTTCGTTGCTTTGCACTGCCGGATCGAACGCGATTAGAGATGAGCCCGCCAGCTGCCGCACGTTTTCATCAAAGGTGGTAAAGCGGCGCTCCGATCGGTAGCGATCGATGTTGGCCTGAAAGAGGAGAACCTTCAACCAGCTTTCAAGCGAACCACGCCCGGTATAACTGGCGAGTTTAGAGGACGGAGCGCTCCCGTTAGCAAATAGGTCGGCAAACAGGGTATCGGTAAGTTCGCGCGCCAGAAGTTTGTCCTTCACCAGGGAAAAAGCTGCGCCTTGCAGCTTGGCAGTATAGCGAGCCAGGAACTGCTGCCACGCCGCGGAGTCACCGGCAGCACAGGCCTGCGCCAGGGCGAGATCCGCGTGATTAGATTTACCGTTGTGAAAGCGCCTGTCTCGCAGCATAATCAGCAAAAACAATTTGCAAGAACTCAAGCGGCTGATCGTTCCTGTGTAGGAGCGGACGTAGGCAATGGGGTTCAAGTTGCAAGGAAAGAAAAAAGTGTTAGCAATGCTGCTGGTCACGGGCTTGGGGGCCAGTATCTCAGGCGCGCAGGAAGCACCAATCAAAATCGCGGTTATTAATGTACAGCAGGCGCTAGTCACCACGAAGGACGGGAAGAAGGCATTGGAGGATTTGAAGGCAAGAGTGGCACCCAAGCAGAAAGAATTCGATGCTCGGCAGCAAGAGATTTTGCACTTGCAGGATGAGCTGGCGAAAGGATCGAATCTGCTTAGTGACGAGAAGAAGCAGCAATTAGCGCAGGATATAGATCTGCAAAAGAAAAAGCTGGAACGTGACACCCAGGACGCGCAAGACGATGTCCAGAACCGGCAGCAGGGAGTTTTGCAAGCGTTGGGCCAGAAGCTAATGGCAGTCGTTACGAAATACGCCAAAGAGAATAAGTACACGCTGGTGGTCGAGTCCGGTTCAGGGGCGTCGCAAGTGATTTATTCGGCGGATAACATCGATATCACGCAGCCGGTGGTTGCGCTTTACGATCAGACGTATAGCTCGCCAGGCAAGTAGGGCAACCGCTCCTTCGCGGTCGGTTTTGTTTTGTCCGTCGTGATACCTTATGGCCCAATGGCAAATTTGCGGGTATCGCTGCTCCTAGCGTTTTTATCATGCGGTGTTATTTCGCCGAGTGCGCCGACGGATGACTGGAACCAGCCATTCCGCCCGCAGTATCACTTTTCGCCGCAGTCGCAGTGGACAAACGATCCAAACGGGCTGGTTTATTTCGAAGGCGAATACCATCTTTTTTTTCAATACAATCCATTTGGTGACGAATGGGGCCACATGAGCTGGGGGCATGCGGTGAGCAATGACCTGCTGCACTGGCATGAACTACCGGTGGCTTTGCCGGAAGAGCATGGCGTGATGATCTTCACGGGAAGCACGGTGGTGGACGAAAACAACTCCAGTGGTTTTTGCACGCAGGGCAAGGCATGCCTGGTCGCGATTTATACCGGGCACACTCCGGAGACGAAGAGCCAGGCCGCGCTGCAGACCCAAAATCTGGCTTATAGCAACGATCGCGGACGCACGTGGAGGAAATACGGCGGCAATCCAGTGTTGGATTTGCATATGTCCGACTTTCGTGATCCAAAAGTGTTTTGGTCCACTGAACGGAAACACTGGGTGATGGTAGCCTCTCTACCCAATGAGCATAAAGTAAAAATCTATGGCTCGCCCGATCTCAAAAAATGGACAGCGCTCAGTGAGTTTGGCCCGGCAGGGGCGACGGGTGGCCAATGGGAGTGCCCCGAGCTTTTTCGATTGCCGGTGGAAGGGAAAGCCGGTGAGGCGCGCTGGGTGATGAAGGTGGGAGTGAATCCGGGCGCGCGGCTGGGCGGCTCCGGCGAGCAGTATTTTGTGGGGCGATTCGACGGCAAGCGATTCGTCAACGATAACCAGGCGACGCAGACGATGTGGACCGATTACGGCAAGGATTGTTATTGTGCGCTGACGTTCAATGGGTTGCCGCGGGAGCATAAACCGGTGATGATCGGCTGGATGGATAACTGGCAGTACGCCGCGAAACTGCCGACCAGTCCGTGGCGCGGCCAGATGACCATACCGCGCGAGCTTTCACTGCGCGAGACACCGGAGGGTATCCGTTTGGTTCAGCAGCCGATCGAGGAGTTACGAGCGCTGGCAGACGGGAAGACGGGCGAGCTCAAGACGCACTCTTTCCGCTTCGCCGACGCGCTGCCTTTGGACAAGGGCGATGAAGTGGGTTGGCGCATTTTGATGGGCGATGGGAAATATACCGCGATCGGCTACAGCATTCGGCGTAAGGTTTTGTTTGTGGATCGGACGCATTCAGGACTCGTAGGATTCAGCAGCGACTTTTCGGCCCGTCTGGAGGCGCCGCTTGTTTTGAGCGGGAAGGAACTGGAATTGAAGGTTTTGGTGGATCGATGTTCGATCGAAGTATTTGCGGATAGCGGGAGAGTGACAAGCACGAACCTGGTTTTTCCTCCGGCAGACGCTATGTCGATCAAGGCATTCGGGGGAGCGCCGGAGATTCGCGCGGAACAAATCAGATCAATTCACTGACGGCGCTTGGCGGAGGTGGCGGTTGATGCCGACACCCCCATGGCGCGCAGTTGTGAGAGCGCTTTGCGGGCGTCCTCGGTGTGCGGATAGTTTTGAACCAATAAACGAAATTCGCCAGCAGCACGTGTGCGCTGATTTGATTTCATCAGCGCCATGGCTTTCATATAGTGAGCATCAGGAGTTTTAGGATTGTCGGGATAGCGCTCGAGTACCGCATCGAAGGCTTTGATCGAGCCGGCGTAATCGCCGCGATTGTAACTGATTTCGCCGAGATAGTATTGCGCGTTTGCGGCGAGCTCAGTATTGGGAAAATACTGGAGGTATTGCGAGAATTCGCTGTAAGCCAGCTCCGATTTGCCGGTTTGCAAATCACGCACGGCTGCTGTGTAACTGTCGTTAGCGCTCATGCCCGCCGGAACTCCCTGGGCACTGGGCGGTGCTCCGGAAGCTTGCGGCGTATTGCCGGGCGGTACGCTACCGGAGCCACCGGGCGGCATTACTCCAGGCGTGGATGCGCCGGGCGCAGGTGGAGGATTCTGCATGATCTGCATCTGGTTTTTCAGATCCGTCATCTTTGCGTCCATCCGCTCAAGCCGTGAGCTGAGATCGGCGAGCGCGTCCTTGAGCGAGCGAACATCGTCGCCCATCGCATCGACCTTGCCATTCATCGCGCCAACCGGCGCCAGCGATTTAGCCACGCCATTACTAACGGTATCCTGCAAGCTCGCCACCTGATCGGCAGTACGTCGGGTGTCGTTTTGCATAGCCTGCAACATGCCCGTCAGCGTGTCGAGCTTGGTGTTCATCGACTGCTGCAGTGCATTGATGCGGTCTTCCAGATCCCGCTGCATCTGTACGAGATCTTTGTTGACGGCAAGGGAAAGGCTGGAGCAAGTCAGCAATAGAGCTGCCAAGCGCACAAATTTCATGAAAATTACTCCTAGAGGGGATGAAGCGAGTTCACCCCCGTTTTACAACTAATTCAAGTGTAAGATGACCGAAACGGCTTCTGGCGGCGCATCTTGCTTCTAAGAGCCCTATGGGTCAGAACTATTGGGTAGCGGCAAAGTGAGCGCGACGGTTGCGCGCGTAGCATTCCTCCGCGGCATCGGTGCAAAGCGGGCGCTCCTTGCCGTAACTGATGGTTTTCAACTTGTCGGAAGGAACCCCTAGCGCCACCAGGGCGTCGCGCGTAGCCGAAGCGCGGCGATCCCCGAGAGCTAGATTGTATTCAGCGGACCCGCGTTCATCGCAATGGCCCTCGACGGTCACGATGAAATTAGAATCAAGCGTGAAGATTTGTTTGAGCGCGGCGGCGTCTGCCTGCAGAATGGATTGATCGGCGGGACGCACTTCGCTCTTGTCGTAATCAAAGTGCAAATCCTGAACCTGGTGGGCCAGGATATCTTGAATCGTTGCCGCACTATTGTTTTGCACCGGCGCTGGAGGAGGCGGCGCACTGACCGTGATGGTGGTATCCGCATCGGTCTCGCCGCCAGGTCCGGTAGCTGCCAGGTGATAAGTGGTCGTAGCAGTCGGATAAACGGCGCGGCGGCCGTTGGGACTTACCGTACCGATCGAGTTGTCTATTGCAACGCTCGTCGCACCCGTCACTGACCAACGCAGTGAGGACGGCTGGCCACTATTAACAGTGGATGGCTCTGCCGCGAAATAATCGACCGAAGGTTTACTCGCCGGAGGCGTGGCAGCTGTGGGCGGTGGAGGAGGTGGCGGCGGCACCGCTTTCTTGTGGCAACCGACCGCCACCATTAAGAGAAGCGCCGAACTCAGCGTCAGGGATTGCCTACGTCCATTGCGGAAACGCGAACAACGGACTCGCCGGATCGGGCCAAGTCCGCTGAAGCTCCTCTTTTGTTTGGTGCCGCATCCGGCGGCGTGTGCGCTTTGCATAAAAATGATTGAAAGTCTCCTGGAAGATTTTGATGGCGAACGACTCATTGCTCGGCGTTGACCCAAACCGGCTTCTCATTGCTGCCGGATTTCGTGAGGGCATGTTTGCCGGTTCCATCGGCATTCATAACCCAGATTTGCGACTGTCCGCCACGTTTGGAGGCGTACACGATATGGGCGCCGTCGGGAGCCCAACTGGGGTTTTCATTGCGGCCCTCGTTGGAGGTGAGCTGCGTAGTTTGGCCGGAAGCTACGTCCATCACGAATATGTTGTAATTGCCGGGTTCAAAACCTCTCGTCCAAGCAAACGCGATGTGGGCTCCATCCGGGCTCCAGGACGGATTGGTCGCTTCTCCGGTGCCTCCACTCAAACGGCGCACGTTGGTTCCTTCGAGGCTCATGGCATAAACCTGTGGAAAACCGGACCGTCCCGAAACATCCACCAGATCGGTGCCGGATTTGGGGTTGATTTTGGCTTCTACTTCGATGGAACCCGAAGAGGTGACGCGATGCAGTTCGCTGCCGTTGATATTTGCCATATAGAGCTGTGCCGGACCACCGGCTGCGGTAGAAGAGAAAATGATGTGCTTGGAATCCGGTGTAAACGTTACAAACGCATTCATAGATGCCCGTTGGTTATAAAACGGCAGTTTGCGCCCGCTGTCAAGCGAAAACAGTTGAATCGCAGGGTAGCCGGTGGCGTACGTGGTGAAAGCAACGGTTCGACCATCGGGTGAGGCGGAAGGGAAAGTGCTAATCGAGCCGTAGCGGGTCAACTGGCGTTCGCCGGCGCCGTCCCAGTTCATGACCCAGACTTCTTTGGAGCCGCTGCGGTTTGACACGAAGACAATACGCGTGCCGACCAGGCTCTTACCGCCGAACTGGGCCAAAATATCGGCAGCGTAGCGGTGCCCGGCATCAATCGCGCCCGCTTGAGTCAGCGGTGCGGTATAAACCTTGCCGAAAACCTGCGCCTGCTGCAACGAAGGCATGTTGGGGGCGGTCGAGTAAAACCAGCCAAAAGCGACGAACAAGCCGTTGTTTTCCGCGCCGTAGCCAAGGCCCAGATAATTCGCGGAGATCGGCGGCAGGCTCCAATCACTGAGCCGTTTGCCCTGCGGATTGGTGGCCGTGGTGGAGGGAGGCGCAACGCCGCCCTGCAGGTCGCTGGGCTGTTGCGGAACCTGTAACGGATAAAGCGTCTTCGGAACGAAGTTGATGAGCGGCGAAGATTCGAGATCGGCGCGCGCGGTGGAGTTGAAATCGGCGATTAGTGCAGCCGCCCCTCCATTTGCGCGAAAATCAGTGACGGCCACCAGCGGCTTGCCAGGATTCTTGACGATCGAACCGGTGATCTGCTGTCCGGCGAGCAGCGAGCCTGAACAGGCGATTAGAAAAACCGAAGCTAGAATAGGACGCATCAACGTAAGTTAAAAGTGAACTGAGCCGAGATGTAGCTCTCGGTGATTTGCGGCGGCAGTTGGGGCAGCGGGTTTGCATTGTAGACAGCACGCAGAGCGGTATTGTCGATGGACGGGTTGCCGCTCGATTGAATAATCTGGGGTGTGCGTATCGTACCATCTCGCATGATGTAGAAGCTGACAATGGCGGGTTGGGACTGCGATCGCACATCGAGTCCGTTGGTTAGCCAGTTCTGCGCAATACGCTGGCGCACGAGTTCTGAATACCAACCGAGACGGTTGCCAAGCGGCGAGTTCGGGCCCACACCGACCTGGCCACCGCCGCCCTGCTGCGAATACATCGGATTCGAGAGCGCCTGCCGTGAGCGACTGTAGACCTGATTCGGCGGTGCGGGCGTAGTGAATTGCTGTTTGTGGAGCGGTTGCGGCGCTTGCCGTTTTACTTTGTCGGGAATCTCGACCGCGTTCTTCGGAGGAGGCGGCGGCTTGATGGCTTCCATCTTCGCGATAGCATCGGGCACCATGGATTGTGTATCGTTCGCAACCGGATTGGGTGGCGCTTGCGGCTGAGGAATGGGAATGTTGTGGACGGCCGACACGGCGTAAGCAGGACCACCTGCTGGATGGAGATCGCCAAATGTCTCACGATTGCGGTTCATCCAGAACCAACCGAAGAAGAGCGCCGCGACGACGGCCAAATGGAGAACCAAGGCTCCGATCATAGGCACTGCCAGCGGGTCGCGTTGATCGAGAATGTCGAGCGGATCTGACATGAGACGATTCTTATCGCGTCGGGCTGCCGCCAGCCGGGCGACGCTGGCGAGCGCTCTCGTCGAGCGGCGCAGTCACCATTCTTACTTCGAATTTGGCCTCTCCGAGCGCAGCTACGATTTGTGCGATCGGGTCCCAAGGCGTCTCTCGGTCAGCACGAACATAGACAGCCGTGGCGCCGTGAAATCTCTGTCGGACCCCGTCGGCCAACATGTTTATGTTAATCGGCTTTTCGTTCAGGAAGGATTCGCCGGTCTTGGTAATGCTGATCACAGGCAGGTCCTGCGCGGTATTCTGAACACGCTTGACGGTAGGAACTTTGATGTCGAGTCCAAACTCCATGACGTTTGCCGTAATCATAAATATGATCAGCAACACGAGGACCACGTCAACCAGCGGAACGACATTGATCTCCGACATCGCGGTGGGTCCGCCAAAACGGCGGTTGCGCCGACCGCCTCCACTCTCACCGATTGAAAAAGCCATGATGTGTTGGGTGATCTCCCGGTTAACCGCCGAAATCGCGATCCGCGAAATTCTGGAACTCGATGGCAAAGTCTTCCATCCGGGTGCCGAGCTCTTTGATGCGCGTCCCGAAGATGTTATAGAAGATAGCGGCGGGAATGGCAGCGGCGAGACCGATGGCGGTGGTTACCAGCGCTTCGGAAATACCGGGCGCGACCGCGCGCAGGCTGGCGCTACCGGCGGTGCCCAATCCTTCGAAGGCGTCGATGATTCCCCACACAGTACCAAACAATCCGATGAACGGCGAAACAGAAGCCACCGTCGCGAGCCAGCTCATATTCATTTCGAGCTTGGTTACTTCTTCACTGATCCCTAATTGAAGACTGCGCTCGATAGCTGTTTTATTGATCAGCGCTCCACGCTGCTTGATTTGGCGCTCGATCTCGCCGTAGCCGAAATCGAAAACGGCCACCAGCGGGGCGGCGCTGAATTGCTCGCTCGCGACTGCGACCGCCTGCAGGTTCGACGCCTTTCTAAAGGCCCGTAGGAAATTACGATTATTGCGGCGGGCGCGGCTAAATACGCTGCTTTTTGAAAGGACGATCGTCCAGGAGAACAGCGAGAAGAGGATCAGGATTGCGATGACAGCTAAGGGAACAGGTCGAAGGTTCTGAATGAGATCCCACAGGCTCAAAGCGGCGGGAAACAGCACAAATGGCAATAGTCGGGTCCTTTCGTTTTACCTCGCTTTCATTATAGGTAAGGTTTATAGGTTGCCATAGGATGTTCCTCCTTGGGCCTCAGCTACGTCTAACAGGGTGGAGTAACAATGGCAATCAATTCGCCGAGTTCTCTGAAGCTTGCTGATGCGGTGGTCGCCACCGCAGCTTGCAGTCTTGCTCAGTCGACCGGCGTCAACGGCAGTCAGTCTGCACCGCCGGGTTCTACCCAGGCAGACCGATGGAGCCGGGAGCAAGGCAGCCAAGGTCCGTATCGCAAGTGTCGGTGGGAGCTGATTTCTTGAACTATGTTGAAGGCCAAGTATCTAGTAATGGCGAAGCCGTTACTGCCCAGTCGGTGGGGCCCATCGCTCTACACCCCGGTCAAGCGCTTGAGCCAGGCAGCAACGGCTACGCCGAAGTGTTACTGATACCGGGAGCTTTTCTGCGCGTTGGACCAAACACGGAATTCAGTTTGACGGCAGTCGGTCTTGCCGATCCTTGAGTTAAGCTCGGAGGCGGCAATGCTTGGTCGAAGCAGATCAGGTCATTAACTGCACTCACCTGGAGATTACTTGGGGAGCACGTCGGTAGAGATCTTGAAGAAAAGTCTCTATCAGCTCACCGTTGCCCCTCCGGCGCTTAGGACCTTTGACGGCAAGGCGGATGTGGCTGGACTCGGGAAGAGTCGTGAAATTGGTAAATATGATCAGATCCTGCTTGCCGGCAATGACAGCCTGAAGAAAACCAGCTTTGACGAGAAGGAACGGAAAACGGACCCGCTCTATGTCTGGACCGAAGCTCGCAGCGCATACACGGCGAGAACGCTGGGCGAATGCTATCTTGACGCTGGGAAGGAGCTCCGGACGAGAGCCGGGATGTAAGGATCAATTCGTGAAATTGAGGGTGTTTCTGGGGAAGCGTGAAGAAAGATCGTGAAACTGAGAGAGAGCGCGCGGCTGGCGTGCCCGGGCGTTACGGCTAGGTGGTGGTCACCTTCCTAACGTAAGCGCAGCACATAAAATGGTAATAGGTAGCAATCTGCGGCAGCCAGAGTAGGGATGAGGGATCACGCTTGAGCGAGAGCACCAGCCGAGTGACAGCGGTGGACGAAGAACAACCTTCCCAGCCATCAGGTAAAGCCAGCGAACTCGAGGACCTCATGCGGCGTTATCAGCACGGGGATACCGAGGGAGCCGCGCGACTGGTGGAACGCCTAAGTCCACGGATCTTTCAATTCTTTTTAATGCAAGTACGGGAACGCCCTTGGGCGGAAGATCTGTTACAAGATTTCTGGCTGAGAATTCACCACGCGAGGCACACCTTTCGGTCGGGCGAACCGCTACTGCCCTGGGCTTATGCGATTGCACGGCGGGTGCAGGTCGACGGCTACCGGCGCAAGATGCGGATTCTCACCCATGAAATCTCAAATGAGGAGCTAGTGCGAAACACGACGGCGCCCATCGGCGCAGAGACGCGGCCAAAATTGGTCGAGTTGCTGAAAACGCTGCCGCCGGCTCAGCGTGAAGTGCTGTTGCTATTGAAGGTGGGGGGATTGAGCCTGGAAGAGGCGGCTCGCGCCACGGGAACAACGGTAGGGGCAGTAAAGCAGAAAGCGCATCGAGCTTATACCGCGCTGCGCAAGCTGGCGGGCGGCGGTCGATGAACGGCAATGAGTTGAACCAGCTGGACTGGGATCTCAAGGATCAGCCGGATCGGCAAGCAGTGGCGACGGTCAGCCAACGGCTGACGGCTTCGCTGCGGCCAGTGCGCGCGCTGCCGGGCGATGGGCGTATGATCTGGCTCACCTGGGGCGCGTTTGTAATCCTGTCCGTTGCGCTTTCAACGATCTGGGGACACGCCGGGTTCGAGCGTCTGACGGGCATGGAACGTGCCGTTTATTATGCCGCGTTAGGTACATTCGGCGCGCTATTTGCGACAGCTGCGGTGCAGGAGATTGTGCCGGGTTCCAGGAAGAGAGTCGGGAATTGGTGGGTGATTGGAAGCTGTGTAGTGGCACTCACCGTCGTAGCGTCGCTGTTATTTCGCCGTTTCCGTATGGAACATTTTGTACAGTTGGGTTTACCCTGTCTGATCACGGGAACGATAGCGGCTGGTGTGATCGGCTGCTTCATTTACATATTGACACGCCACGGATATGTAGTGGCGCCGAAAGCCGCTGGCATTGTGCTGGGATGTTTTGCGGGGCTCGCTGGCGTGACAGTGCTAGCGATTGCGTGCCCGATTCATAATGCAGCGCATGTTGCGGTCTGGCACCTTGGCACAATTCTCGTAGCCGGTGTGGCAGGTTGGACAATCGGAAGGTGGCGGGAGCGGGTGTGAGGACCCGCTCCCGGTACTCGATCTTATGAAGCTGTTGTCCCGGGCGAGGAAGAATGCGTGCCAGCACTCCGGTGGCGGGACGACACACATCCCCATGACCAATCTGGGTAGCTATGACGCGATTTTTCTCGTCCGTGATAACCGTCAATTGTGCTTCATTGAATGTTGCCCAAATTCACAGTGGCTAAGGTCGGAAACTCGGAATCGTTCCGCAGAACACCGGGATGGCGGCTGAGCTTAAAGAATATCTTCGAGAGACTATCGTTCCAGATAACTGGCTGAGCGGGCGCGGAAGATAGGTTAGCGCGCGAGGGACGCCGCCTCGGGGAGAAGCTCAGCGATCAACGCATGAAGCTTCTGGGCGTCGATCGGTTTGCTCAAGTACGCGTTCATACCGGCGGCGACACAGGTATCCGCGGCATCCTGCATGGCGTGCGCGGTCATGGCAACGATAGGTATTTCACGGAGATCCGCTCTGAAATGGGTGCGTAGCGCGGCAGTCGCTTGTAGACCGTCCATTTCGGGCATTTGGACATCCATGAGGACAATATCGAAATCCTGCATTTCGCACAATTCGACGGCTTTGCGGCCGTTGGAGGCGACAGTGATGGAGTGTCCTCGTTTGCGCAGGATCGCCGTCGCGACTTTCTGATTGACCAGGTTATCTTCAGCAACCAGAATGCGCAGGCCTGATTCAGGAGAGGCGGGGAGGTTTGGAACGGATGCCCTGATGGTCCGGCGCGGGGTGCTTCCATCGCCGAAGTTCAGCACTGAACCGATGGCCGACTTCAGATCGTCGGAAGCTACAGGCTTAACGAGATAGCGTTCAATGCCAAGTTGATGGCAGCGTGCCGCGTCGGCATAGAGGTTATCGGAGGACAAAAGCATAATGCTGACGCCGGTGAGCAGACGGTCGTTGCGGATGTACTCGGCAAGCGCGAAACCATCCATTTCCGGCATGTGGCCGTCGATGAGGATAAGTTCGTAGGGCGTCCCGCGCTCCGATTCCCAGCGTAGCTTATCGAGCGCCGAGCATCCGGAATCGGCGGTATCGACCGGGATGTTCCAATTGGAGAGTTGCCTTTCGAGGATCATGCGATTGACAGCGTTATCATCGACGATCAGCGTTCTGAGCTTCAAACGGCTGTCTCCAAGCTCCGATAAGGGCTGTTCACCAGTTCGGACAGTGAGAGGGAGGGTGAGTGTGAAAGTGCTGCCCGTTCCGGGTTCGCTCGTCACTTCGAGCCGACCGCCCAACAACTCGGCGAGTTTGGCGCTGATTGAAAGCCCGAGGCCAGTGCCGCCAAATTTGCGCGTGATGGAGGCGTCCGCCTGCAGGAACGGCTGAAAGATACGCTCGAGCTGGGCGGCAGGTACACCGATTCCGGTATCGCGCACCGAAAGCTCCAGTTCGCAGCGATTGCGAGCAAGCGTGAGAACGCGCGTTTTCAGCACGACTTCACCCTCGACTGTGAATTTGATCGCGTTGCTTAGAAAATTCAGTAGAATCTGGCGAATGCGAAGGGCATCTCCGTAGAGCAAATCGGGTACGTCGGCAGCCAGATCGTTGAGCAATTCGAGACCTTTTTGGTGAGCCGGCAGAGCGACGCTGGCGAGCACCCGCTGCAATTCAGTCCGCAGTGAAAAATCGAAGGGAGCCAGAGTGAGTTTACCTGCCTCGATTTTCGAGAAATCAAGAATATCGTTCAGAATACCCATCAGCGATTCAGCGGAAGAATTGATACAGGTCAAATTTTCTCGCTGTTCGGGCGTGAGCTCCGTCTCGAGGGTTAGAGCGGTCATGCCGATAATGCCGTTCATAGGCGTACGAATCTCGTGACTCATGTTGGCAAGGAATTCGCTCTTGAGGCGGTTGGCCGTTTCCGCCTGGGACTTGAGTTCTTTCTCACGCGCGAGGTTCTCCTGGATAATTGCGGTTTGCCGCACGACTTTGCGGCGCAGGAATAAAATCCAGACCAGCGCGACGAAGGCGCACACCCCTAGGCCGGCAATGATCTGAAGGGTGTGTAGCGGGGATAACCACGGCGCGCGATAGAGCAGCTGGACGTCGGCCCCCGAGCGAAGCAAGAGGCGGAAACGGCTGGCGGCGGAATCCTGAAACGCGCCCTCGCGCACGAGCGCCGCTACGCCGGTCAAACGCAGAGTGGCGCCTCTTTGCACGAAATCGAGTGGCTCGCCGGCTTCGAAATCGGCTCCGAAGAGAATGCCGCCGGCCTGCAACCAGATGGTCTGGCTGGAGGCACCGACGGTGTGATCGAGCACGAGCGCGTCGATTTGGACGAGCGTGGAGTCGAGATCGTTGCTCAAGAGTTCGTTCGCAGTTATGCGTTGGGGAATGCGGTGCTGCCCCGGCGTGATACGCAGGAATCTGGCATCCTGAACCACCGGGCCCTCGTTTGCCTGCTGCGGAAAGCCGATGACGGTGACGAAATCACCCAACCTGAGGCTGCATTTTTGATGATTCTTGATGAGAACGCCGCCGGTCGAGTCCTGCACATATGTTGGGCCTTCGGGATGTGCAAGCGTCACGAAGCCTTCGATCGCAACCGCGTGACCGCGCTCGCGGTGAGGAGCAAATTCGAGTAAGGAACGGATCGGGCGAACAGCGTTGCCGGTCGATTCGCCGCGCTCGGGAGCTTTGATCCCTACAAACGACATGTCCGGCACGTACATACGCACACCGAGGAACTGCCGGCGTGAATTAAAGCGCGAACCGCAGACACCCCGAATGCTTACTTTTGCATTGACCAGGCCAGGGGGAACGGGAAGGCTGCCAAGAATGTCCGCCTGAAAACGTTCCGCGCCAGATTGCAGATGAAGGACGATATGCCCCTCCTGTGGAGTGGCGGATTGAACGATTCCCTCGACAGCGAGCCAGTTGCTATCCTCGTTGCCGGAGAAGATGTCACCGAGGGAATAGTTCGGCAACGCAGGGAGAGGCGCATTGCCGAGAACTGTGAGGTGTATATGACCGACGGTGGGGGCAAACTCGCCGGGATCGGTGGTTCCGGTCAGTTTTACCAGTTGTCCGGGATGCAGCGGCAGATTCCAGATATCAGACCCATAGCCGTAGATACCGCCAGTGGCATCTTCGACAAAAAAGAGGCGCAGGGCGGCATTGAATCCGGTGATGACGCCACTCAGGGAAACAGGGAGGTTGCGGGCCGCTTCGGCGGCGGAGAGAGCATGCACTTCGGCAACGCTATGGAGCGTCCGGTGAACACGTTCGCTCGGAACATTGAGGGCCACGGCTTGCTTTAGAACAGGGTGGCCATCCTCTTGCCCAAGGAAGCCCGCAAGCCGAGCGGTCGCTCCGACGGTAGCGGATTGCGCGGCGAACTCGATGGGCAGTGTGCCACCGCCTTCTTGCAATACAAAGGCGGTCCCAGCGGTGCTGCGCGCCAGTATGCCGGCGACCTGAACGCGGTGAGCAAAATCGATGATACCGGGACGCTGACCCCGGCCGGAAATACCAATTCGCGGTAATTCTTGAAGCGGCTGCGCCTGCCGGATTACCGTGATACCTTCTGAATCCTTGACCCAGAGGTTAGTCCGAACAGGGAGCTGATTCACATCGAAGCTGATGTCGGCCACTCCGCGGACCTTCACCTCGGTGTCCACCAGATCTCGCATGCTGTCGTCCTCGGTGAGCCGGATCTGAACGTCCTCGCCGTTACGGCGCAGACTCAATCGAAAGAGACCGCTGCCATCCGCGATCACCGATTGAATGACCCCCTGCATTTCAACAAGCCGATACTGCTCGGCGGCCCCGACCGGTTTATTCGCCCCGAGAAGCAAGGGCGTCAGTTCAGCAGCAGGCGCCTGCCGGCCGGTATCGGTCAGATGCGCTTGTGTTAATGTCAGAACCGGGCGAAGTGCGCTGACCTCGCCTTCGGCGTTCACTTCGTGGCCGACCTCCAGTTTGTCGCCGGAAGGAGTTCCTTGAATCCGGACCGCGCCGGTAGCATCCTGCAGGAAAGCCGTCGCGTCGTCGGGCGCCCAGAAGGTGAGAACGCCGTGGATGCGCTTTTGCGCGCCATCATGTAGGTCGGTCACGAAGCCGTGGCTAATGCCGTAGATGGCTTTGGATTGTTCTTCCGGACGCGTATCTGTCGCGCAGCCTGTTAGACAAATTACGGCCAGCGAAACCAGAACATACTGCGTCGGTGACTTCACGCCAGATACCTCAAAGAAGCTATCGACGGTTTCGGGAAATTACTTCAACGTGAACACCGGAAAAGTTACTTCCATTCATCTATCCGCAGCAAATGCCTATTAGACTTTTGGGAGTGGTTTTGCGGGGTATCCGCGCCTCTTACGGTTGCGGTTCTGACGCACGATGATTTGATGGCTAACGAGCAAGTCGATGTGGCGGTGGTAGGTGCCGGGATCGTAGGCCTGGCGCACGCGTATACTGCGGCAAAAGCCGGGCGTAAGGTGGCGGTATTTGAACGCAATCCTGTAGCCACGGGTGCATCGATTCGGAATTTCGGCATGATCTGGCCGATTGGGCAGGCCGCCGGAGAGTTACACCAGCTTTCGCTACGTAGCCGGGAGATTTGGCTCGATTTTCTGGAGAAGGCGCGGTTGCCTTACCGGAACACCGGCTCATTGCACGTAACATACCGCGTAGACGAGGCGGCGGTAGCCCAAGAATTTGCTGATAAGAGCAAGGATTTGGGATACTCGGCGGCCTGGCTCAGCCCGCTACAGACGCTCGACAAGACGCACGCCGTTCGGGAACAGGGCCTGCTTGGGGCCTTGTGGAGTTCGACGGAGCTGACGGTGGATCCAAGACAGATAGTCAGAATGCTACCGGCGTTCTTGGCCGAGAAGTATGGGGTGCGGTTCTTTTTTAACACCGCTGTGCACGGTATCGAGCGGCGACGGGTCCAGACCGGCGGTAAACAATGGCAAGCCGAGACGGTGATCGTGGCGGCGGGAGATGATTTTCAAACCCTTTATCCGGAGGCTTTCCGCCAGACTGGGCTGACCCGCTCGAAGCTACAGATGCTTCGCACGGCGCCACAGCCGGATGGCTGGGAACTGGGTCCGTCGCTGGCCTTCGGGCTGAGCTTCAAACACTATCCGACATTTCAGGTTTGCGAAAGTTTGGGGGCGTTGAAGCGGCGGATTGCGACGGAGATGCCGGAATTTGAGCGGTATGGCATTCACGTAATGGCATCGCAAACCGTGCTTGGCGAGATTACGTTGGGCGATAGCCACGAGTATGGGTTAGCGGTGAACATTTTTGATAATTGGGCTATCGACGAACTAATCTTGCACTACGCGCAGCAATATATCCGGTTGCCGGAGTTCGCGATTGCCGAACGCTGGCACGGTGTCTACGCGAAACATCCTGATTTGCCGTACTTGTGCCTGACACCAGAGCCCGGTGTAAAAGTCATCACGGTAACGAGCGGTATCGGGATGACGCTATCGTTTGGCATTGCGGAGAAAACGTTTTGCAATTGTTAAACCCGAACATTCCAGTTGCGCTGGCACCCGTGGAACGGCTGCGCTTAGTGGTGCTCGACTGGGCGGGCACAACGGTCGATTTCGGCAGCCTGGCGCCCATCAAGACCTTGACAGACGTGTTTGCGAAAGCGGGTGTGACGGTTACCGAAGAAGAGGCGCGGCGCGATATGGGTTTGCCGAAGAAGGAGCATATTCTAAGGATTCTTGCGGCGAAGCAACTGGCGGAAAGCGAGGTGGAGGAACTCTATCGCAAGTTCGTTGCGCAGCAGCTTTCCTGCCTGGACCGCTACTCGGATTTGATCGCGGGTGTGCCGGAGGCGGTCGAACGGTTTCGCCAGCGGAGCCTCAAGATTGGGACTACGACGGGCTACACACGCGAAATGGTCAATTTGTTGATTCAGAAGAGCGCGACCGCCGGTTATTCGGCCGATTGCAATCTCACGCCCGAGGAGGTTGGCGCTGGGCGGCCGCATCCGTTCATGATCTTAAGCATCGCGGTGCGACTGCAAGTGTATCCCGCGGCGGCAGTTGTCAAAGTAGGGGACACGCCGGCCGATATTGCGGAAGGCTTAAATGCTGGCGCGTGGTCGGTGGGGGTTGCCAAGACCGGCAACATGGTGGGCCGTTCGCAACAAGAGTTTGAAGCGCTTTCCACAGCGGAGCAGCAGGCGCGACTTACGCAGGCGCGTGATGAATTGGCGGCAGCGGGCGCGCACTATGTAGTCGATAGCGTGGCTGAACTTGATCCGGTGCTGGACGATATAGATGCCCGACTTCGATCTCGCTCCCGCTGAAACTCGCGGGCATTCGCTAGCATACCGGCAGGCGCTGACCATAGCGCTACTGTTTGGCGGTTACGCTGCCTACTACTTCTGCCGTTCTGATCTGTCGATCGCGATGCCGCTGATTATCCAGGAGCTACAGCATAAGGGGGTAAGCGCAAAGGATGCCCTGATTCGCCTGGGCTTGATTTCGTCATTCGGAGTGGGCGCGTATGCGGCCGGCAAGTTTGTCTTGACGGGCTTGGGAGACGTATGGGGAGGCAAGCGCAACTTCTTGCTCGGTTTGGGGGGCGCGGTACTCTTCACGATACTATTCGCACTGGGCGGAGGACCACCGATCTTTACGCTGGCTTGGATCGGCAACCGGCTCACGCAATCGGTTGGGTGGGCCGGCTTGATCAAGGTCTGCTCTAAGTGGTTCAGTTACTCATCTTATGGCACGGTGGCGGGAGTCCTGAGCCTGAGTTATCTGATCGGGGACGCACTGGCACGGCAATCGATGGGCTTTCTCATCCGAATAGGATTCAGCTGGCGCGAGATCTTCTATTTTGCGGCCGCGGTGGCGGGCGTGTTCTTCGCGGGCAACTTGTTTGCGTTGCGCGAATCGCGGACCGACACAGGGTTTTCCGAAGCGGAAGTGAATCCGCTGAACCTGTTTTGTGATTCGGATGAGAAAGCGAGCAGTTTGTCTGCGCTTTTCAAGGCGCTGCTCGCGAGCCGCGCCTTTATCACGGTGTGCCTGGTTTCGTTCGGCTGTACCATTGTGCGGGAAACATTTGGAATTTGGACACCGACCTATTTGCACGACGTGTTTCACTTCAGTGCGAGCAGTGCGGGGAGCGCCAGCGCGATTTTTCCCGCTATGGGCGCAGTTTCTGTTTTGTTGACAGGCTGGTTGAGCGATCAACTGGGCGCGCGCGGTCGTTCAGTTGTGATGTTTGCCGGATTAAGTGTAACGGCGCTGGCGCTGTTTGCGCTGACAGCGATTCGTTTGAGGGATTCTTCGTCGATGCTGCCGCTGGTGTTGATTGGGAGTGTGGCATTCGGCTTGTTGGGACCATACTCTTATTTGGCCGGCGCGTTTGCCCTAGATTTTGGAGGGAGGAAGGCGAGCGCGGCGTCTTCGGGAATCATCGATGGAGTTGGTTATGTTGGCGGCATTCTGGCGGGCGATTCGGTGGCACGAGTCGCGGTGGCGTATGGATGGCGGGGTGTATTTATCGCGCTGGGCGTGGTTAGCGCACTTTCCGCCTTGGCTTCGGGTTGTTTATTTCTAATGCAAGGGCGGAGCGGATCAAGGTAAGGATTGCAGATGACTGTGAATCAGGAAATTGCAGCGATTTTTGAGAAGCGCGGAGCGGGGGCTTACTTTGGAGAGCCGGTCTCGCAACTGGAACATGCACTGCAGGCCGCACATTTTGCTTGCCACGAGAACGCGCCGGACCATATGGTCGTGGCGGCGCTGTTGCACGACGTTGGACATCTGCTTGAAGATGTGCCGGAAGACATCGCGGAGCAAGGCGTGGATGCGCGGCATGAGGAGATCGGCCTCGTTTGGCTCAAAAAGCGGTTTGGTCCGGAAGTGTCGGAGCCCGTGTATTTACATGTAACCGCGAAACGCTATTTGTGTGCGACGGATCCGGATTATTTTGGAAAGCTCAGTCCGGCTTCTGTGCTGAGCTTGCAATTGCAGGGCGGCCCAATGATGCCAGGCGAAGTACAGGAGTTTGAAAAGCACAGGTATTTTCGCGAGGCGGTGCAACTGCGGCGCTGGGATGACAGGAGCAAGATCGAGGGCTTGCCAACGCCTTCCCTGGATAACTATGCTTCGGTTATTGAACGTTGCAGGATTGCGCGGCTTGCGTGAGGACCTGGTCGAGCGCCTGGCGATCGAACCAGCGTCCGGCGAACATCACTCCCCGAATCTGCTTCGTATTGCGGATATCTGAGATGGGATCGGCGTCGAGTAAGACGAGATCGGCGGGCTGGCCGGATTCGATGCTGCCGTTGTTCTGTGTATCGGCATAGAAAAGGTGCGGATTGTAACTCGCGATGCGCAGCGCTTCCATGGGAGTGAAGCCGATCTCGGTGACCAGCAACTGCAATTCCTTGTGCAGACTGAAACCGGGGTACATGAATACAACAGCGACGTCGGTTCCGGCAAGGAACGGAATGCCCGCCTGGCGCATCGCACGGAAGTTTCGATACTCAGCCGACATTTCGGCGGGGAATGACTTTGGGTAGTCCTTAAGTTCGGCGAGTTGTTCGCGCCAGTCGTTGGCTAAGTAACCGCAGACGTACTTGCGTAGCGGATCTTCGTTCAGCCGTGCTGCTGCGGCGGCGGGCGTGAGCTCGAGACCAGGAATGTTGGCCATGGTATTCGAGAACAACAGGCCGGATGCCTTAATGCGGCGAAAGAGCTGGTCTTGCGGCAGGCGTAAAGCGGGATAGGTAAGGAAATGCTCGACACTTTTTAGGCGTGCTTGGATCAGTTGAGCGGGTGTGTCGACGGGATGCGCAGCAAAGGGGAGATGATGAAGCGCAGCTTCCTCGCCAACCGCAAGGAAGGTGGCGAGATCGGGCGTGGTGCGCATTTTGATGTGATCGACGCCGAGTGCGGCCAGGCGATCAACGGCGGCTCGGCCTTCCCGCGGGTTGGCTACACCGATGCGCAGGCGGTCGACCGGTTCGATAGTGCCCTCACGCTTCATGCGCTCGATGTTCGCGCGGGATTCAAGCATTTGTCCGGATGTTTTGATATGGGGGCCGATTACCGTGCCGCTTTCAACCTGGCTGCGCCATTTTGCGACCTCTTCGAAGTTGCTGCCCATGTCGCGGACGGAGGTGATGCCGTTGGCAATGAATAAAGATAGGGAGAGAACACCGGCTTTCGAGAGATGAACGTGCGAGTCCCATAGTCCAGGGATGAGAAATTTGCCCGCACCGTCTATCCGGCGCGAGCCCGGCGGGAACTTAGCAGAGGATGGCTGCACGGCGGCAATTTGCTTACCCTGGACAAGGACAGTGCGGCCTGTTTCGACGCGGCCATCACGCGGATTGATGACGGTGACGCCGGTGATAGCTGTGAGCTGGGCAAGCAGGTAAACAGTAAGAGAGAGCCATTTCATGGGAGCGCGGACAGTTTCATTACGAGTACAGTCATGTCGTCGTGTTGCGGGGCTTTTTCGGTGAAAGCGTCGGCGGCTTCGAAGATTGCTTTGACGATGTCTTCCGCGGTTTGGTCCGCTTTGCACTGAGCGGCGAGGATCATGGCCTCTTCGCCCCACTCTTCTTCGGCAGCGTTCATGGCTTCGCTGATGCCGTCAGTATAGGTGAGGAGCAGGTCGCCGGGTTGAAACAGCACCGAACCCTCTTCATAGCAGGCATCCGGGAGCAAACCAATCACCGGACCGCCCGTTTCGAGGCGTAGGTGTTGACAGCGCCCGTCTGGCGAGTGACGCACCAGCACAGGAGGATTGTGGCCGGCATTTACGTAGTGCAGGCGGGTGGCGGGCGGATCGTAAATCCCGAAGAAGAAGGTGGCGTAGCGGTTGATAGCGGAGGCCTCGTAGATAAGGCGGTTCATGTTGCGCATGAGCGCCGTCAGATCATTCGAAGCGGTGAGCGTGAGGGTGCGCAGGCAGGCGCGCAGACTGGACATCAGTAGAGCGGCTGGGATGCCTTTACCGGAGACATCACCGATAGCGAGGCCGAGGCGGCCATCACCGAGATCGAAGCCATCGTAATAATCACCGCCAACGCCGACCACAGTACGGCAAGCGCCGGCCAGAGTTACCCCGGAGATCACGGGCAAGTGCTGCGGGAATAAGCGCTCCTGGACCTCGCGGGCAATTTCCATTTCCCGGGCGGCACTGGCCCGCTCGATGGCCGCCTGCGCTAGCGAGGCCGCCGTCTCGCTTAGTTCGAGCCCCAGGCCAGTTTGCACGCCCACCGATTCGAGAAGCCGCAGATCGGCCGGAGTGTACGGCTCTTCAGAGCGTTTTGCCCCAAGCGCCATGGCGCCGAGCAATTGAGTGCGACCGGGCAGCGGTAGCAGGAGTTCAGGCGCGTGCGGGCTCTCTGTATCGTGAAGAACGGGAGTGGAGGATTTGATTTGGTCGAGAGTGCGCAGAGATTCGCTTCCAAAAGACGGCTGGCCGATGGCGTAAGCTGGTTCGAATTTGCCATCGCGCCGGAGCAGTACGGTGATCTGGTCGACATGCAGGATATCGGAGATCTGGTGCGAGATCGTCTTGATGAGAGCGGCGGGATCGGAAATGGTGCGGGCGGTTTTCGCAAGATTGGCCAGCATGACTTCAGCGTCGTAGGCTTCGCGAAAGAATTTACGGTCGATCCACTGGCTGAGGAGATCGGTTGGCGATTTTTTTGCGAAAAAAACAAGTGCGAAGGCCACAAGAACGGTGCTCCAGAGCAGCGTGGTGTAGAGAGAATGCCTGTGAGAGAGCAACGGGATAGCGATGAACCAGATGAGTGCGGCGACGCCGGCGATGCGTAGGATGATCAGCGTCGCGCGGGCCAGCAGGTACTTGGTGCCCATCCGGAGCAGGATGCGGACATCCAGGGCGCGCTGCACGATGACGACGTACGCGAGCGAGAGCGGGAAGAATAGCATCAGGACAGCACTCAAGTAATCGAGCCACTGAATATTGCCGGGGTCGGCAACGCCCAACAGCGGCAATAATACCCAGATAACGAGGATGCTCCCGAGCCCAATAACTGAACCGGCCAACAGGACCTGCAAACGGCGGCGGGAATCGGGGGAGGAAGCGCTCCGGAGCTTGTCGATAATCAGGACCCAATAAAGGGCTAAGCAGAAAAGCTCAGTCCACTCTAAGAGAGGGTTCAAAATCGCATCGATTAAACCAGCCCGTGGCAGGAGCGAAATGCGGTACCAGGCGTTGTAATCCGAGAGCAGGGCAGCGGCCAGTCCAACGGTGAGCACGAGACCCACAAGCCACTTCAGCCAAGGGAAACGGATGTCAAGTCTCGCTCGCTCAGGGAAAAGTAAACCAAGGAACAACAGCGCGCCCGGCGCGAGTACTTGAACGACTAGGTGCCAGGCGAGCCGCAGCCCGAGCCAATCCGGAATCCAATCGAACGTGCCAACCGGATTGAAATACTGCGGGTAAGTCAGCAAAACGAGGATAAACCAGGCGTTCGGATCGTGCGGACGAGCCAAGGCAACCCAGCTGCCGAGAACCAGGCAGAAGAGTGGGACGGCAAAGGCGACCACGAGGGTAAAAAACGCTTCGCTGAATTTAATTTTGGTTGGTGAGCGATCGGCCGTGTAGCCCGGTGGGAAGGCGATCAGGGGAACAATAACAGTTGCTTGCTGCCCACCGGGTTTGCGAACGACGACGCGCACCGTATCGCCGGGATGGGCGTACCAGCGGATACGGTGCCACAAAGCGTACCCGTTGTAGGTCACCCCATCAATGGATTGGACGGTGTCACCCACGGAAAGCCCGGCTTGCCTTGCAGCTTCCGTAACCGTGGTGAGCACGGGGTACCGCTGGTCTATTTGGAAAGCTTCGACCACCTGGTTGCGGAAATTGAAGTAGATGATGGTTGCGGAGATAAAAGCAACGATCTCGAACGTCCCGGCAATCCCGATATACAGAAACAGCAGGGTGTAGAGGATCCGCGGCTTTGAGGTTTTGGCTGCTGAAGGTTTGGGCACTTTGAGCCGGTTACCCTAACGGGTATCTGCCATTAGATCGTATAAGACGGCGGCAGAGCCGAAAACAGCAAGATAGAACGCGGCGACGCAATGAAAGCGGGCGAGGGCTTTGCGAGAAGAGCTGCGGCGACTCGTCGTGCCAGTCCCAGACTTGGTGTACAGCGCATCGTTCTTCGTCATCCCTACAAAAGGTTGGCCCTTGCACGGCGGCTCTTCCTGCACCCGTCAAGTCCTCTGGCGGATGCAAGTGGTAATTAGCGGCCAGCTGATCATAATAGTTGCGGACATCCTTGAACATGCTGAATTTACCCGGCATGGGCTCCCGTTCGTTCTTTTGTATACTCGACGGAACATCATGCCAAGTCCAAATGCAAGTCAGGCCATTCAGGAAGCTGAACTGATCCTCAAACTATACGAGCTACGGCGGGAAGCGGTAATGCGCGAGGCGCGTTCGTATGTCGGGGGCGAGTTCGGGCCGCAATCGGTGGAGGAGTTGGTCGGTCTGGTCAGTGAAGGCGGCAGACGATCGGGCTTTATTCTGCAGGTCTACGGTTACTGGGACATGGTGGCCGCATTTGTGCTCCACGGCGCGCTGAGTGCAGGTTTGGTTTACGACACCTGCCAGGAAATGTATTTTCAGTATGCGAAGATTCAGCCGTACCTCCAGGGTTTCAGAGTGCAGATGAAGTTGCCGGAATTTATGCGGAGCATCGAGCAAGTCGTAGAAGGTTCGGCAGATGGGCGTGCCCGCTTAGAGACGATGCGGCGGAATCTGGCGGCAATGGGCGACGTGCGGGGGCGACTTGGCTCTTAAGCGGCGCGCCTTATTCTTTTCAAGAAGGATTTACCAGGCGATCGGCGATCTCTCGCAGAGCGGCGTCGACATCTGACCCGCGCACCGTTCTTCCAAGAAGTAGCGCACGAGGCGTGAGATGGCGGCCGGCGACTTCGATCAGCGCACCGGGCTGCTCCAATTTGCCACCGACGTAATAAGGGCCAGCGAACTGGGCTTGCAGCGCCAGAACCCAAATGCCTTGCTTGGGTGCCTTCCATTCGATGGCGTATATTCCTTCTTCGGGCAGCTTGACGATACAGAGTGGGACCGACAGCCGATGGTTACCGATCAAGCCCTCCGCTGTCCCGGCGAGCATTGTGGACGCAGCCGGAAACGGCGTGTCACGGGTAGCGTGCGTCTCGCCTTGACAATTGTAGATGCGAGCGGTGATGAAGGCGCTATCGGCTAAAGCATCGCGTGATGCTACGGGATTGCCAAGGTCTAGGAAAAGGCCGCATCCGGCGTGGCCAACAACAGAAAAGCGGCGAGACGAAGAAGTTTCATTCAACCTCCTAATCAGCCGAGACTCTAGCAGATTTTTTTCGCGAGGTCAGGCGGCGGATGGAGGCCGCTCTTCGAGTAGGGCTTCTCGAATGAAGTTTATTTCGCGTTCCAGGGCGTCGGCCATTTGGCGGCAAGGACTGCAGACCAGCATGTGTTCTTCAACCTCGCTGTCTTCTTCGTTGTCAAGGCGGCCTAACACATGAAGCTCTACTGAATCGAGCGAGGGGTGTGAATCAAAACAGTTCATACAGTAGATCCATCGGAACAGGATGGCCCCCACATTAGGTGCCGGAGAAAAGATTTTTTTCGCTCGCGGGCCGCTAGACGAAGGACATTCCTGCGGTGATCAGAGCAGTCTTAGTTAGGTTCGATGGGCCGCCAGTTTGGCTTCCAGGCTCGCTTTTATAGTCGGCCACTCGGGGCGAATAATGCTGAAGTAAACGGTGTCGCGCAAACGGCCTCCTGCGACGAGCATGTGACTGCGGAGAGTTCCTTCCTCGGTAGCCCCCAGGCGGAGAATGGCGCGGCGTGAGGGCTCATTCAAAGAGTCTGTTTTAAACTCCACCCGGTGGCATGCGAGCCTTTCAAAGGCATGCCATAGCATCAGGTACTTGGCTTCGGTATTGACTGCTGTTCGCTGCCAGGCAGTCCCAATAAAAGTCGCACCGATCTCGACGCGGCGATGGGATGGCTCGACGTTTAGGTAGCGGGTGCTCCCGACGATTTGACCGGTGGCTTGCAGGACCGTGGCAAAAGGCAGGGCGGTCCCAGCGTCGCGCGCGCGCAGAGCCTCGTCTACAAAATGCTGTACATCGGTGGCCGACTGCAGTGGGACGGTCATCCAACGCCCCACAGAGGGGTCATGCACGGCTTCGGTAAGCGCCTCGCGATGGGCGAGCGAAAGCGGTTCCAACCGGATAATCGTTCCGAGCAAGGTGCAGGATTCTATGGTCATGGGGGTAGCTCCAGGTTTGTCACGTATTAAACAAAAGAGCGGGATTGTGTGCGGAAACAAGAAAGCCGTTCTGCGTTTTCGCGGAACGGCCCGTCAACACTTAGTCGGTCGAAGGCGGGCACCTGGATTTGGGTGTGGTGAGGAGCCCGCCCTCGTAATGGGGATGTATCTATTAAAACGCAGAACTCGACAAAAGGGTTGCTTTTTTTAAAGGATTTTTCCGACCATATGCCGATATTATTCAGCGATAAGCAGCAATCGCAAATTAAGCCTCAAACATGCCTTCGAATAAGGCCGAGCTCAAATAACGCTCGCTGGCATCGGGTAAGATGACCACCATAGTTTTCTTGGCCATTTCGGGTTCGCGCGCCACACGCACAGCGGCCGCCACTGCCGCGCCGCACGAAATGCCGCTGAGAATGCCTTCCTCCTTAGCCAGCCGGCGGGCCATTTCAATGGACTCTTCATTCGTTACTTGTTCCACCCGGTCTACCAACGACATGTCCAAATTTTCGGGAATAAATCCGGCGCCCAATCCTTGTATCTTGTGCGGGCCGGGCTTGATCTCCTCTTTGTTGAGAGCCTGTGTGATGACGGGACTCGCGGTAGGCTCGACGGCAACGGAAAGCATCGGATGCTTCTTCTCGTGCCTTATGAAGCGCGTGATTCCGGTGATACTTCCGCCCGTCCCTACACCGGAGATCAGCACGTCCACTTGGCCTTCCGTGTCTTCCCAAATCTCGGGTCCTGTGGTCCGGAAATGAATATTAGGATTGGCAGGGTTGCTGAATTGCTGCGGAAGAAAGAAGCGGTTGGGATCGGAGGCTTGGATTTCTTCGGCCTTGGCGATCGCGCCTTTCATGCCTTTGGCCCCTTCCGTCAAAATCAACTTGGCGCCTAACACCTTCAGAACTTTCCGGCGTTCGACCGACATAGTTTCGGGCATGGTAAGCGTAATGGGATACCCGCGCGCCGCCGCCACGAAGGCGAGCGCGATACCAGTGTTGCCGCTGGTCGGCTCCACGATTTCCTTGCCAGGCTTGAGGATGCCACGCTCTTCGGCATCCCATATCATGGCCGATCCGATACGGCACTTCACCGAATAAGCCGGATTTCTCCCTTCGATTTTGGCGAGGACGGTCGCCTTGGCCCCGTCAATCACACGGTTGAGTTTCACCAGCGGAGTGCGGCCGATGCTGAACGAATTATCTTGATAGATCACAATTTCCTCTCAGATCTCCCAGTTGGGAACGTACTCAGTATGTTTTTTCTGCCAATTGCGCGCAATTTCGCCAAAGCTCGTTTTGTCGAGCACGTCGGACATCGCGCCATCGACGCGATTCCAGATTTCGCCAAAAGGATTGTCGTTGTTGTAGCGGCCCGAAGTGCGAAAGTTTTCGACCGCGCGTAGGACATCTCCGACGGTGATCGTATCGGGCGAACGCGCCAGCAAATAGCCGCCTTCCGCGCCCCGCCGTGAATCGACAAAACCACTCTGCTTGAGACCGGCCAGGATTAGTTCCAGGAATTTTTGCGGAATCTTCTGCCGTTTGGCGATGTCACCGATCTTGATCGGGGGCATCGCCGTTCCACGAGAAAGCGCCAGGTACTGCGATGACAGGTCAAAGATAGCTTTCAGCGCGTATTCGCTTTTTACCGAGATATTCATCTCTTGTGTAGTCGCGACACGAATCAGGTTCGCGGCTACCCGGGTAACTAAGGGCTACGCGGCCAACGTATCGCTCTCCATCTTAAGTGTAATCTCCTATATGCCGATAGTCGATACCCCTATTCGGAGAAAGCTGTATTGGACGGTTTTCTGATAGTGGCTAAAATAGAGGACTGCATGGCGAGTTCGACTGAAGTGTTCGTGAGAGAGCTGTTTGGTACGGACGGCATTCGCGGGGTGGCCGGCGAGCCGCCATTGGATCCGCGCACGGCTCATGCCTTAGGCGTGGCATTGGGCAGCTGGGCGCGTGGCGCATCGAAAAAAGAGCATCTCGGCGGGCGGCCCGAAGTACTCATCGGCATGGATACGCGGGAGAGTGGTCCGTGGCTGGCCCAGCAGGTCGCCGGCGGGCTGGCACGTTCCGGCGTAGTGGCACGATTTGCCGGGGTCATCACGACGCCCGGCGTCGCATATCTTACCCGTACCGGCCATTTCGTGGCGGGCGTGATGATTTCGGCGTCGCACAATCCCTATCAGGACAATGGCCTTAAGGTCATTAGCCATTCGGGATATAAGCTGCCGGATCAAGTCGAATCGGAGTTGGAAGGCTTGATGAGCGAGTGGCAGGCCAAGGGCGAGCCGGCGGAACCCAAAGCGCTGCGTGTCGATCCGGCGCTCGATCATCTCTACACGGATTACTTGGCTGGAACCGTCAAAGGACAGTTTCCCTTGCGCGTGGCGGTGGACTGCGCCAACGGTTCAGCCACGCAAGTAGCGCCGCATCTGCTTACCCGGTTAGGACTGCAGGTGGACTGGCTGGGCTCGAAACCGGATGGCCGGAATATCAATCTGAACTGCGGGTCCCTACATTTAGAGAACTTGCGAGCTCGAGTCGAAGAGTCGGGCGTGGATTTAGGGATTGCGTTCGACGGCGATGCGGATCGCGCGTTGTTCGTTTCACCCTCTGGAAAAATCGTCGACGGCGATGCCGTGCTTTTCCTGGCAGGATCAGCCTTAAAAAAGAGAGGTAAGCTGCCGGGCGACCTGGTGATAGCAACTGTGATGTCGAATCTGGGGCTTGAGAAGGCTCTTGAGACGCTTGGAATCAGCATGCTGCGGACGCCAGTCGGCGACAAGTATGTTTTGGAGGAGATGCTACGGCGCGGCGCGGCGCTCGGCGGGGAACAATCGGGCCACGTGATTTTCACTGAACACGCGACCACCGGCGACGGTATTTTGACTGCCCTTCAGGTACTCCAAACGGTGCGCGATAGTGAACAGACGCTCGATGAGCTGATCGAGCCGATCCAAAACTTCCCACAGAAGCTTGTGAACGTCCGCGTGAAGCACAAGCGGCCGCTTGCCGAATTGCGGAGCGTGCAACAGCAGATCGAATTAGCTCAGCAGGAGTTTGGCTCGCGTGGTCGCGTCGTGGTGCGTTTCTCGGGGACCGAACCGCTGGCTCGCGTGATGATTGAAGCTCAGTCACAAGCCTCGGTTGACGAGTGGACGGCGCGCATTGCCGACGCAATTCAAACCGAGTTGGGCGCGGCGTAAGGAGAGGGGAATCGGATTACCCGGCCGATCCGGACGACCGAAGGCCGCCGCGCGGAAATGTTGTCCAAGACTCGTTGCGAGCCGCCGTTATCTATGAAAGTAATCGCGCCTGGTCCCTTAATCGTAGTGCCAACTCGCCGGCCAGTAGTTTTCAGAGCGGCGTGGCGATAAGTACAGGCCGTCCCGACGATCTTCTGTTGGTCTTGGATGAAGATGTCAAATCTGGGAGAAGCCATGCCCCTTGCGCCGGCAAACCCGTAACCCGTGGGGCAAGACAAAAGTTGAGCGAAATCAAACGTTGATCGAACCCCGCCTCTCAACAACGTTGGTTTTGCGTGCTACACTGCATCCGTTCATGGAACGCGCCGCGCGACTAATCAGACAAAGCAAACGATCCTGCGAACTTCTGGCCGATGACGAGTTGTTGCGGGCTGTTTGGCCGACCGCCGTCGGAAAGCTAATTGCTGCGCATACCGCGCGCATCAAGCTGGTGCGCGCAAAACTTCTGGTCGAAGTGGAAGATACGATCTGGCAGCATCAGCTTTTCCCGCTCAGCGCGCAAATCCTGGCGCGAATTCGCCAGGTTACCGGCAGCAATCTTGTGCAGGATATCGAATTTCGGGTGGGCATACCGCGGCGGGAGCCTATGCGAGCCCCAGTGCGCGATACCCTCACGCCTTCCACGCCGCTCGTCCCCGATGAGGCTGATAATATTCAAGACCCTGTGCTAAAGAAGATATATCGACTCTCTCGTAAAAAGGCTACTGCTTGAATTTAACTGACGATGAGGTCCGCTACGTCGCCGATCTGGCGAATTTGCGGCTCTCGGCGGATGAGGTTGTGCGCATGTCGCGGGACCTTGGCCAGATTCTTACTCACATCGAACAGCTGAATGCGCTCAATACCGAAAATGTTGAACCGATGGCACAGGTTCTCTTCAGTGCAGACGAGATCTCAACGTTGCGGGAAGACATACCGCACAAGCCGCTCGGCAGCGAGAAGGCGACGGCGAATGCACCTCTGAGCAGCAACGGCTATTTTAAAGTTCCGAAGGTGATCGAGCGGTGAAGGGACTTGGCGAGATTGCATCGCTCACAATTCCAGAAGTTCGCGCCGGTCTGATCAATAGGAAATTCAGCGCCAAAGAATTGGCCGAAGCGGCAGTCGAGCATGCGCGGCAGGCCAACGAGCGGACGAACGCGTTCCTCAGCTTTTCACCAGAACGGGCGCTCGCGACGGCCACGCGCGTAGATGACGCGATCGCAACGGGACATCATATCGGGGCACTCGCCGGAGTGCCGGTCGCGGTGAAAGATGTTATTGTTACCCGCGGTCTTCGGACAACTTGCGGATCGCGCATTCTCGAGAAATACGTGCCGCCCTATGACGCAACCGCAGTGGTCCGCCTCGAAGAAGAAGGCGCACTGATCATTGGAAAATGCAACTGCGACGAGTTCGCTATGGGTTCCTCGAACGAAAACTCGGCGTTTGGTCCTGTGCACAATCCCAAGGCCCTCGACCGTGTGCCGGGTGGTTCGAGCGGCGGATCGGCGGCGGCCGTGGCCCAAGGCAGCGCAGTGGCTTCGCTCGGTTCCGATACCGGCGGATCGATTCGGCAACCAGCTAGCTTTTGCGGGGTGGTAGGCGTAACACCCACCTATGGACGCGTGTCGCGTTACGGACTGGTGGCGTTTGCCAGTTCGCTCGACCACATAGGACCCTTTACACGCACCGTGAAAGATGCTGCGGAGGTGTTGCAAGTGATGGCCGGTCGCGACGAGCAGGATGCCACGTCCGCCTTCGCGCCGGTAGATATTTACGCGGCGATGATGGTTGAACCGGTACGCGGGCTGAAACTTGGATTGCCGCGCGAGTATTTCGCCGGCCTGGGCGCGGAAACCGGGGACAAAGTTCACACGGCGATCGAGCAACTGAAGAAACTCGGCTGCGAGATTCGCGACATAAGTCTGCCGCATACCGAATACGCACTTTCCTGCTACTACATCATCGCGACTGCCGAGGCGAGTTCCAATCTCGCACGCTATGATGGCGTGCGCTACACTTCCCGCACGGATGGCGCCACGCTTTCCGATATGTATCGAGACACCCGCGGCGCTGGCTTCGGCGCGGAAGTGAAGCGGCGCATCATGCTGGGTACTTACGTCTTAAGCGCCGGCTACTATGACGCCTACTATCTGAAAGCGCAGAAAGTGCGGGCGCTGATTACGCGGGATTTTAATCATGCCTTTCGTGAAGTGGACGCGATTGTGGCGCCCGTTTCCCCCTTTCCGGCATTCAAAATCGGTGAGAAAATTGACGATCCGCTCGCTATGTATTTGTCCGATGTTTATACCCTGACCGGCGATTTAGCGGGCGTGCCGTGTATGTCCGTACCCTGTGGCGAGACAGCCGGAAATTTGCCGGTGGGTCTGCAGATCTTCGCAAAACATTTTGACGAAGCGACCATGTTCAAGATCGCTTACAACTACGAACAGGCCCGGCACTAGGGTCCTTTCATCCCAAGCGCTTGGAGGGTCTCATTCATACTTTTGGTTTTCCAATAGGCTAGGTAGTTCTCGAGGCTCATGAACGTACGGGTCTGCATCCGGTCGATATAAACGCCGCCTTGCAAATGGTCGATCTCGTGTTGCAGAATGCGTGCGTACCAACCCGACGCCTCGATGATTTGTTCGTTGCCTAAGTGATCGAGGCACTCGACGCGCACGCCCAGCGAACGCGCGACGACCGCGGTAAAACCCGGTAGGCTCAGGCAGCCCTCGAAAAAAGAAACGTCTGGCTCGCCGAGCAACGTGATCTTCGGATTGATAATCACGTGGAACGGCACAGGATGGCGGCCGCGCCCGGCGAGTACATCAGCCGGAATGTCTTTGGTGTATTC
This sequence comes from Bryobacteraceae bacterium, assembly GCA_036272575.1. Taxonomy (GTDB): domain Bacteria; phylum Acidobacteriota; class Terriglobia; order Bryobacterales; family Bryobacteraceae; genus Bog-105. Next base: position 84,349 of record DATAYL010000120.1, on the reverse strand, counting down.
CGGTTTGTCTTCAATCACTGCCAGAGCAAGCGGGAGTCCGACTTGCGGGGCCGCAAGTCCGACTCCCGGGGCTTCATACATGGTTTCCCGCATGCTCTCAATCAACTGAACGGTTTCGCGTGTCTTGATCTGGCTGGACGTGAGCGGCTGGGCTGCTTGCCGGAGCACCGGCTCGCCTACTTGCACGATTTTCATTTTCATCGAGTGCGCATATCCTTACGGGATGGACTCATTCCAGCGTAGCGAGTGAGCGTTGGCGGTGGACATCCTACGTTCTCAGGAGTAGAAGTCCCCAGAGCCATCAAGAATTGGAGGAGGAAATCCCCAATCATTTGCGTATGAAGCCGACTGATCGCCGGGAGCGGGGCGAAGAGCGGCACGAGCGCAACGTGGCGTAACGCACGCCTGAGATCGGTTTGCGCATCGCACTTGGCGAGTGGAGACCCGATTCCTATGGTCAGTTCTTCGGTGTACCGGTGCAGGCTGTAACGCCGCTCGCGCCTTGGCCCGCCAGTTATAATCGTCACGCTGGCCGCCAGTTTTTGTCCCGGCACTTCGCGACGCGTATCGATCCAATGCAGGCACTAGGGCATGAAGGCGCCCCTGAGATCCTCGTCCGCAAGGCAACACCATTCGACGTGGCTGCCATCCGGGAAATTTACCGCTATTACGTACTCCACGCGTTGGCAACCTTCGAAGAGATACCGCCCGATAACCGCAAGATGCTGGCACAGATGCGGCAAGTGAAAACAGCCGGATTGCCCTTTCTGACAGCCGTGGTTGAAGGCAAGGTGCTTGGCTATGCCTATGCCAGTCCCTATCGGAGCCGGCCCGCGTACCGTTACACAGTCGAGGATTCGGTGTACGTGATGGAAGGCTGCCATGGCCGTGGCATCGGCCGAGCCCTGCTCTCCAATTTAATCACCTGTTGCGAAGCCGGACCGTGGCGCCAGATGGTCGCTATTATCGGCGACAGCCAGAATGTTAAATCAATTGCACTTCACGAATTGTTTGGGTTTCGACGTGTCGGAATTCTCGAGGCGGTCGGGTTTAAATTAGGCCGTTACGTCGATACCGTAATAATGCAGCGGAACCTCGGCTAACCGCGAAGCTGCCAGGCCTAACGCACCGTAGATGTTCTCACGCGCCTTCACGGCGCATTGGTCCGACAGCTGTGGGGGAAGTTAAAGGGCGGCGGGCATGGGCAGACTCGACTTCGCGAGCGCCTTCGCAATTATGGCCACGGCATCCGGTTCGCTCACGGATTTAGCGACCGAGGTCTCCAGGATCAGCATGCTGCGGGCGCGTTCAAGCATCTTTTTTTCACGGAACGACAGAGGCTTGGACATTTGGATGATAACTAACGCTTTGAAAACCTCGGCAATTTCTAATAAGCTGCCGCCTTTCATGCGATCTGAATTTTCCTTGAAACGATCTTTCCAATCGTGTGCGCAGCAAGGTTGCCCAGCGGCAAGATAATTCAGAACGCGGTTGATTTCACTACACTTGGTGACTTTGCGCAGTCCCAAGTCATCCACGTGAGAGAACGGCACCATGACCGTCATACTGCTGGGAGCAAGGCGTAACAGATAGAAACGCTCCTGCTGGGTGCCAAAAGAACGAGAACTGATATTTTCGATCGTGCCTACCCCGTGGTTCGGATAAACCACCTTCTCACCGACCTGAAAGGTCATGCGTGGACCCCTTTTCTGTTCTTAGTAATCAGTTGGAATTATTGCAGCCCTAAGGAATATTAAACCTGCATTAAGGATTTCGTCAATAGAAAAGTGTGGATCCACTACTGAAGGGGAAGTGTATAGATGATTGCTCAGTAAGCTCTTGATGGGCAAGGAGAAGATGTATAACACACACGCGGCATAAGTGGGCGGATGTTTATGTATTAATAAGGGGCTAATGTAAACATACAAACTGATAGTAATGCCCCAGAAAGTCTTGACCGTAGTAAACAGGTCGCCAGTCGCACAACTACCTTTCCCGAACGGGATGATCTTGCTTCGCAGGTCCAGATTGCCCCGGCGCGTTAAGTAGGCATGTTCTCGTATTGTTCTTGGTCGGTAAAGAGGACAGGTTCGGTGGGGAGACCTAGTTTGAGCCAGGCTTCAAATCCGCCTTCAAGCGGGTGCACTTTGCGCACTCCCGCTCGTTTGAGTTGCAGCGCCACCCGGGCGCTGGTTGCCTCATTTGGTCAAGTGCAATAAAGAACTACTTCGTGATCACGGGGTATCTCTTCAAAGTGCGCGCGGAGCTCCGCTGGACGCAGTATCCGGGCCCCTCTTATCTTTTCGGCTGTTGCTTTCACCTCCGCTGGCGATCGAAGGTCAATGATGATGGGTGGCGGATCGGTGCTCATCAGAGAATAAACTTTCTCGGGGCCCAGGCGGTTGATACGCAGCTGCCGCCGGAAACGGAGACGCTGAAAGTAGCGCCAGAGAAGAAAGGCGCCGAGTAGAAAAACTAGAACAAACCCGGCGCGACGGCCAAACAATCCAAGCAGAATGATGATTTCATCAACCTGACGATGAAAAAGAGCCCCCGTCGCCAGGTAAGTCGCCGACCAAAGTGCCGCCCCGGCCGCATCGGCGAGCAGAAAGCGTGACCTGGACATCTTGATAGCGCCAGCCAGCGGGGTGGACAGCAAACTCGTGCCTGGGACGAACTTGGTGAACAGCAAAGTCCAAGCGCCGCGCTTCATAAAACCTAGCTCCGTTTGGCGCACACAGGTGTCAGGCTCTAGCGAGAATTTGCAGAGCAACTTGAGCACGGACCGGCCTTTTCGGCGGCCCAATTCGTACCAGAATAAGTCGCCCAGCACGGCCGCAATCACCGCGAATAAGAGAGCGGCCCAGAAAGAGTAGCGCCCATCGCCTACAAACGCCCCCACGATCAGCAGAACGGGATCTGACGGAATGGGTGCGCCCACCTGCACCGCCAGTACATAGCAGAACAAGAAAGCATACCCGTGAAGCAATAGAAGCGAGCGGAAAGAGGGCACGTTCTTCAGCTTCCCACGCTAACTTACCATTCAAAGAATATTTGCGGACCAGTTCTCGAGGACCGATTTCACTTTCTGGCAGAACTGATCAGCCAGAGCGCCATCGATCAGGCGATGGTCGAACGTCAAAGCCAGGTGAGCTTGCGAACGGATAGCGATAGCGTCACCTTCAATCACGGCAGGTATTTTTTCGACGGCCCCGACACCCAGGATGGCGACTTGCGGCTGATTAATTACGGGCGTCGCGAAGATGCTGCCGAAACTGCCGAAATTGGTAATCGAGAAAGTGCCCCCTTGCGCTTCATCGGGTTTCAACTGGCGGGAGCGGGCGCGGGTGGCTAAATCGACGATCGAACGCTGCAAACCGGAGACATTCTTCTCGTCAGCGTTCCGAATGACCGGCACAATGAGGCCTCCTTCAAGAGCGACCGCGATGCCGATGTTGATGTCGCGATAATAGACGATGTTCTTCCCATCCAGCGAAGCATTGAAGATAGGAAAGGCACGGAGCGCTTCGGCGGCCGCGGCAGTGACGAAGGGAAGGAAAGTAAGCGAGAAGCCGTTGCGCGCCTGGAATTCGACTTTCGATTTATCGCGGAGCTTGGCAACCTTCGTCATATCGACACGATGCACGGTGGTGACGTGAGCGGAAGTACGCTTACTCATGATCATGTGCTCAGCGATCTTCTGGCGCATGTTGCTCATGGGCTCCGTACGCACGCGGGCGGACTCGGCCAGTGGCATGGGAGTGGGCGCCGGCGTTGAGGCCGGTACTGACGCTTGCGCTTGCGGAGCAGGCGTCGGCTGGGGTGCAGGGGGAGGCGCTTGGGGGGCCGCGTAAGTACGGGCCGCTTGCGAAGACATGTACGATTCAACATCAGCCTTGGTGATGCGGCTTCCGGCGCCAGTGCCCTTTACTTGCGCAAGGTCGATGTTGTATTCTCGAGCCATTTTGCGAACCAGCGGTGACAAAGGCCCCTGGTCTTCAGTGCCATTGGATTGGGCAGCCGGCGCGCTGGCTGGACTTTGGTTACCCTGGGCCGGCGGTTCGATCGGGTAAGGGCCAGCTGATACCGGGGCCGGTTCAGGAGGCAAAACAGCCGGTGCCGGAGCGGAAGGCGCTGCGGTTTGAGGAGCGGCGGCCGAAGGCCCGACGTCGGTCGCGGGCGGAGGCGAAACCGGCTTTGGCTCCTCTTTCGGCGGAGGGGGCGCGGCAGGCGATTCCACACCCGGAGCCGCCCCGTCTCCAATGCGCGCTACAACGGAATTGATTGCTACCGTGGCGCCTTCCTGTACCAGAACCTCCGACAACACCCCGGCGGCTGGCGCGGGAATTTCTGTATCAACCTTGTCAGTTGATATCTCGAACAGCGGCTCATCACGCTCAATTTTTTCGCCGGGCTTCTTGAGCCACCGGGTTAGCGTGCCTTCCGTGATACTTTCGCCCATCTGGGGCATTACGACGTCTGTCATCGAATCTCCTCATAGGAAGTGGCGCGTACCAGAGTGCGGCCCACGATGGCCGGCTGAAATGGAATCTCCTCGCTCAGCCGAGAGGCAGCTATCCGGTGCGCTTCATTGGCCATCATCAATTGATAGCCGAACACATTTGCGAACGAAGCCGCAAGCGCATCTGTCACCTCTGCGCGCCGGGCTGTGGAACCAAGGGACTGTAGCGAACAGACCGGTTTGGTCAGTCCGCATGGAACAATATACTTAAAGTAGCTAAGGTCGGTATCTAAATTGAGCGCAAACCCGTGCGATGTAATCCAGCGGCTAATATGGATTCCGATCGCGGCAATCTTCGCACCGTTCACCCACACACCTTCATAACCGCGCTGCGGAATGCGTCCAGCTTCGATGCCGAATACCGCCAGTGCATCGATCAGCGCCTGCTCCACACCGGCAAAATAAGCGTGCACATCGCGTTTCCATTCTCGCAAGTCGATAATCGGGTATCCGATGATCTGGCCGGGACCGTGATAGGTCACGTCACCGCCTCGATCGGTTTCGTGGAATTCGATACCAGCGCTCGTTAAAGCTTCGCAGCTGGCGAGCACATGCTCTTCTTTGCCATTCCGCCCGATCGTGACAGTATGCGGATGTTCCACGAACAGCAGTGTGTCGCGCCCCTCGCCGCCTTTGCGCCGCTCGACTAGAGACTGCTGCATTTCGAAGGCTTGGCCGTAAGGCAAGCGTCCGAGATGCAGCACTTCGAGAGGTCTCATCAAGCGTTCCAGGTTAGATGTTGATGGCGAGACCATAGACGTTGTTAAATGCTTCGCCAATGGCCTCGTAAATGGTCGGATGCGCGTGAATCGTGGAAATTATGGTGTCCACCGTAGCCTCGGCTTCCATGGCGGTCACGGCTTCGGAAATCAATTCGAAAGCCTCCGGACCGATGATGTGTACGCCGAGAATTTCGCCGAAGGTCTCTTCCGAGATCACTTTCACGAATCCATCGTGCTTGTCAAGAATCGTGGCTTTGCTGTTGCCGACAAAAGGAAACTTGCCGACTTTCACTTTGAAGCCCTGCGCCCGCGCTGCCGCTTCGGTGAGGCCGACACTTCCAATCCCGGGATCGGTGTAGGTAGCGCCGGGAATACGGTTGCGATTGATTGGGCGAACGGGCTTGCTGGCAATGGTCGCCACCGCCACCATTCCTTCCGCCGTCGCGACGTGCGCCAGCTGCGGTGTTCCCGCGACGATATCACCGATCGCATAGAGATTGGGTTCAGCGGTGCGCTGAAAGGCATCTACTTTGACAAAACCCCGGTCCAGCTCGGCGCGGGTGTTTTCAAAACCAACCGATTCTGTATTCGGTTTGCGGCCGACGGCGACCAGCAACTTGTCGAACTCCATCTCTTCCTTGTTGCCGTTGGCAAGCGTTGCCGTAAGCGAGACGCTGTTCGCGTTGCGGCGAATGTTCTCGGCTTTGGTGCCTGCTTCCACACGAATACCGGTTTTGCGGAAATGCTTGTCGAGCGCTTTTGAAATCTCTTCGTCCTCGACCGGCACAACGCGCGGCAGCATTTCGAGGATTGTGACCTTCGAGCCAAAGCGGTTGAAGATCGACGCAAACTCAACTCCTACCGCGCCGGCGCCGATAATACCGATGCTTTTGGGCACTGCCGGCATGTCCAGGATTTCGATATTGGTCAGGATAAGATTCTGGTCGGGCACCAGCCTGGGAAGCATGCGCGCTTCCGAACCCGTCGCGACAATGATGTTCTTGGCTTCGATCGTCTGTTGCGATTCGCTCGATTTGAGCTCGATACGCCCTCCGCCGAGCAAGCGGGCGTCGCCCCTGAGGACGTCCACTTTGTTCTTGCGCATGAGCATCTCGATTCCTTTCGAGTGCTTGCTCACGATCTTGTTCTTGCGATCGAGAACGCCGGCATAATTCAGTTGCGGATCTTTACACTCGATCCCTTGCGCGGCGGGATTCTTAAAGTAATCCCAAACGTCGGCAGTGTGAAGCAGTGATTTAGTAGGAATGCAGCCAACCAGCAGGCAAGTGCCGCCCAGGCGCGGTTGACGTTCAATCATGGCCGTTTTCAGCCCAAATTGGCCGGCGCGTACGGCGGCAGAGTATCCGCCCGGGCCACTGCCAATTACCACGACATCGTAAGTCATTTTCAACTCAAGTCTAGCATTCGGCCCTTATTTTACAGGCACTTCAGAGGGTATCGGCGGCGCTGACGAGATTGTCGCCTGATAGGGGCCGTACTCGAAACCAACAGAAGATACGTATCATAAAGGAAGAGCTATGCGTGTGATCTTTTGCGCTGCGGTAATGGCGATCTCGCTGGTTTCAGCAGCTCCGGCGCAAGAGAATTCCCCAACCAACACCCCCCGCGCGAAGCGACAACCACCCTCGGGACCGCTGCATGAAATCACAATCCGCGGTAACCAGCTTTATCCCGCCGCGGCCATCGCCCAAGAAACCGGTTTGCAAAAAGGTGCGCGAGTGGACTCGGCAATCCTGGCCAAAGCGCGCGACAAACTGCAGGCAACCGAATTATTTACTAGCGTCGCTTACGAATACCGCACGAGCGGCGGTTTGCCGCCGGCCTACGACGTTACATTCCAGGTCGCAGAGGACCAGCAGGTATTTCCCACCCGATTCGAGCGTCTTGGCATGCCGGCCGACGAGATCAAAGCTTGTTTGCGCAGCCACGTCGATCTTTATTCGGACCAGATACCGGGTACGCAAGGCATTCTGCATCGCTACGCCTCGGCCGTGGAGTCGTGCGTGGCAGCCAAAGGTGCAAGAGTGAATGTCAAAGCCGCTATTTCGAATGACGATCCCAAGCAATTGACTGTCTTGTTCATGCCGGACACACCCGCGCCGACGATTGCGCAGGTCTTCGTTTCGGGTAATCAGGCAGTCGATACCGGAACGATTCTGCGGGCAGTTAACCAGATTGCCGTTGGTGTCCCGTTGACTGACACACGCTTGAAGATGATTCTGGAAGGCACCATCCAGCCGCTTTATGCCAGCAAGGGCTATGCCGCCGTGACTTTCCCCAAAGTCGAAACTGAGCTTTCAAAGACCAATCTGGGCGTCATCGTAAAAGTACAGATCAAAGACGGTCCGCAGTTTAACTTTGGCTCGATTCGCTTTCGGGGAAGCGGTCTCGATGAAGACGAGATTCGTTCCACGATTCCGTTTCGCACGGGACAGACTTACAACGGAGACAAAGTCGACAGTTTTCGACTGGACTTGACGCACAAGATGAGGCGACGCGGCCTGCTCGACACCAGCATAACGACGGAAACGCAGACCGACGACAGCAAACGCGCCGTGAACGTGGTCTATAACGTGACTCCAGGAGCGGTTTATAACTTCGAGACGCTCAAAATCGACGGGCTGGATGTGACGACCGAGCCAGTGATTGAAAAACTCTGGGGCGAAAAAAAAGGCCATCCGTTCAATCCGGATTATCCAGACTATTTCTTAAAGCGAGTGCAGCAGGAAGGCTTATTCGACAATCTGGCAGATGCGCGGTCCGATTACACATCTGATCCGGCCACGCATAATGTCATCGTCCGTTTGACTTTCAAGGGCGGAAAATCTTCGGCTCAGCGAGTCAAGGAAAAGAAGGAAGAAGAAGAGCGCCGGCAGAGCGATGGAAGTTGGAGTCCGTATTGATGATGGACATTACTGGCCTGCCGCCGCGATAAGCCGCTAGGAACTCAATTTGCCGATGATGGCGGCGGCATCATAGACGCATCCGCCCCAAATACCGCCACTTGCCTGCTGCAGGGCCGCCCAGAGTTTTGTGTCTTCGGGAAGCTGCGGGTCAGGTTTCAGATCGCTCCGCGGCGCGCGTTTTAACAAGAGATCTACTCCTTGTTCGGCAGTAAGCGAAGTTCCGCTTTCGCCAATCAAGTTGATCGCACCCTCGAGTTTATTTCTATCGATCACGATTTCAACGAGGTCGCCATCGCGCAGCTTGCCGATTGGCCCGCCGGCGAGCGCTTCCGGCGAAACATGGCCCACGCACGCGCCGGTGGAGACGCCGCTAAAACGTGCATCCGTAATGACGGCCACATGTTTGCCAAACGGAAGATGTTTCAGAGCAGACGTGATTTGATAGGTCTCCTCCATACCCGCGCCCATCGGTCCGCGGCAGATCAGCACGATCACATCACCTTCCTGGATCTTTTGCTCTTTAATAGCAGTAATCGCGTCATGTTCGGTGACAAAGACCCGTGCTGGACCGCGTTTACGGTAGACGCCGTCTTCATCGACCACAGACGGATCGATGGAAGTGCTCTTAACCACCGCTCCTTCGGGCGCAATGTTGCCATGCGGAAAGCAGACGGTGGAAGTTAAGCCGCGAGAGCGTGCGCGGTCCGGGGAAAGGATCACATCGTCCGGATCGATGCCGTCCAATTCCTGCAAACGGCCGCGGAAACGGGCGCGTCGTTCCGATTGCTCCCACCAGTTGATGGTTGCGTCGAGTTTCTCGCCTGAAACGGTGAGTGCATCTGTATGTAGCAGGCCCGCACGGCGGAGATGCAGCATGACTTCAGGCACGCCGCCCGCCAGAAAGACTTGCACGGTCGGGTGATTACGTGGGCCGTTTGGAAGAGCGTCTACCAGGCGGGGAACGCTGCGGTTTATGCGATTCCAATCGGCAACAGTGGGGCGGCTTAAACCGGCGGCATGCGCGACTGCGGGAATATGCAGCAGCAGATTGGTGGAACCGCCAAACGCCGCGTGCATCACCATGGCGTTTTCGACAGCGTGCGGCGTGAGGATATCGCGCGTCAAGCGGCCGAGCTGCACAAGCCGCAGCATGGCACGCGCGGTGCGCCGCCCCATATCGAGCCAGACGGGCTGACCGGAGGGTGCAAGAGCGCTGTGAGGTAGCGTAATTCCGAGTGCTTCGGCGACCACCTGCGAGGTAGCCGCCGTTCCTAAGAACTGGCAGCCCCCGCCGGGTGAGGCGCACGCGCGACAGCCCGCGAGCGCAGCCTCTTCGAGAGAAATTTTGTCATGAGCAAATCGCGCGCCGATGCTCTGCACTTTGCCGGCGTCTTCCCCGTGCTCCGGCATGAGCGTCACGCCACCCGGAATCAAAGCGCACGGCGAATCGAGTGTGCCCGCCAAAGCCATCATCATAGCCGGCAGGCCCTTGTCGCAAGTGGCCACTCCGATGACTCCGCTCCGCGTGGGAAGCGAGCGGATCAACCGCCGCAAAACGATAGCAGCGTCATTGCGATAGGGCAGTGAGTCGAACATGCCGGTGGTGCCCTGTGTACGGCCGTCACAGGGATCGGTGCAGGCACCGGCGAAGGGAATGGCGTGCTGGACGGATAGTTCACGCGCGGCTTCCGCCACGAGCAAGCCGACCTCCCAGTGCCCCGTGTGATAGCCCAGCGCGATCGGCTTGCCATCCGGCGCGCGAACGCCGCCATGCGTGCTGAGAATCAGAATTTGCCTGCCACCGAGCGCTTCGGGCGCCCAGCCCATACCGGCATTTTGCGTAAGTCCGAACAGGTTTCCGGAGGGCTGTTGGATGAGCATCTCGGCCGTGAGCGGAAGCGCCCCTGCCGGCCCGGGAGCATGCGTGCGAACGGCGAAAATATCTGGGTCTTGCGAATCGAGAACGCTGGCGAAACTCATTTTCTGTGTCGGGGTTACACTCAAGTCTTTCCGCTATGCCAAACGGAGATCACCAGACCATTGCCATCTATCCCGGTTCATTCGATCCGCCGACGAATGGCCATCTGGATCTTATCGCGCGCGCTTCGCGGCTCTTCGACTCCCTAATAGTAGCTGTACTACAGAACACTTCCAAACAGCCATTGTTTGCGGTCGAGGAGCGGATTAACATGCTGCACGAAGCCGCCCAAGCTTATGGAAATGTAGCGGTCGAATCATTTGGCGGCCTACTGGTCGATTTTGCGCAAAACAAGCAGGCCACGGCAATTGTGCGGGGGATTCGCGCGGTTTCGGATTACGAGGTTGAGCTACAGATGGCACACCTGAACCGCCAGCTACGCCCTGCAACCGAAACCGTGTTCCTGCCGGCGACCGCGGAATTTGCGTTTCTAAGCTCGCGCATGATCAAAGAGATCATTCAGTTGGGCGGCGACGTAAAACAGTTCGTGCCGGAACCCGTTTGGCGGCGGCTCCAAAGCAAGCTACAGTAAAAGTGAATCCCTATGCAAGCTACCGCAGAGATTGCTGAACGAATTTCGACGATAAGTGTTTCCTCGACGATGAAAGTGGCGGCCGATGCCGATCGATTGCGCCGCGAAGGCGTGGACGTGGTCGATTTTGGAGCAGGCGAGCCGGATTTTCTAACGCCAAAGAACATCAAAGACGCGGCGATACGCGCGATCGAAGCGAATTTCACCAAGTACACGAATGCCGGTGGCACGCCGGAGCTGCGGACGGCAATTTGTGAACGCCATCACCTGGATTTCGGTACGAACTATACGGCTTCGGAATGTTTGGTTACGGTTGGCGGGAAGCATGCGATTTTCAACATGATTCAAGCGCTGGTGAATCCGGGCGACGAAGTGATCATTCCAGTTCCTTACTGGGTAACCTACAAAGACGTTGTCAACTATGCGGGCGCCAGATGCGTTTTCGTCGAGACCGACGAAGATAACGGCTTTGAAGTGATGGCCAAGCTGCTCGAGAAGTACATCACCCCGAAAACGAAGCTGGTGATCATCAATTCGCCCTCGAATCCGAGCGGTGCGGTCCTTTCGGATGCCGAGTTCCGCAAAATTCTCGAACTCACGGCGAAGCACGAAATTTATCTCATGACGGACGAGTGTTATTGCCAGTTCGTCTACGAAGGCAAGCCATTTTCAATCGCCTCGGTTTCAGGCGCCAAAGATATGGTGGTGGTGGCCGGTTCACTTTCGAAAACATATGCGATGACCGGCTGGCGGGTAGGATTTGCGTTGGCCCCGGCGCCGATCATTAATGCCATGGCGAAGCTGCAGAGTCACTCGACATCGAATCCGACATCGATCGCGCAGAAAGCGGGTCTCGAAGCCATGACAGGCCCGCAGGAATCGGTGAGCGCGATGCTCGCCGAGTACCGGATGCGTCGCGATTTTGTGATCGAACGTTTGCGAAAAATCCCCGGCGTGAAGATTGGGACGCCCAAGGGCGCCTTCTATGCGTATCCGAACGTTTCGGTAGCTTACGGCAGCGGGCGCGTCAAAAGCTCGATGGAGTTTGCCACGCGGCTACTCGAACAAGCGCATGTAGCGGTCGTGCCCGGGGAAGCGTTCGGTACGAACGATCACGTAAGAATCTCCTACGCGACATCGATGAGCGAACTGGAGCGCGGACTTGACCGCATCCACAACTTCGTTGACGGTCTGCGCGGGTAGACCTCCGATTTTAGAGAACCAGATACCCGCTGAGACTGCCCGGACATAGAGAGTATAGAATTCATAGGCGAGCTATGAAGCATCTTCTCTCTTTACTGTTTGCCCTATGCGTAATGCATCCCGCGTTCTCCGCCAGCTTGACGGGACAGTGGTCAACGCCCACCGCAGGTGATGCACCGCGCGCCATGTCGCTTTACCTGACTGCGACGGGCGATACCCTCACCGGATATATATCGAACCGCGACGGCAATCAACCGATCACGAACGGCAAAATCGCTGGTAATACTTTTTCATTCGATCTGGTGCGAGATAATTTCGGGGAAGAGCAACGCTCCACATATACAGGCAAGTTAGACGGCCAAACGTTGGTACTGCAGTTTCCGGCGCGTGAAGATCGGCCCGGGCGGCAAGTTCAGTTAAAGCAAGTCTCGACGGCAACTCCGGAGGCCATGCCGGAGCCGCCCAAGAAGATTTCGCTGCCGCCGGCCGAACCGGTACCCTCTAATGGTCTCGCCAAAACGCCGCCAATGGGCTGGAACAGCTGGAATAAATTTGCTAGCAAAGTGAGCGACCAGCTGATACGCGAGACAGCCGACGCCATGGTCGGCAATGGCATGAAAGACGCCGGCTATGTCTACGTGAACATCGACGATACCTGGGAAGCGGGCCGCGACGCGAAAGGCAAGATCCAAACCAATTCCAAATTTCCCGACATGAAGGCCCTCGCCGCTTATGTACACAGTAAAGGGCTTAAAATTGGGATCTATTCTTCGCCCGGTCCCAAGACATGTGCCAATTACGAAGGAAGTTTCCAGCACGAAGAGCAGGACGCAAACACCTATGCGGCGTGGGGAATCGATTATTTAAAGTACGACTGGTGCAGCGGATCGCGCGTTTACGATTACCATTCCATGCCCGCTATATACGCGAAGATGGGACGCGCGCTGCAAGCGACCGGCCGCCCGATTGTCTTTAGCCTCTGTCAATACGGCGTGTTTCATGGCCCTGCCTGGGGCGAAAGCGTGGGCGGCAACTCCTGGCGCACGACAGGCGACATCAGCGATAACTGGAAATCGATGTCACACATCGGTTTCGATTTGCAGCTGGATCTCGCGAAGTATGCGGGGCCAGGGCATTGGAACGATCCGGACATGCTCGAAGTCGGGAACGGCGGCATGACAGATACGGAGAACCGCACGCATATGAGCCTCTGGAGCATGCTGGCTGCGCCGCTGCTTGCAGGCAACGATCTGCGTAGCGTCCCGCCCGCGACCATGACGATCCTGGCCAACAAAGAGGTGATTGCAATTGACCAGGACCCGCTCGGCAAACAAGCGCAGCGTGTATCAAAGAACGGAGATCTCGAAGTATGGGCGCGTCCGTTGGCTGATGGAGGAGAGGCCGTCGGTCTCTTTAATCGCGGAGCTGAATCGGCTAAGGTGACCGCCAACAAATCGGATCTGAATTTGAACGGCGATTTTTCTGTGCGTGAGCTTTGGGAGCACGCCGATAAAGGCAAGTTTGGCGATTCCTTCTCGGCCGAAGTGCCTTCGCACGGCGCGGTGCTTATAAAGCTCAGTCCGGCAAAATAGATAGAGAATGAACCAAGAGAACACCGTCGATAAAAAACTAAGCGATTTAGGGATTACTCTGCCAAAGGCGCCCACGCCGATGGCGAACTATGTGCCGGCGGTACGCACCGGTAACTTGCTCTATTTGTCGGGCCAGGGTCCCCGGACTGCCGACAACAAAATGAAAACCGGCAAAGTGGGGCGCGATGTGACGGCCGAGCAGGCCTATGATGATGCGCGTCTGGTCGGAATACAACTGTTGGCAGCGGCGAAACAAGCGCTGGATGGCGATCTCTCCCGCGTGCGGCGCGTCGTGAAGCTACTCGGCTTGGTGAATGGCGTTCCGGAGTTCGAGAATCATCCGAAGGTCATAAACGGCTGCTCGGATTTGCTGGTGGAAGTGTTCGGAGATGCCGGACGCCACGCACGATCGGCCATCGGCGCCAATCTTCCGCAGAACATCACGGTTGAAATCGAGGCAATCTTCGAAGTCGCCTGAACTACTTGGTGTCTTTCAATGGACAGTCAAGTAGTTAGCGCCGTCCTGCCGCGAGCTTTGCCAGCCTGCCGAATCGTTATCCGAAGGAAGACTTTGCATCTTCGCATTTTTCCAGTAGCTTGGAGTAGGCCATAAAGCGGCCGATCAGGGCCGATTCCTCATGCGCCTTGGTCTTAAGAATTTCTTCGTCGTGCGCCAGCTCAGTGCGCCAATAGTTTTCAATCTCAGCCGTATCCGGTGGGTCTGGGTAGCAGATAACCGAGCAAAACATATCCGGAGTTACTGCAGCTCCACTTTGTTCCGGGCTTAAATTCGAGCAGCTTATCGGCACACAAAGGTACCCAATCAGCAAAGGCGTGAGCGTCGGTTGCTTACCGTATCGAAGTCGGGTCCGCCCATTACCGCGCCGGCAACGGTTGCAAGGTATGGAAATACTTGCGGTAAGCTGCGACCCAATCGGTGGCTATGTCGCGTTGCGCGGTGGCCAGATCAACTTCGCCATTGCACACCATTTCATGTAGCCGGTCTTCCAGCTGATCCTTCACATGCGCATTCCATTTGGCGGAATAAGGTTCTGGCCAGAGATTCCGCAGACTGATCGCACCGCCCAGCTGCGGGGTGATCAGGTAATCGAGCTCATAGTCTTGCTGGCTAGCATGACTAATGCCATATTCGTGCAGCACTGCTGCCTGCAATGAAGAAGGAACAGCTACCGTTTTGAGCGAAGGGTGTGATAGGCAAACGTCCCGTCTCGATTGAAGAACCGTATCGCCCGGCGTGAGGCTGGCGCGTGGTGTGTCGGCTTTGTGTGTTTCGAGCCGCAGCTGACGAGATGCGATGCCCACCACGCCTCCCACAAACAGCAAAGTAGCGAGCGCATAAGCTAGCCCCCCAGCTAAGCTCATGCATGGATGGAACATGCGTGTCCAACCGGCGCTTTCACGTCGACGGAGCAATTCTGCCTGGAACCTTGCACGGGCCGTGGCATGCGGCGGCAGATCCGTGCGAAACCCAGCGTGATGCGCTGCCGTCAGTTCCCCGAGAGCTCGTTGCAATTGCAACTGACGTATCCGGCAAGCGGCACAGTGGGCCAGATGAGAACGCACGCGAACCGCCGCCAAAGCCTGGGGCTCGCCCTCAGCCAGCAACAGGTCGCTCTCGGAGGGATGCTCGACGTGCCGCCTCATGCGCACCTCTCTTCGACGGATCGCAGTCGCGCGAGCGATCGCTGCAATGAAAGTGCCACGCTTCCCAACGACATGCCCAGTGTCTCGGCGATCTGACGATAACGCAATCCTTCCATCCGCAAATAAAGACAGAATTGATCCTGCTCGGGAAGCGCCCGGAGCGCCGCTTGTATCCGCTGTTGTTTTTGGCGACCCACCAATTGCTGCTCGATACTGGGGGCCGGATCAGCGTGTCCTTCGACATAGCCCTGTTCGGTCTGCGTGTTCCGGTAGACATCGAGAGAGTTTCGCGCCCGCCGCTTCAATCCCAGATTATGGGCCACGCGGAAAATCCAGGCAGGCAGATTTTCGCGCGACTTGTTCCCGCGGAGATGTCTAAACAGCGCGAGGAATACTTCCTGCACGATCTCTTCAGCGTCATCTACGGGCAACCCAATTGAGAGCAGATATCGCAAGAGTGGGCTGCGCAGCATGTCGAAGAGCGTAGTGACGTCCTTCTCCAGCTCCGTATAGGTCGGACGCGCGCATTTCTCTTTCGCGTCTGAGAGCGGCAAGGAAAGGAACGAGTCGGATACAGATGTCGACATCAGTACTTGAGCGAGCTTTACAAAGATGGTACCGAAAAACCCTGAACAGAGTGGCCTCACGAAGAATATCCAAGCGTGGGTATCTTCCGGCTGGCGTTGCTATCGTTCCTGCCTCTGTGTCTATTCGCGCAGAGCGATGTAGGCGAATTGCGTCTCAGCTTGGTTGATCCGAGCGGATTGCCGATCACGGGTACAGTTGAGATCGTGAGCGAGGCCAATCAGTATGTGCGCTCGTTTCCGACCGATGCGAACGGCCGCGTGTTTGCCAAGCGTCTGCCGTTCGGACTCTACGCGGTTACCGCGCGAGGCAAGAGCTTTTCTCCACTCTCCAGGAGCGTCGATATCCGTTCGGCCATCCCGAAAGAACTCACGCTCAAGCTCGGATTAAGACAAGTAGAAACGACGGTAAACGTAAACGACAACGCGCTATTGGTAAATCCGGGTGACATGTCTGGTGCCAATCAGATTGGCAGTCCTACATTGCAGGATCGGCTCACGCCTATGCCCGGCCGCTCGCTCGCGGAGTTGGTCAACCAGCAGCCGGGCTGGGCCTTCGAGGCGAATGGCATTCTGCACCCCCGTGCGGAAGAATACCAGGTGCAGTATGTAATTGACGGCATGCCCCTCACTGAAAATCGCTCGGCGGCTTTCATGCCCGACTTCGATGCAAACAGTGTGCAGGAAATGACCATCTACACGGCCGGTTTCCCAGCCGAATACGGGCGCAAGATGGGCGGCGTCATCGAAGTAGAAACGCGGCGAGACACGCGCCAGGGGTTTCACGGCAAGGCCGCTCTGTCAGGAGGCACGTTCGATACGCTGAACGGTTATGTTCAAGCGCAATATGGACTCGGTAAGAACACGTTTAGCCTCAGCGCGGCGGGTGCGCTAACCGATCGATACCTCGATCCGCCAGTGACGCAGAACTTCACCAACCATGGGTCCACGGCTGACTTTATGGCTCAATACGAGCGGGACATTACGGACCGCGATCGCGTCTCGGTGATTCTGCGTCGTGAGCAGGCCAAGTTTCTAGTGCCAAACGAGTACGTGCAACAACAGGCGGGTCAGCGGCAGGATCGCCAGAGCTATGAAACTGCGGCTCAAGTTTCTTATCAGCACATTTTTTCACCGAACGTGTTGGCTGATTTCCGCGCGATGAGCCGCGATCTTACCGCCGGTTTTTGGTCAAACGATCTTTCGACACCGATGATTGCCGGCCAGGACCGCGCTTATCACGAGCAGTACGTCAAGGCCACGATTTCCGCACATGCCGGCATTCACGAATTCAAAGCAGGTGTCGAGTCCGATTACGCCTCGATTCAAGAGAACTTGAATTATCTGATCACCGACCCGACGCAATTCGATCCAGGTACGCCGCTGAACTTCCGTTTCTATGCCCACGCGCCTGACCGTGAGCAGGGTGTGTTCGGACAGGACGACTTGCATTGGAAAAATGTCACACTGAGCGGAGGTTTGCGCTTCGATCATTATGACGTCCTCGTGAACCAAGTGGGCTGGAGTCCACGCGTGGGGATCGCCGTGTATTGGCCAAAAACCCAGATTGTCTTTCGAGCCGCATACGACCGGATTTTTCAGACTCCTGCTTTTGAAAACATCCTGGTTTCAAGCTCGGCTGCGGTCGCGAGCTTGAGTGATCAGGTGCTACGGCTTCCGGTTCAGCCGGCGCGCGGCAATTATTATCAGGCCGGCTTCGGCCGCGGCTTCTTTGGTCACGTGAGTCTAAACACAAATTTTTTCTGGCGGCGCTATCATAACTATCCCGACGATGATCTTTTGCTCAATACCGGCGTGAGTTTCCCGATTAGTTTCGCACTCGCGAATATATATGGCGTCGAAACCAAGCTCGAAGTACCGCATTGGGGACGATTTTCCGGTTACGCGAGTTGGACGAATCTCCGTGGCAACGGCTATTTTCCCGTCACCGGCGGACTCTTTCTCGGTGACAATGCCGCCAGCGCGATCAGTTCAACCAGCGGCGTGTTCCCGGTTTCACAAGAGGAACGGAATGCTGTCCGCTTGCGCGTACGCTTCGACGTGACCTCGCGGCTTTGGCTAGCTTTTGGCGGAACCTATGACACGGGGCTGCCGATTGATTTTCAGGGCGATTACCAAGAGGCGCTCCAGCAATACGGACAAGACATCGTGAACCGGATCAACTTCGGTAATTTCCGGCCCCGTCCGCTCGGCAGTTTGAATGCTTCTTTGGGTTATCTCATCAATAAGAGCGAACGTCATCCCGTTCGTTTCCAGATTGATGGCACGAACCTGACCGATGAGATCAATGTCATCGATTTCGCTGGACTGTTTTCAGGAACCGCGATCGGCATCTCTCGCAGCGTAAACGCACGACTGCAGTTTAGCTTCTAGCGTCTCGTTCTTCCGGCGTGCTACTAAGAAAGAGAAGAGTAAGCCCGCTTAAGCGGTTGCAATCCCATTCATGCATATACCGGATGGCTATCTTAGTCCTTCTACCTGCGCGACTCTTTACGTCGCGTCGGCGCCGTTCTGGTATTGCGCGCTCCGGCGCATGCGGCATGTTTTACAGACGCGAGCCGTTCCCTTGCTCGCTGTATTCTCGGCCTTTTCCTTCGTGATAATGATGTTTAATCTACCGCTCCCTGGCGGGACCACTGGTCACGCTGTGGGGATGGCAGTCGCATCGATTGTGCTGGGTCCCTGGTTTTCTCTGCTTTCCATCTCAACAGCGCTATTCATTCAAGCTCTGCTTTTTGGTGATGGCGGTATCACCACTTTCGGCGCGAACTGTTTCAACATGGCAATCGTAGGTTCATTTGCCGCTTATGCCGTTTATCGCTTGCTAACGCTCGGGGCCGGGCTCGCTGCCAAACGGCGCGCGCTAGCTGCCGGAATCGCCGGTTATCTCGCGATCAATTTAGCGGCGCTTGCGGCCGCTCTCGAATTCGGTGTGCAGCCGCTCTGGTTTCATACTGCATCGGGTGTTCCGCTCTATGCTCCTTATCCACTGCACGTCGCGATACCCGCTATGCTGCTCGGTCATCTTACGTTTGCCGGGTTCGCTGAGTTTGTCATTTCCGCGGGTCTGGTTGCTTATCTCCAGCATGCCGATCCCTCTCTGCTGCGCCGCACTGCGCCGAGCGCACGGCAAGAAGCGGAACCATTGGCAACGTATTCTTTTCCGCAACACCGTTGGGTGGCATCGCGCAAACTTTGGACGATCCTGGGCCTCTTCCTGGTGCTCACACCGCTGGGTATTCTAGCAGCGGGCCGCGCCTGGGGAGAATGGCGTTCAGAGGACTTTCAAAATCCAGCGGGCCGGACCGCAATTGAGAAGGCCTCCAGAGGACAGATTCTTCCATCAGAAACGCCTGCCGGCTTGCAAAGCCTATCCAAACTATGGATCTCACCCTTACCCGATTACGCTCCTTCCTTCATTCGCAGCACGAGTTTCGGCTACCTCTTCTCGGCTGCTATCGGAACCGGCGCTATTATTCTTTTGGCTTCCGGCATCGCCTGGCTCGGGGCAAAGCTATACCGGCCTACTCGATTGAGCCCCGGTTTTCTGGAGAAGACCCTGGGCTCTCTGCTACGTGTCTCCCAAGACGCCCTATTTGCGGAAACAGTTGCGCAGCAAAACGGTTTACTGCAACGGTTGGATCCTCGCGTGAAACTGATCGCCAGCGGCGCTTTGCTCTTCGCCGTGATTGCGGCGCACCTTCTTTTTGTGTCGCTTGCGTTGTTTTTAATGAGCCTTCTGCTAACTCTGCTGGCGCGCATACCATTTGGAGCTTTAGCCTCCCGAGTCTGGCTCGGCGCACTGTTCTTCACGGGTCTGATCGCTCTGCCCGCCGTGTTTATGACAGGAGGACTAGTGCTCGCTCGTCTCCCGCTGCTGGGTTGGCCGATTACTTCCCAGGGTTTGTCCACTGCGGCTTTTCTACTGCTACGCGCCGAGACGGCGGCTACCCTGGTCACGATTCTGGTTCTTACTACTCGCTGGAACTACTTGCTGCGGGCACTACGTGTGCTCCGCCTGCCTGTGACTGCGGTCGTCATCCTACAGATGACCTACCGCTACGTATTTGTCTTTTTACAATCCGCGCACGACTTGTTTGAATCGCGGCGCACGCGCTTGCTGGCTCCCCTCGATTCAGTTGAGCAGCGTACAACTGGCTCGGCCATTGCAGCGGTCTTGCTCGACCGGAGTTTCATTGTTAGCAATGAAGTGCATCTGGCCATGCAGGCGCGCGGCTTCCGCGGCGAGGTTCAACTGCTCGATGATCTGCTCATGACATCTCTCGATTGGTGGCAACTGTCGGCCGTCGGTATGCTTTCTGCCCTGGCGATTTGGATCGGACGCTAGCCAGGATGGTGCCTGCGCTATTCACCGTCGATGAGGTCTCTTATTCATATAACCAGGTGATCGCCCTAGAGAATTTGTCGCTTCGTTTCAACCGGGGCGAACGAGTCACTCTGCTCGGTGCGAACGGTTCAGGAAAATCCACGCTGCTTCGCTTACTCGCCGCTTTGACCTTCGCCCACCGCGGCCGCATCACTTTCGATGGCCGCCTGCTCACTTCTTCCGCCTTTCAGCAGGCCGAATTCTTCTATGCCTTCCGGCGTCGTGTCGGAATCGTGTTTCAAAATCCCGATGTGCAGCTGTTCAATGCCAGCGTTTTTGACGAAGTGGCCTTCGGACCATTGCAACTCGGCTGGCCAAGAACGGAAATTCGCGATCGCGTGACCGACACACTGCAATTGATGGGCGTCGAACAACTGCGCCACCGTGCTCCCCATCGTCTTTCCGGTGGCGAGAAGAAGCGCGTGGCCCTTGCCTCGGTGTTGATTACTGAACCCGAAGTGTTACTGCTTGATGAACCCATCAGCGCATTGGATCCGGCGAGCCAAAACGGCATTATTGAGTTGCTGCTCTCCTGGGCCGGTAGTTCGCGGACCGTAATTACTGCGACACACGATCTGAATTCGCTCGAGAGCATAGCTGACCGTTGCCTTATTTTGCAAAACGGCCGGCTAGCGGCGGAAGCTGACCCCTATACTGTCCTGCACGACCTGCCGTTACTGGAACGGACCGGACTACTTCGCCCGCAGCGGCATAGCCACCACGGAACGCCAGTGTCCCAGCCCCACGGCCATCTCCACGCAACCGATTTGAAACGCGAGAGCCCCGCTTCTTTGACGCCGGAACCCCAAATGAAAGAGTCAAAGCCGCCTGTAAGCGGTACGCCTTCCGGTACAAAAACGCCTACGAGGTAGTAGCTCCTTGTTACTCGTTCCACCACTTCGCTGATCCGCTCTGGTTGGCATGCAAATCGCTGCTCAATCGCTTTGCTGGTTGAAAGAGTGACTTTCTCGGCTGCCTCTTCATCTAACCCGTGGGGGCTGCTTCGCTGATAAGCCTCAACCCGAAAATGACTTGTTTTAACAATTTGGATAGCAGTAAACCTAAAGGTACATATCTTGGGAAAACTTACAGTCCTATACCGGCATATATTGCTCTTATAATTCTGTATTTTCTTCCACTTACCCCCTCGAGAATATCGGCTTAGGAATTGGCCGCGAAATTGCTGCTCAAAACATCAAATCCCATGTCTTCCGTTCTTAACGACTCAATCTTTAATCCGGCTTATTTGCTGAATTTCGGTATGCCCGCCGTCGGACCCTATCCCCTTCCGTCCGTTGATGTACTCTGCGATGAATTGACGCTTCATACTTTTGAATGCGACACCTGCATCGCCGGGAACGAGGACAAATGCCCGACCTTCTGTTCTTTGCGCGAGCAAATTGCCGAAGCGGGTGGACCCACCAAAGGCGTTTGCCTGAGCATGTAACGCGGCGTTGCTGTGCGCCGCTCTTTCTTGCCGAGCACTCTCTGCTGCGGCTTAAAGACTTAGTACCAACGATCCATTTGGGCTGTCTTCCTAGTTCGTTCCTTGCCCTGAACCCCTGTTTCCGTCTAGACTTATAAAGAATCGCCCGCGATGTCGAGTTTCGTCTTTGGTGAATCTCTTCATGTTGACTATTCATTTACCCGAATCGCCGGCCTGTGGTGGTATCCGTAGCCGAAGACCAAGCTCATTAAATTTTGGCAAGCCTATCAATCCTATAAAGGGTCGCAGGTGAGTGATGGCTGGCCTCTCTTAGAATCTTTAAACTTTTTCGGGAACCGCTTATGAATCACGAGTACTCCGCAGTCGCCTCTGCGGTCGCCGCTGAAGCTCCTTCCAAGTCTGTTGGTGGCTCCAGCAGGAATTGGCCTGCTTATATATTTGCTGCATCGCTGCTAGCTTTTCTTGCTCTCGCGTTGGCCAATTCTCTCGCGCGGGCTCCCTGGTGGGATGAAGGGCTGTTTAGCGACGTGGCCCTAAATTTCAGAAGGTTCGGTCACTTCGGCAACACTCTCTTAGCTCCCAACGGCTATATTCCGCTCCCCGGTGTGCATCAGTACACCTATTGGCAAATGCCGCTGTATCTGGTGGGCTTGGGTACTTGGCTTCATTTGGTCCCATTTAATATTCTGGACGTCCGCCTCTTCTCGCTGCTGTGGGGAGTGGTTTATATAGGCGCCTGGTACGCCTTCGTACGCGGTCTAGGGCAAACTCGTGCCTTCGCGTTGTTTGTGGCCGCCATGATTGCTTTGGATTATTCAGTGATTGCGGCGTCGTCCAACGGCAGGATGGAGATGATGTGCGCTGCTCTTGGGCAGTTGGCGTTGGCCGCTTACGTCTGTCTTCGTGACAAGAATTGGCCGCTCGCCCTGATCGTTGCTTCCTGGTTTGGCGCCGCCGCCTTTTTTACCCATCCGATGGGAGCTATTCCGAACGGCTTCCTGGCCGTCCTGATTTTGCTCGATTGGTCGCGCATCCGCTGGTGGGCCTTCTTCGCCGCTGCTGTTCCCTTTCTCCTTGGCATCGGCGCCTGTGCGCTATATGCTTCGCATAATCCAGCTCTTTACCGCGCCCAGAGTTTCGCCAACTCGAGTTATCGCATCAGTACGGTAAAACAGATCTTCCATCACCTTGTATTTGACTTCGAGCAACGCTACCTGGGTTTTTACCTGATAAATCAATATGGCGTCAATAAGTTAAAGATTTTCGGTCTCCTCTTTGGGTTGGCGGGTGTAGTTGCGCTGCTGCTTAACCGCCGCCTTCGCGCACTGACGGTTTCGCGTGTTTTTTTGATCTTGGCCGGGGCCTCGTACATTTTTCTGGCCATTCTCGACAATCAAACGTTTCCCATCTACTTCGTGTATTCCCTGCCGTTCCTGACCGCCTGTGGCGCTACCTGGGTTTTCTTCGAACGCCCCGGCAGTCGCGCCCGGAAGCTGGCCTATGTCTTCCTGGCCGGTTCCCTTTTCACCACGATCGCGGGGTTCGGTGACAAACTATATCGAAACGAAAATCGCCTGTATTACCGGCCAGTTGTAAACGCAATTGTTCAAAATGCGTCGCCCGGCGCAACCATTATGGGCGGCTCGCAACTGGGTTTTGCACTCGGCTTCGATAACTCCCGTTACAAAATCATCGACGATCGTTTTGTCGGCTACTTCTCCGGCATTAAACCCGAGTTGTACGTTTGGGATCCCTTCTATGTCGTCGTGACGACACCTGACCGTCACCTGGCCTGGAATGTCTCCCGCCAAACCTTAAAAGATCACTACCATGTGGTTTACAAGAGCGATGCGTACCAGGTATACAAGTTGAACAATCCGGCGGAAGCTACTAAGTAAAACGGTCAGGTCTATACTGTAGGAATAGTTCGCCCGTTTAGCTTTTCCGGTGTTCTTATATCCCATCCCGGCGCTATCGTCTAACGGTTAGGACGGAGCCCTCTCAAGGCTTAAATAGGGGTTCGATTCCCCTTAGCGCTACCATCCTTGTATCATTTTCCCCCGTTTCTACCGGACGACTCACCGCTTGCTTCCATTCCAGCAATCGGCCTGACGAAGCACCGCCCCACAGATAGTACTGTCCATTTAGCCCATATTCCTGGTACTATCCGACCGAGGAGATGAAACCGTGAACAAGTACATCGCGGAGTCAGTTGGCACTTTCGTGCTCGTATTTGGTGGATGCGGCGCTGCCGTTCTCGCCGGGGACAAAATCGGATACGCCGGAGTTGCGCTGGCCTTTGGACTTTCTCTACTCGCCATGGTTTACACCATCGGGCATGTGTCGGGTTGCCACATCAATCCTGCCGTAACTCTCGGACTCTTTCTCGCGAAGAAGCTCCCGGCCAAAGATGTCTTAGGTTACTGGGTAGCCCAGGTGATCGGCGCTATCATCGCCGCCGCCTGCTTGCTGGTCGTTGCTAAAGGTGCGCCCAATGGCTACGATGCCTCCGCTCTCGGCTTTGCCGCTAACGGATACGGTGCGCATTCGCCCGGAAATTACGGGCTGTTCGCTGCTGCCGTTACTGAAATCATCCTGACCTTTTTCCTCGTCATTACAGTCATTGGCGCAACCGACATCAAAGCCCCCGCCGGATTTGCCGGCCTTCCCATCGGGTTCGTTCTCGTACTGATTCATCTTGTCGGCATTCCCGTCACTAATACCTCCGTTAATCCGGCGCGCAGCATCGGACCCGCCCTCTTCGTAGGTGGCTGGGCCATTGCGCAGCTTTGGCTTTTCATTCTCGCGCCCCTCGCCGGAGCTGCTTTAGCTGCTGCCGTTTATCGCAGTTTCGCCGTGCCCCGCTTGAGCGCCCGCGAATCGGAAACGGCCTTGCGCCTGGAGCAGGAAGACCGGCTGCGCAGCCGCCCAGCCGGTGTCTGACGGGTTCTCTTCCTCAGACGAGATGGCCTGATCGGTAACCGGATCGTGCGGAGGCGTTCGCAACATCTATCTCTGCCGAAATTGAATACTCACTCTCACTGTTCAGCCGTTGCATCGGCCGAGTGAAATGGTATTCTTCTTTCCGTTTCGCTCTATCTGCATCGTCAGGATTTTACCGCGCCCCCGCAGCCGCCATCGCGCCACCACCCGCTGTTGATAGCGGCCCATCTGTATATCCGTGTTGAGCACCAGTTCCCGGCCTTCCCAATGAGCCTGCGTCCGAATCGTCATCCCGTGCGTCACCCTGACTACTTCGCTTCCGGTAGTCAAATAGTTCATCAACAGATGCTGCAGTCCATAGCCTGGTGCGGACATCACCGTCGTCCGTTGCAGCAGCGGCTCCAGGTGTTCGATCGTCACAAGCAGAGTAAAAGAAGTAACCCGGAAAAACTCATCGACCGGCACCTCCCCGCGCCATCGCCCGCTAAAATCCACCGCCATGCCCGCCTCTTAACCGTTGGCCGCCGTAGAAAGCCACCAGTCTGCCCCCGCACACCAACAGCTTTCATCCGGATTCATATAGCGCCGCAGAGATTTCACTTCCTCCCAACGTCCCCTCCGAAAGGCCTTGGCCAACTGCCGACCGGTCACTTCGTCTCTGGCGCCCATGCACGGGATAAACATCGCCTGGCATAGGAATCGCGCCGCATAGTGCTCCTCTGCTTCCCGCGTGACAAGCAGCATCGCGCCGAATCCATGATCGGGTGTCAACGGAAATAACAGGCGCCCTCCCACCCGCAGTGCGTCCAGCCATACCGCTAGCGGATCGGTAGCCCCGGCGCTGACATAAAGCACATCGCAAGCAGGTAACGGCCCCTCCGCTCCCGATCTTCCGCAAACCTTCACCATCTCCAGGTCCGCTAAATTCAGCCGGGCGCGCTCTGCCAACCCTTGATCGATTTCATATGCCACGACGGTTCCGATCGCACCCAACAGTTTCGCCAGAATCGCCGTGTAGTAACCCGTCCCTGCTCCCACGTGAATCGCTGTCTCGCCTTCAGCAATGTGAAGCGCCGCCAGGCATAATGCATGTAGGCTCGGTTGACCGTTGTTGATCCGGTCCTCTTCCGTCAACGCAACGAGAATGTCTTGATAAAGAAAAGCCGGATCACTCACCGGTGTTTCAACATACCCGCTCGGAGTACGCACCCGCCACGGACCCGGCCCCATAAACCTCTCCCGCGGAATCGCCGCAAACGCGCTTCTCACCCTCGGATCTGAGGCGACCAGCGAAGCGTAGAACTCCCGAAACCCTCGCAGTCTTTCCGTCGCATCAGAGCCTGGCACTTTTCGTCCCTCTCCCCGGCGCCCGCCTTTTCTCTTGGCCGACGTAAATTTGCTCGCTCATCGGTCGGAAAGGCTTCCGCGAAAAAATCGCCCCCAACGGCAACCCGAAGAACTCCGTCAAACGAAACGCCAGCTCCAGGCTCGCCTGGTAATCGCCTCGCTCTAGATAGCCAATCGTCTGGTAATTGACGTGAATCGCATCCGCCAGTTCCTGCCGGCTCAATCCCCGTTCGGCACGCAGCACCGCCACCCGGTTGTAAAGCCGCTTTCCTGTTCGCGCATCCTTTCGCGTCTCAGCTGCCATGTACAAATTGTTGTACTGCTACAACATATTGTCAAGAACCCAATAATCCATAAACAGTTATCCCCTTTTTCACCCCTACATATTCTCGGCTATTCTCCACACTTGGAATGGTGAACCGCAGCGCTTGCCCCGCTTCGTCGCGTCCCGATCTCTGTTTGCTCTGCGCGACCGGATCACTCAACAAACGGCCCCGCACTACCGCAAATCTTTGAGGAGGCAACTATAAACCCCCTACGTTGTGCGCCACTTCTTGGACCATGTATTCGCATATTGAAACGGTTTTCCGGCGGCGGAATCGATTAATAGACGGGAGATCAGACATGGAAAAAGAACATGTGACCGGTAAAGTGGATGAATTGAAGGGTAAGGCCAAACAGGGCGTCGGGAAGGCGACCGATGATCCGGGATTGCAAGGCGAAGGCATCGTAGACGAGACCAAGGGTAAAGTGAAACAAGCTTTTGGGGACGTCAAAGACGCTATCAAGGGCGCTGATAGAAAAGCCAGCACCGACGTTAACAGGAAATAGCCGCCGGCTGGATTTATTCATGCCACGGGCTGAACGCAGCCGAGTGCGTCTCGGCTGCGGCTCCCGGGCGCCAGGAGCAGGCCAGCGGTGGCGCTGAACGAAGCGCCGTCCACCATATCCTGACACCAAGTGTGGCCGCGCGTCAAAATTGGCGATCCAGGTTGGCTTTCGAACGTTAGTATTCGCCGGGGGCGGAGTAGCCGCGCAAGCGGAACCGCTATCGCTATTCATCAGTCGTTCCTTCTGCTTGCTCTGCTCCGCCGGCGAACGTGTTGATTTTAGGGCTTCTCACACTCGGCTGCACGTTTACCAAGCTTCTTCAAAGCTTCGGCCACTTTCATACGCTCTGATGCGGTAAGCACCTCCGCAAGCTCTTCCATATGTTGGGCATGGGCGCCAAAAATCTTGCAGATGAGAGCGCGCCCGTCGGCGGTCAGATTGACCACGCGCACTCTCCGGTCTGTTTCACTGTCAACCCTTGAAACCAGACCACGCTTATGCAGGCGATCGACCGCAATACTGATGGAGCCGGGCGTTAGAAAGACTTTCGGTCCAATTGTATTCACCGGTAACGGACCCTTGTGAAGCAAGGCTTCCATGATGCGAAAATCCGAGTCTCCGAGTCCGCCGCCGCGCAAATCGCGAGCACCGCAATCGGCCATGGCAGGAAAAGCCTTCATCAAAATGAGCCAGAGGTGTACTCCGCTCACGTCGGATGATCCGCTCGAAGCCTCTTGAATCTTCCGCATTATATTTACATCAATATATTGTTAGTGAATATTATTGATTCAATTAGTTTCTCATGGAGTGCACAAAAGATGCAAATCGGCATCGACAGTTTCGTAGAAACAACATTAGACCCCACGACCGGGATCACGATCAGTCCGGCCGAGCGGGTGCGCGATCTGCTTGAAGAGATCGAACTCGCCGATCAGGTCGGTCTGGATGTATTCGGCATCGGAGAACACCACCGCAAAGAGTTCGTCGCGTCCGCGCCAGCCGTCATTCTGGCGGCCGCTGCCGCCCGGACCAAGCGCATTCGCTTGACCAGCGCGGTTACCGTCCTAAGCTCCGATGACCCGGTCCGGGTTTTCCAGGATTTCGCCACGCTGGACCTGATCTCGCAAGGGCGCGCCGAAATCGTCGTCGGCCGCGGCTCCTTCATCGAATCCTTTCCGCTATTCGGGCTTGATCTCAAGGACTACGACTCGCTCTTCGCGGAGAAGCTCGAGCTGCTTCTCAAGATTCGCGAGAATACGCAAGTCCACTGGTCCGGCAAGCACCGCACGGCGCTCACGGGACAAGGCGTTTACCCACGACCCGCGCAAAATCCGCTGCCCATCCGTATCGGTGTCGGCGGCACACCCAAGTCATTCGCCCGCGCGGGCGCGCTCGGGCTACCTTTGGCCGTCGCGATTATCGGCGGTGAGCCTCAGCGCTTCCGACCGCTCGTTGACCTTTATCGCCAAGCCGCCAAAGCCGCTGGCCACGCCCCCGACCAACTCTCGATCGGAGTCCACTCTCCCGGATTTGTGGCCGATTCAACCAGGCAAGCGGCCGATGACCTCTTCCCGGCCTACGCGCAGACCTTCACCCAGATTGGTAAGGAGCGCGGCTGGCCTCCCGTCACACGCGCGCAATTCGATGCCACGCGTACGGCCGCCGGTGCGCTGCTGGTCGGCGATCCGGAGAGCATCGTGGAAAAAATCCTCTACGAGAACCAGGTACTCGGCGGAATTGACCGCATCACCCTTCTGCTAACACCTGGCACGATCCCGCATCACAAGGTAATGCATGCCATCGAACTACTGGGAACTCGCGTGGCCCTGCTCGTAAAGAAGGAGCATGTGGCAGAACTGGTCGTCGTGTAACAAGGGTGGCGCCGACGAGCTCCCTCTCGAATCGAGCTCGAAAGCGTCAGCCCCCCTAAATCGGCCTAAACCTTATCACGCGCGACGAAATCAGGGTCACCCGCTCCCTCGGAGTCGCTGGTCAAACCCCTTGCCAACCGGGCTAGTGTGTGAAGGTTCGCCCTTCCCCCCT
This sequence comes from Bryobacteraceae bacterium, assembly GCA_036272575.1. Taxonomy (GTDB): domain Bacteria; phylum Acidobacteriota; class Terriglobia; order Bryobacterales; family Bryobacteraceae; genus Bog-105. The sequence continues at coordinate 55,605 of DATAYL010000120.1, read as the reverse complement.
GCCGGAAAGCCTACGGGAGATCGTAGAAGCTGTCTCGAGGTACTGATTCCGGGCGACCTGCCGCCCAAATTCCCCTGAGATTTTTCTGAGCCTATCCAGACTACTCAGCTAAGTCATGGTCCCTGCCTCTTCACGAACAGCGGTCCCCCAAAAGCCGAACTGGCCCTGCTGGCGCGTTCTCTCGCTCTTGAGCAAGCGCAAAGCGACGATCGCTGGTCTATTCGGCCTGATTATCTTGGCATCTTGTCTGGACGTGGCCGTGCCCTTCCTGACTAAGGCCATCATCGACCGCATACTTCATGCTTTAACGAGCACCGCCGTCGAATCGGTCCGAACGCTTTCACTCGCTGCCCTATCGATCTTTGGCGCAACCGTCGGCACGCGCCTCCTCCGTTCCTTCTATAACTATCGACTGGTTCACACCGTCTCCGAAGCCGAAGATGAAGTCAAAAACCGCGCTTTCGCAAACTTTCTCAGTCTCGATACCGCGTTCCACACCAGCGTCAATACGGGCGAAATCGTGGGCGCGCTTGATCGCGGCGGCACGGCTATATTCGTCATCCTGAACGAAATTCTCGGCCAGAATCTCGTGCCACCGCTGCTGATCGCGATTGGCGTGCTCACTTCGCTCGCCTGCAAGAATGGCTGGATTGCGCTGATTGTCTTCGCGCCGCTGCCTGCCTATCTCGCCACCATCAGCCGTCTCGGCGGCCGCATGCATTCAGTAGAGCAAGAGGTGAGTCACGCCTTTGAAGCCGTAACTAAAGAATCGTACGATATCGCGAGCAACGTGCGCTTGGTCAAGAAGTTCGGCCGCGAAAAACACGAAGCCGCCACCCAGCGCAAGCTTCTCGTCGTCGCCCGCGCCCATCATCATCGCGCCGAACGTCTTTGGGCGACCACCGAAAATATTCAGAGCTTTATCGCCACGGCCGGTCGCGTGGCCGTCATCGCCGTAGGTGGCATGTTCGTGCTGACACGCCACTGCTCGGTCGGCGACTACGTGCTCTTTATCGCCATGCAGGACATGATCTACGGACCGATCTCGCAGCTCTCCGTCATATTGCCCAAACTCCGCCGGAATCTAGCGCGAGCCGAACGCCTCTTTGAAATACTCGATGAGCGGCCCACCATTTGCGACGCACCGCAAGCCGCTCCCCTACTCACGATCAGGCACTCCGTCGAATTCCGCAACGTTTCCTTCCGCTATCCCGGCAGCGATCGCTGGGCCGTCCGCTCTATCAATCTGCAAATACCGGCCGGCGCCACCGTGGCGCTGATCGGTGTCAGCGGCTCCGGCAAGAGCACGCTCGTCAATCTTCTCCAGCGGCTTTACGATCCCGAGGAAGGCTGCATTCTCATCGATGGACAAGATATACGCGACGTCCGACAGCAATCGCTGCGCGATCAGATCGCCGTCGTGCCACAGGAGATTGACCTTTTTTCCCGCTCTGTTGCGGAAAACATCAGCTACGGCCAGGATCGCCCCTGCCTCGATACCGTCAAAGCAGCGGCGCGCGTTGCCCAGGCTCACGATTTCATTGAGCGTTGCGACAACGGCTACCACACCGCGGTTGGCGAACGCGGCGCCAAACTCTCCGGAGGCGAACGCCAGCGGCTCGGCATCGCACGCGCTATCACCCGCGACCCGCGCCTCATCATTTTCGACGAAGCCACCAGCCATCTGGACAACGAGAGCGAACGGCTGATCCAAGTCGCGTTGGAAAACGCGACACGCGGACGAACCTGCTTCATCATTGCCCACCGCCTCTCGACCGTCCGCAACGCCGATGTGGTCGTGGTCTTTCATCAGGGCGAAATAGAAGCTGTCGGCACGCATGAAGAGCTCTGGGATTCGAGCTCGACTTACCGGAACCTGCACGGCATTCACCTCGCGGAGCCGCGGCCCCGACCGGTGCATAGCACACTCGAAGAAGAACCAGAAGAGTGGCTCATCGCCGGATAGCTTCCGCGCCGGGTGCCTGGAGACGTGACCGCAAGAACGATCTTACAGCTGCCGCAAAGCCGGCCGGATTGTCTTGATGAACGACATGGCCGCCTACGAGTGTACACACCTGAGTATTTGCGCGGCGCGCAGCCATCTCTTCCACCTGCGCGGCAGTCGTCACCCTGCTCTCCGTGCCGCGGATCACCAACGCAGGACAAGAAGTCGCAAGCCAATCTGCCCAGTGATCGCCGACCATAGCAGCTTGTGAAAGGATCATATCCGACGGCTCGAAGGCGAGCTTCCAACCACCTGTCGTTTGCCGATACGAGGCCCGCAGATAGGGCACCATCCGTAGCCCAACCTGATCATCAAGTTCCCGCCGCGTAGCGAACATTCCCGCCCATCCGGACATAGGCGGCAGATCGCCTGCAATTTCTACCCCAATATCTTCGATGACCAGAGCAAGAACTCGTTCCGGATGGCGCGCCGCAAATTGGTACGCATTCACTCCGCCCAGCGAATTTCCCAAGAGCACCGCATTTTTCAAAGTGAGGTGAGAAAAGAAAGCCTCAATGTCTCCTAGGTAATTGTCGCGCGTATAGCTGTCCGCGTGGTCTGAATCACCGTGCCCGCGCTGATCGAGCGCAATCAAACGCCACTCGGAACTCACCGCGTCAGCCAGGCCGGAGAATGTTACTGCTTCCATCCAGTGAGCGTGCAGCGCAATAATCACGGGTAGTTCTCCGCCCGAATCCAGATAGGAAAGGGTCAATCCCTCATGCCGGAAATTTAATCTGGTCATTGCAGCCGGATGAATCCTTTTGTTCACAATCTACTCTGGTTAGACAATTGAGTTATCACAAAAAAGATCGCAGATAGGAGAGAGCGAATGAAGAAGGGTTACTGGGTAGTTGCATACCGGTCAGTTTCGGACGAGGCTGCCCTTAAAGAGTACGGCAAACTGGCGGGAGCAGCCATAGCTGCCAATGGCGGCAAATCTTTGGTTCGGACTTCTGACGCTATCCAGGCCTTTGAGGCAGGCCTGAAACAGCGTACCGTGGTGACGGAATTCGAAAGTTTTGCAAAGGCCCTCGCGACCTATCATAGCGAGGCCTACAAAAATGCCTTGAAAGCCTTGGGATCCGCAGCGGAGAGAGACTTCCGCATTGTTGAAGGACTCGATTAATTAAGATACCGTTGCTAAAAATAAGTTGCGGGTGGAAGAGTAGCCATCATCTGTCGCGGCTCGGCAATCTATTGGGAATGTTCGATTCCGAGCCGCGTACGTCAAGGCGCTGTCTGAGTTCCTCGCAACAGGAGCTAGTCCGTATCCTCCTTAGCCGAACTCAGCGGCTTTACATCCTTAGGCAACATCACGCGGCTCTCGCCCGGATAAGGCTTGGAGAACCCTGTCGTTGAATACCAGATCGCATGATTCAGCAGGTTCGGATCCGCTACATCTGGCTTCTGGTTCAGTCCATGCGGAAAGTATTTGGCCAATTCTTGTTGCCACGCCTTCTGCAGTTTACTGGTGGCAACGGGGTTGAGCGTGTTTAACGGAATCTGGTTCGGGATCGCCGTGTAGGGTGCCAGATTCGGCGTATCCTGAAATGCGTCCATCATCGGCGCCGCCAGCATGTCATGCTGGTTCATGGGTGGAAGACCAAGCAATCCCTCAATCGTCCGGACCATGCTGATCTGCGTATAAAACGTGTGGTTCACCTGTCCGCGCCGCGTATACGGGCTCACCACGAATGCCGTGGAACGGTGCCCATCCACGTGGTCCACGCCCGCCTGCGGATCGTCTTCCACCACCACGATCGCGGTCGAAGCCCAATAGGAACTGTCACTCACTGCATCGACCAGCCGCCCCACCGCTAGGTCGTTGTCCGCCACCTGCGCTGCCGGCGTCGGGTCGCCAGCAGAACCGCCACTGGTATGGTCGGTGCATAGCGTCATCACCACCAGGTTCGGCAGCGTGTTGTCTTTCACGTACCGGTTGAAATCCTTTAGAAAAATGTCCAGCCGGTATTGATCAGGAATGCTCGTGTTGAAGTTGGGGAAATCGGGATTCAGGTGCTGTTCAACAGAAGGCACATCGGCCACTGTTTGAAAAGTGCCCAGCGGGGCGTGCAAAGTCCCTTTGGTTTTGCCTTCCAGAATCAATGAGTCGTTGTACCAGGATGTCCAACTTCCAAACTGCGCGTTCGGTCCGTTGAAACCGGGCGCGTACTCTCCATAAATGCGAGTCGATTTGCCATTCTTCATGGCATCCATCCAGATGAACCCTGTCGGCGCGTAAACCAGGCTGTCGCCGCCATTGAAGGGATAGCTGCGGTTGAAATCGGTGAACTGTTTCTCGATGTAATCTGGAGCGATGGCTTGGTCCGTCCATTGATGGCCATCCGCCGAGAGCACGCCCGAATCGTAGAAATTATCGAACAGCACGAAATCGTCGGCCAGTGCATGCTGATTGGGTGTCACCTGCTTCCCAAACTGTACGAGAGTTGGATCGCCGTTGCCGCGCGGATCGTCGCCCAAAATCTGATCGTAGGTGCGATTCTCTTTAATCACGTAAATCACATGCTTAATCGGTTGTGCCGCCTGGAATGGCAGCGGAGCATATTCAGTCAAACTTCGTGTTGACCAGCCATTGTTGTCCGCAACTTCAGTTGCAAATTGCTTATACTCCGCCGCCGTCGGCGTGGCAATAATCGAAACACTTCCCACAAAACTATGTGTATTGAGTCCGCTGGGTGTGCCTGCTGGCAACACGTTCGAACCGGCCGCCACGCCTTTCGTATTAGCCACAATCAACCTTTCCGGGAGGTCACTACCTGTGCCGGATTGCGCCGCGGTCTGCGCCGGCACGTCGGCCACATAAGACGGATACCAAGCCGTGGGAATGAAGCCTTTAAGCTTTAATTGCGTCTTGGTGAATTTATAAATCGCCAACGCATTATTTGCTCCCAGGCTCACTGCCAGATCATTGGTTGATGTTAGGGCGAGCCCATTCGGCGAACTCCCGAAAGGCGCGTTGGGAAACACCTGGACCTGCAAGGTCTGGCTTACCTGATTCGTAGCTGTGTCAATCACTGAAACAGAATCACTGTTACTGTTAGCGACGAACACATATCCGCTCGCCGCAAGAAGAGCGGTGGGATGCAGCCCCACGCTAATCTGCTTCACCACGCGTTGCGTTGCAAGGTTGATGACGCTCACCGTACCCGTGGTCGATGAAGCCGATTGCGGATCGGCCACAATCGGCGTGCCGGCTGAGGGATCAGTGTACTCGCCTGGTTTGGCTGGTCTTCCGCCTTCGTTTGTGACATAAGCCAGGTTACCCACGATCACAATGCTCTTCGGTGCGTTCTGAACGGCGACCTGCCCGGTGAACTGGTTCGTCGTCAAATCAATCACGCCGACTGAATTCGCCATGTTCAACACCACGTACAGCGTCTTGCCATCACCTGAAAGCGCCAGGCCGCCATTGTTCACCCCGCCCGAGCCGGTTGGCAGCGCGACTTGGGCATTCGGTGTTACCGTGCCGTCTGTTGCCACGTCCAGTATGGTCACCGTTCCGTTATCCTGCGAAAAGTACAGGTGTGTGCCATCGGTCGAATACACTACTCCGTCGTAGGATGCGCTCGTGTTCTTCGGCTGGAACTGCTGCTTGGTGCTGCTGGTAGTAAGATCGACGATCACGATGGGCGAAGTCGGGAAGTTATTTTCTCCCGAGCCCGTGTTCAGGACAGCGGCGGTCCTGTGATCGGGTCTCACCGCGATTGCAAGCGGCCGCCCAATAAAGTTGATTTGCGTCCCGGCGGGTGTCACAACTTGATTAGTCGGTACGGCAACACCGCCGGTGGGTAACGGTCCAACCTGGTAATTTGCCGTCACCTGGGCGACCAGTGCCGTCGACCCAAGAAGTGAAGCGGCTATCGAAAACGCAATACTGCGAATGTTCATCTAACCTCCGAGTCAGGAGTACCATCAAAACGATCAACGAATGGTGTCTAAAGACGAGTGGATGACTATCAATTCTTCGCGGCTTCTCGCGTGTGCGTTTTATTCGCGTTCTTTTCCACGCTAATGGCCCAGGGCCAGTCGCGCCACATAATCGTGCTCGACCCGGGCCACTCGCATGCCGCCGCTGTTTTCGCGCAACCGATTCCCGGCATCTCGGACGAAGTTCGCGTTTACGCTCCTCCCGGCCCGGACGTTGCAGCGTTCCTCCATAGTGTTTCGGGATTCAACCACCGGCCGCACAATCCTACGCACTGGCGCCTCGAGCCTTACGTCTCTGCCGATTTCCTGCCCCACATGCTGCTGGAACCGCCCGGTAATATCGTGATCATCTCCGGACGGAACAACGGAAAGATCAAGCGCATCTTATGGAGCGTCCGCGCCGGGCAGAATGTTCTAGCTGATAAACCGTGGATCATCGACAGCGAAGAGTTTCCCGTGCTCGAAACCACGCTGCGTGAAGCAGTCCAGCGTCACGTCGCTGTTTACGACGGTATGACGGAACGGTTCAATGCCGCCTACCGAATTCAACGCGAACTCATGCGGGATCCCGCCGTTTTCGGCCACTCCCTAACTGGAACTCGCTCCGCACCCGCCGTCCAACTTGATAACTTGCACTCCCTCGTGAAATTCGACAAAGGAAAGGTCAACCTGCGACCCGCCTGGTTCCTCGATGTGCGTCAACAGGGAGAAGCCATCGCCGATGTGGGTACGCATCTCGTGGATCTGGAACTCTGGACATTATTTCCCGACCAGCCCGTCGATTACCGGCGCGATATCAGAGTTCTCGAAGCCACCAATTCGCCGGTTTACCTGACGCGGTCGCAGTTCGAGCGCGTTACCGGAGAAAAAGCATGGCCGCCGTTTCTTCTTCACGCCGTCAGGAGCGATCAATTGGAATACGATTGCAACAACACCGCCTTGTTCACCGTCCGCGGCACTTACACCTCCATCCATGATCGCTGGGAGTATGAGTCGCCGGGAGCCTTGAATGACAGCTACCTGGTCCTTTATCGCGGCTCGCGCTCCACCATTCGCGTACGGCAATCGAAACTTGAAAACTACCTTCCTGAGATCGACGTGATTCCGAACGCCAGTGAAAATTCCGCCGCCTTGACAGCCGCTCTTGAAAGTCGGCTGAAATCGATCGCGAGTTCGTTTCCGAATCTCGCCCTGCGCAACAATGCACGTGAAATTCGTGTCGTCATTCCGCGGGAAGACCGGGAACGAGGCGGTTCCACTTTTGCTCAGCTCGTCGGCCGCTTCCTGGAATACGCAAGCGACCCTCAAACCATTCCGAACTGGGAGGCGCCCAACATGCTTGCAAAATATTATGTGACTACCCAGGCGGTTGACCTGGCGCACCCTACAAAGCTTCGGCTCTCGACAAAAATCCCACCGCCCACCCCAGCAGCCAGCCCCCGATAACGCCGGCCGAATCCACCGCCACATCCGTCCATTCGAATTGGTGATGGTATATTGCCACCTCAAGTGCCTCCGACGCAATCGCCAGCAAGAACAAACCACTGCAGACCGCGATTGTACGCCTTATGCCCCGGTACTTCCAGCAGAACAAAATCGCGGTGGCAAAGAAGGCTGCAAAATGCCCCAGATCATGCAGGTGCCCGCGCGTATGAAACAGGTCTTTCACCTCGATCGGCGCTACCGAGATCAGGACGATCGACAGGACCGAAGCAAATAAGGCGAAACGCATCTCCCTACTATTGTCTATTTAATCGGAATGAATCTCACGGCAAAACCACCGCCCGGCGCCAACTCTGCCGGTAACGTCCCGCGGCTGTCCACCGTTTTCTGCTGGACAGTCACTCCCTTGGGATACTGCGCGGCATCCGGGGCATCCGCGTAAACTTCGGCGCGATACTTCCCCGGTCCGAGAAAACTCAGCGGGATTTCGACCTTCCTGGGCGTCCAGTCCGTCATGCTTCCCAGAAACCATTCGTCGCTCTTGCGGCGCGCCACCGTGATGAATTGCCCTGGCTCGCCGTCGATCACCTTCGTCTCGTCCCATGTCGCGGGCGCGTGTTGAATAAACTTGAACGCCGGCTGATCTTCGTAGGCTTTCGGCGTGTCCGCTACCATTTGGAACGGAGCTTCATAGACCACATACATCGCCAGTTGTGCCGCCCGCGTGCCCATCACCACCGGCCGGATCGAACGCGCCACAAAATCATCCCGCGTCACGTTTTCAAATCCGCCGGGCGTATAGTCCATGCGTCCTGCCAACATCCGCGTGAATGGCAGCGTCACCCGATGCAGCGGATTATCCCGTCCTCCCGCCTTCGATTGCTCCATCCCCAGCACTGCCTCATAGCCAAGCACATTGGGATATGTCCGATCGATCCCCGTCGGTTTCGTCGCGCCATGAAAGTCAAGCATCAGGTGATGCGCAGCCGCCTCGCGCGCTGCGCGGTAATAAAACTCGATTCCCTTCTGGTCGTCGCGCTCGATGAAGTCTATCTTTAAACCGGCCACGCCCCACTTCTGGTAAAGCGGAAAAACTTCTTCCATTTGCGCATCGGCCTCCGTATACGTAAGCCAGATCCACACCTTGACGTTCTTCGTCGCCGCGTAACGCACCACTTCCGGCACATCCACTTTGCCGTTCATTTTCGTGATATCGCCGCGCGTTGACCAGCCCGCGTCAATCAGCATGTACGGAAAACCCGATTTCGCCGCGAAATCGACATAGTATTTCATATTTTCGGTAGTAAACGCCGGCTTCCCATCCGGCCCCAGACTGCCGCTCCACCAATCCCAAGCCGTTAATCCGGCGTGAATCCAGGAAGTGTCTTGGATTTCGCTCGGCGGATTCAAGCTGGTAATGACATTCGATTCGACCAGTCTCCCTGGTTCATCGCCCAGCAGAACCACGCGCCAGGCCGAATGATGGGGCAGCGCTCCTTCAACTACCACGTCGGGATCATCGCCCGGCGCCAGGCGCGACAAGAAATCCGCACTGCCCCAACGTCCCGGCGCCATCGTCAGGTACATCGAACTGTAATCTCGCAAATTCGCTTCGGTGATCGCCGCCCACGCCACGCCCGGCAGATGCACGAGTAAGGGACATCCGATCACGTCCTTCCCTCCGGTCAGTCCGTCGCCCCCGTCGAATGCGCTGGCGTTCAAATGCAAATACTCGCTCTCGTACATCGTGCGAAAGTGCGGCAGCAACAACGCATATGTTTCTCCGTCTTTGCTCAAGTGAAATTCGGTATCTTCGGCCGCCAGGCGAAAATCCCGGAACGCCTCTTGATCGGGCACCACGTACCGGAACGCCAGCCCATCGTCATACGCCCGCGCTTCGATTGTGAGCTTTCGCTTACTGCCCTGCTCCTCCGCAAGATCGAGCTGGACCGCGTTATAGTGCTCTTTTACTACGCTCGCTTTTCCAGTCACCAGTTGATACGTGTCATCGATTGTCGAAGGAGTGGTCCGCTCGATTTGCATTTCCGCTCCTAGCGGCCGCTGCCCTTGAAGCCGCAGCGCAAGCGCGGACCGTACCAGTACTGGCTTGCCCCGAAATGCGAGCGAGTACATCAGTCTTCCGGATGCAGCGGGTTGGTTCTGCTGCACGGTTTCAAATACGACGGAGACATTTCCGTTCGGCGACTTCAAAGTCACGACGCCATTCTGCGCGAAGAGCCCAGCCGCCCCGGTTATCGCCAATGCCAGCGGTAACGCCAACTGCATTCCTTGCCAAGTCATCGTTGCAAATATATCGCTACTCGCCGTTTGGCCCAATCGAGAGTTCGAATTTGTCAGCGACGTTGGCATTTACAAAACATTTCTATCGCTCCGCTATACAGTAATAAGACCCTCCACGATGTCCCCAGCCGACTCCATTGATGACCTATCTTCTTCCCGCCGGCAGTTTCTTCAGCTTGGCTCGCTGGCCGCCGGCGCGACCGTGCTGGCAGCCGCGCCAGCGACGGCCACCGTGATCAATACGCCCTTTCCCCGCCTAAGTCCGAAGATGGGCATCATCGGCACAGGCGGCCGCGGCACCGAGCTGTTAAAAAATTTCTTGGGTGCCGATACTGAAGTCAAAGCCCTCTGGCGACGCGCCGTTCACACCCAGCGCAACGGCAACCTCTATCCCACGCACGGTTTGGGACCCGTCGCCAACTACCTGGGAATTAATCGCGGAGATCGCTTCGACTATCTCGTCTCGATGAGCACGCCCGCACGAGGCTTAGCGGCGTATCGCGTCGCGGACATTCCTCGCAACGACCCGAAATGGAGCGAGAACTATATCGACGGCGACATGAACACGTCGCTTATCAAGACCGCCAACGGCCTGACCGTCAACCTGCAGCACGACGTGTCAAACCCTCATCCTTACGACCGTTTGAATACTATTGCAGGAACCAGGGGCGTGTTCAAGGACTACCGGCCGCGTCTTTATCTCGACGGCCAGCCTGGCGAAGAGGAATACACCACGCTCGATTCCTACGCCAAGAAGTTCCAGCATCCGCTTTGGCAGAGAGAGGGCGAGATCGCGCCTGATCTGGACGTCTACGACGCCGCCACTTGGTCTGCTCCTGCCCCGTTGAGCCGCCAGTCCGTCGGACAAGGAAGCGCTCCGATTCCCTTCCCCGATTTCACCCGCGGATGCTGGAAAGAACGTAAGGGCTCCCCCATCGGGAAAGCTTGAGCTCCATTTCCGTTGGACGGCTCCGCTTCCGCATCGTGAACAGCTGCGCTCCTGATCAGTAACTCAAATTTATCGATGTAAGAAAATCGACAAGAGGAGAACAAACCAAGAATGAAGAATGAACGCTCGCGAACGGCGATGCGGTGCCTTTTATTAACCGCGCTGATGACTTCCGTTACCGTCGGTAGCGCCTTCGCCCAAAAGCGGGCCATCGGCTCTGCTCCAGGCATGCCATTTAGCGACGGGGTCATCGCGGGGAACACGCTTTACGTCGCCGGCCAGCAAGGACCTGATGCCCACGGCAAAGTGACAGGCACCGACATCACTCTACAAACCACCAACGCAATTGCCACGGTAAAGAAAGTCGTGGAACAAGCGGGCTTCCAGATGACAGACATCGTTTCGGTAACGGTCTATGTCACCGACTTGAATGACGTCGCAAAAATGAACGATGTCTATAAGAAGCTCATGCCCGATCCGAAACCGGCTCGCGCCACCGTACAGGTAGCAGGTCTGATTGGCGGCGCAAAAATCGAAATCTCGGCCATCGCAGTCAAACAATAGACTCGGCCGCCTTCACGGTCTGGGCGCGGATGTTCGTAGCAACTCCGCTAAATAGTCCTTCCAAACTGCCGCTTGCGTGTGCGTGCCGTGCCCCCTGGTTGCATCGCTAATGGGAAGCAGCACAAAGCGCGCTCGCGGCATCCGCTTTACCATTCGTTCCGCGATGCGCAATTCCGGCGGATTCACGTAATCATCCGCCGAATTGATCCAGAGCAGCGGTACCGTAATTCTTTCAAGATGCGGGCTCGGATCATAGTTGCGGCTCGCATCGAGATAATAGATCGCATCGTTTGCGTCGATCGAACTCGCGCGCGCCATATAACGGTCCACGTACTTCTCGGCGAGTTCACGGGTGGGCGCCTGCTTCTGCATCTGGAGAGGGCTCGACGTCATTACGAGCAATATTCCCTCGACCGTGCGCAGGGCCTCCATCGGTGGTGTCTTATATTCGCCTCCCTGCCACGCCGGATCTTGTTTGATCGCCTGGATGGCCATATACCGCATTATGCGATTCCGCCCGGCAATCGGTACCGGTAGGCAGGCAAAGGGCGCTAGTGCGTCGGCGAACCCCGGGTATGTCTCGCCCCAAACAAATGTCTGCATGCAGCCCATTGAAGTGCCAAGAATGAGACGCAGATGATCTATTTTCATCGCATCGAGCATCATGCGCTGGCTGCGCACCATATCGTCATAGTCATAGGCGGGAAACTGCATATGCAAACCGTCGGAAGGCTTCGAGTTCTGCCCGTGTCCAATGTCGTCGGGCAAAATCAAAAAATATTTATTGATGTCGAGAAGCGCTCCGGGTCCAAACAGCACGTTTGAAAACACCGGATTCAGCAGCGAGCTAGCGTTGCCTCCCGTCCCATGCAGCAGGAGCACCGCGTTATCGGTGTGACCCGCCGAATCGCGATGAGGCTTCCCGAGTGTCAGGTAGTGAAGGCGCAGCACAGGGAGTATCCGGCCGTCCCCGAATTTGAAGTTGGATAACAGGGTGGTACCGTCATTGGTGGGCCATGGCTGCTGGGCGAAACCTGCGAGGGCGTAGAGCAGCCCTACCGCCGTGAGAGTAAATGTCGAAGGCATTCAGTTGCAAATAGGCTACACGTTCTCCCGCGCTGCGCCAAACTTTCCCAGAACTTTTCCGGTAGAAAGATCGTCAAGTACTCGCCAGGAGGTTCAAATGAACTACAAACTCTGTTTTGCGCTCGTCGTATTAACCGCCGGTTCGTTCCAGGTATTCGCACAAGAGCCGTCGGCGGCAAACGCTAATCCGATTACAACCAGCGAAAAAGGCCTCTACGGATATACCGCCGGCGAAGTAATTGCCAGCGCCGAAAAGATGCCGGAAGCAAATTATTCGTTCAAGCCAACACCGGAGGTTCGCAGTTTTGGCGAGCTGGTCGGCCATGTGGCGGATGCCCAATACGGTTTTTGCTCGACCGCCAGCGGCGAGCCGAATCCTAAGAAAGACATCGAAAAAACTAAGACTTCGAAAGCAGACCTGGTATCGGCGCTGAAGGAAGCCGTGGCCTACTGTAACCAGACGTATGCCGGGATGACGGACGCGCGCGGCGCCCAGATGGTCAAGATGATGAATTTCAACATGGCAAGGCTTGCCGCCCTTTCCCTCAACACCGCACATACCGACGAACACTACGGGAATATGGTCACTTATTTACGATTGAAGGGCATCGTACCCCCAAGCAGCGAAAAAAGCGGCAAGTAGTAGCAAAATAGATAGCACGCCGGTGCAGCCGTAAATGAATCGCAGAGATCTCCTGCTATCGATGAGCGTCGCGGCCGTGACACCGCCCGCGACGCCTTCGGCCGATGCTGCGGAAACCCAGGAATTACCGATCGAGCAGTTTCAACCGCGTAGTATGCTGCACACGCAGGCGACGCGGGTTGCGCGCGCAGCTTTCCCGGTTATCGACATACACACACACATTACGCATGCCGGGGGTTTGGAAGGTCCGGGAGAGATACGCTTCGCTGCGTCAGCCGAGGAGTGTCTCGCTGTAATGGACCGCAAGAACATCCGAACCATGGTCAACCTGACCGGCGGTTACGGAGCAAACCTGCAGCAGGCAATCGACAAACTGCAAGCCGCGCATCCCGGGAGATTCATCGTTTTCACCGAGCCTGCCTGGAGCAAGGCTGCCGATCCGGATTACCCAAGGGCGCAGGCGGATTTGATTTCCGATGCTCACCGGCGCGGTGCTAAGGGACTCAAAATTCTAAAGACTCTCGGGCTCTATCTCCGTGAAGATGTTACGACCGGTAAGCTCGTCCGCATCGATGACCGGCGCTTTGATGCCATGTGGGATGCCGCCGGATCGTTAGACATGCCAGTTGCAATTCATTCGTCTGATCCGGAAGCCTTCTTCCTGCCGGTGGACCGCTTCAATGAACGCTGGGAGGAGTTGCATGCTCACCCCGACTGGTCGTTTTATGGCCGCGACTTTCCGTCAAACCGCCAGATTCAGGAGGCTCGCCGGAATACAATGCGGCGGCATCCTCGAACCCAGTTCATTTGCCTTCATGTGGCGGATTCAGAAGATCTGCCCTATGTTTCGGAGTGTCTCGACAGCCATCCGAACATGCACGTCGACATTGCTGCCAGAATCGGTGAACTTGGCCGCCAGCCTAGAGCCGCCTATCGATTCATCGAACGCTATCAGGACCGAATTATGTTCGGAACCGACGCCGTCCCGGGCGGCAAAGATACACCGCAACAGGTATTCGACGACCAGCTTTATGAGATCTACTATCGGTTCTTAGAAACACGCGACGAGTACTTCGACTATGCGCCAGCACCTGTTCCGCCACAAGGAAGGTGGAGGATTTACGGTCTTGGACTATCCGAATCGATACTTCGCAAAATCTATTCCGAAAACGCTGCGCGCCTGATGGGCCTTTCCAGCTGAAGTTAAGGCCCGTACGCTCGACCGCCCTCTTCTCGTCTCGTACTCACCGTACTCTGACGGCGTAAGAAAGGCGAAATCAATCACTTACGCAACTTTCTTTGAACAAAACTATTGCGTTCCCCCACTATGCGTGCGAGTATCGACTTGTGGTTTGAAGTGGCGAAAAGTGGGAAGAAGTGCCAGAGGAAGGTCAAATATCGTCGAACGGACTGGCTGAAGCTCCTCGTGGAACGCTCAGCGCTCGTGTGGACGAAAAAGGCCGGCTTAAGCTGCCGGCGGCGATCGCGCAGTATCTGGATACTTTTGGCGGGCGAAAGGTGTTTGTCACGACGCTGAATACCTCGACAGCATTAATCTACCCGATTTCGATTTGGAAAGAAACGGAAAACATGCTGCAGCAGCCGGGTGAAGATGCCGACATCAGATCCGATGTGGCATTCGTTGCGAACCACTACGGTGAGGATGTGGAAGTCGATGCTCAGGGGAGAGTATTGATGCCGACCACGCTGCGGCGTGATCTGGGGTTGGAGAAAGACGACGTTTATCTGTTTTGTTTTAAGCAGCGCATTGAAGTGCATGGCAGCCAGGTATACGCACGTCGGCTGGAGACGGCACGCGATGCTCTCGCCGAAAAACTCAAGGTGCTTGGAAACAAGGGGCTGCGCTAGCCATGTATGGCTTGGCATTACCCGGTTTTGTTGCACGAATCGCTCGAGTATCTCGCGATTCGGCCTGAGGGGATTTACCTTGACCTGACCGCCGGTTTGGGCGGTCACACGCGAGCGGTTGCCGAGCGCCTCAAAACCGGCTTAGTCATCGCTTGCGATCGTGATGCGGAGTCGCTGGCCATAGCGCGTACCAATACGGCTTTGCTAGCGGACCGGATTCGCTATTTTCACGGGTCGTTTTCGGACATGCCGAAGGCGCTCGAAGCGAATGGGATCGAGGCAGTGGACGGAGTTTTGGCTGATCTTGGAGTGAGCCGGTTTCAATTGAGCAGCGCGGAGCGTGGCTTCTCTTTGATGCAGGATGGCCCGCTCGATATGCGGATGGATCGCAGTCAGGAGTTGAACGCGGCGGATTTTGTGAACGAACTGCCTGAGAAGGCGCTCGCCGATCTGATTTATCAGCTGGGCGAAGAAAGGAGGTCGAGAAGAATCTCCAGAGCAATCGTTCGCGCGCGGCCCATCCTGACGACCGGGCGTCTGGCCGCCGTTGTGGAGAGTGCCGTGCCGCGAACGGGGAGAATCCATCCGGCTACTCAAACCTTCATGGCGTTGCGGCTGAAGGTCAATGGTGAGCTGGAGCAGTTGAACGATTTGCTCCGGATCGCTCCGGAGCGGTTGCGGTCTGGCGGACGATTTGTGGTGTTGACTTTTATGTCGACCGAGGACCGGATGGTAAAGCAGGCTTTTCAGGCGCTGGCCAGGACAGGAACTGCGAGGGTTCTGACCAAACATGTCGTTAAGCCGGCGGAACAGGAAGTTTCGGAAAATGCAGCGTCCCGCGGTGCAAAGCTCCGGGCGTTGGAACGAATTTAAGTAAGAGGGAATAGGGATGGCAACACTCGCAACTTTCGTTAACCGATTCGTCGGCGTGAGGGAACTGGTAGATGTTCCCACTGCGGTTTGGACGCGCGCGGAGTCTCCACGCTTGCGTCCGATCGCGAATGAAGATGTCTATCTTTTTGTGAAGCGGATCGACAACACGGCTGTCTCACGGGCAGCCGATCCCGCTGCCCGAGTGGCGCGCAGCCGCTCCATGATGACCGGCTTCGTGGCCGCCATGCTAGTCATTGCAGGCTTGATGCCGACCGCCTACAACACAACCGCTGGTTTTACTTTGCAGGACCTCCGGCAGGAACAGACCGCTCTGCGCGAGCAAATGTCGAAGCTCGATGCTGCGGAGGGCAAGCTCGTCAGCCTGGATCGCTTGCAGCAGCTGGCCAAGTCGCTCAAGATGGCCGAGCCCGCTCCGCAGCAGATAGAGACGCTCGATGGAAGCGAGCTGGCATCTCGCTAATAGAGTAGGCGTTTTCGCCTGCGCCCTATTTTATGAACGATATCTCGGTGGGTGAAAAACATGGAGTCCCGGCGGTTTGAGGCAATCTCGAAACCGGTAGAACGGGCACTCATTGTAGGGCTCATCCTGCTTGGATGGGCCCTAATTCTTATTTTTCGCCTTTTTGATCTGCAGGTTCTGGCGCATGACAATCTTGTCAAGCGCGCCCACAAGCAACAGGAAAAACTCCAGCCCGTAGAGGCCCGCCGCGGCTCTATCTTCGATCGCAATGGCAATCTGCTGGCGATCAGCTCGCCGTCGCTTATCGTCATTGCGGACCCACGCCGCATCCCCGACAAACCGACCGCCGCCGCCCTGCTGAGCAGTGTCTTGAGCCTCGATCCGCAGCGCCTCGAAGCCTCGCTCGAAGTAGCCGCCGCCTCTAAACATCACAGCGGCTATTTCGTCGTCGATCAGCATGTCAGTGACGAACAAGCGGCTAGCCTGCGCGCTATGAATCTCGATTGGCTGAACATCCGCGAAGGCAGCGTACGGTCTTATCCGAACAATGACGTGGCGGCGCACGTGCTCGGCAACCTGAATGGCGACGGCAAGGGCGTGGCCGGCGTCGAGCTCAAACTCGACAAAGACCTGACAGGCACCCCCGGATCGTTGCTCGTAGAGCGAGACGCCAAAGCCAGTTCCTACGCCTCCGAAATCGTCAAAGCCGCCACTCCGGGCAAAGATGTCGGCCTGACAATTGATCGCGAATTGTCGTACGTCGCGAAAAACACTCTCAAAGACGCAGTCGTTAAGAACCATGCCGATCACGGCAGCCTGATCGCGCTAAACCCGCAGACCGGCGAAATTCTCGCGCTCGAAAATTACCCAACCTACGATCCGAACGAGCATCTTCTGCCCGGTGAAAAACCGAGGGGCCGCGAAGACCTGGCCGCCGTGGCGCCTTTCGAACCTGGTTCTGTTTTCAAACTAATCACTTTATCGGCTGCACTCGAAACTACCAATCTCACTCCCGATTCAGTGATCAACTGCGGTAATGGCGTGATGAAGATGTTCAGCCGGGTTATTCATGACCATAAGCCTTATTCCGCGCTCTCGATGGCGGACGTACTGGCCTTTTCCAGCAACATCGGCGCCATTCGGATCGGCATGCAGGTCGGGAACAAGAATCTATACGATTACATCCGCCGCTTCGGCTTTGGCTCGCGCACCGGTATCGAACTGCCGGCCGAGGCACCTGGCCTATTGCGGCCACTCAATCGCTGGCAGCCCACTACAATCGGTTCCATCCCCATGGGTCACGAGCTGGCTGTCACTTCCGTACAACTCGCGCAGGCGGGCAGCGTTATCGCTAACGGTGGGTTCCTCATTCATCCGCATCTGGTCGCATGGAAACAAGAAGGCGGCAAGCGGGTATCGGAATGCAATCCGCCTCCTCGCCGCGTCCTCAACCCGCACACGGTGGCCGAGATGCGTATGATGATGCGCCGCGTCATGACCGAGAAAGGCGGCACCGGCGAGCACATCCACGTCACCGGGTACACGATCGCAGGTAAGACCGGCACCGCACAAATTTACGATTACGCGCACCATATTTATACGCATCGCTACAATGCCTCCTTTCTGGGTTTCGGTCCGATTCAAAATCCATCCATGTTGGTGGTAGTAACCATTAGCGGAACGTCCGGGTTGGCGGGCTACGGGGGCACAGCCGCCGGTCCCGTCTTCGAAAGAGTAATGGCCTCCTCGCTCCGGCGCGAAGGTGTGGCGCCCGATGCGCCGCAAGACATCGACGATCTCATCGCTAAAGAAGCTAAAGAAAAAGAAAAGGACAAGCCAAAGGAGACCGACGACACCGCTCTTGCTGAATTGAATCCGCCCACCGCGGAAGAAATGCAGCAAGCCTCTGGTAATTCGGCTGGCGCGAGCAACGACACGGCCTACACCGAACCGAACGCGCCCAAAGTACCCAACTTCGTCGGCAAGACCGTCCAAGACGTGATGGAAGAAGCTGCTGCAACGGGCATTCAGGTGGACTTTTTCGGCAATGGTATGGCACGCACGCAAACGCCGGCGCCCGGCGCACTTCTCGAACCGGGTGCACACATCGCGGTGAGGTTCGCCCGTTGATGCTACGCCTCTCAGATCGGACGGCAGCCTTCCACGCCGTCCATCTCCTCGATTTTCTTAATTTTCATCGGCGGTCACCGGCGTTCATCGGCGGTCAGCGAAAGAGCTCTCAACACCCATGAAATTTGCCCAAGTCTTCGAGACCATCCCCACCATAGGAGCGATACCCGCCACACTGGCAGAAGCTGAAGTCCGAGGCTTGGCATACGACAGCCGTAAAGTAGAACCCGGTTTCCTCTTCTTCGCCTTCCCCGGCGCGAAAACAGATGGCGCCCACTACGCTGCTGCCGCACTGGAAAAGGCCGCGCTCGCCGTGGTCAGCGACCGGCCCGCATACGGTCAGACGCGCCATGCTCCATGGGTGCAGGTTGGCAAAGGCCGGCAAGCGCTGGCCGTAGCCGCCCGCAATTTCTATGGCAAACCTGACGAACGCATTCTGCTCAGCGGGGTGACCGGCACCAACGGCAAAACCACCAGCACCTCGCTCATCGATTCCATCCTGCATGCCGCCGGAAAAACCACTGCATTGATCGGCACGATCGAATATAAGCTCGCGGGCCGCACCCTGCCGGCCGTCAACACCACGCCCGAATCGCTCGACCTGTTCCGCATGTTTGCCGAACTCGAACAGGCCGGCGGCACGCACGCCACACTCGAAGCTTCGTCCCACGCGCTCGATCTCGGACGCATTTACGCCATGCAGTTCCACACCGTCGCCTTCACCAACTTCACCCGCGACCACCTGGATTATCACGGCACGATGGAAGAGTATTTCGCCGCCAAACAGCTCTTGTTCACGCCCGCGAGCGTTCCTCCCCCCCGCTTCGCGATCGTAAACGCCGATGATCCCGAGTTGCGCCATCTGAAAACCGATCCGCAAACAGAACTCCTGCGATTCGGCCGCGAACACGGCGACGTTCACGCGGAGAACGTCCAGTCCGATTTCTCCGGCTTGCGTTTCGACGTTGTCACAGAACGGACGCGCTTTCGGGTTGAGTCCTCGCTCGTTGGCCACATCAATATCTACAACATCCTGCTGGCGAGCGCCGTAGCACTTACCTACGACATCAGCGAGGAACATATTCAGAAAGGATTAGCAGATTTGCAACGAGTACCAGGCCGCTTCGAACGTGTCGAAGAAGGCCAGCCCTTTACCGTGGTCGTCGACTACGCTCATACCGACGATGCTTTGCGAAACGTCATCGCCGTGGCACGCGGTTTGCGCCCTAAGCGCGTCATTACACTCTTCGGTTGCGGCGGCGATCGCGACCGCGCCAAGCGCCCGTTGATGGGTGTCGCGGCCGCCGAGATGAGCGATTACGTCGTCCTGACTTCCGATAATCCGCGCAGCGAAGATCCGCTTGCCATCATGAACGATGCGCTGGTCGGCCTGAGCCGCTACGACACGCCCCATGTCGCCGAGCCAGACCGCGAAAGGGCGATCCGCAAAGCCCTCGAAACCGCCGCGCCAGGCGACGTCGTCATACTAGCCGGCAAAGGTCATGAGACCTACCAAATCCTGCGCGACGGCCCCATTCCCTTCGATGATCGCGAAGTCGCTCGCCGTGTCCTCCGCTCCTTCGGCTTCTCCAAAGCGGCGGTATCGTCCAAGTAAGCGTCTAAGCGGTATGGAGCTGTCTCTCGGCGAAGTCAAAGAGTCAATCGGCGCAAAAACGTCAGGTCCGGCCAGCGACGCCCAACTGGCGGTCATGCGCGCCATCGGCTGGAGCATTGACTCCCGCCAGCTCAATCCCGGTGACCTCTTCTTCGCCATCAAGGGAAACAACTTCAACGGTCACGCCTTCGTAGAAAAAGCCTTTGATCGAGGCGCGGTCGCAGCAGTCGTGAGCGAGACGCCCGCTCATCCGAGCTGCCCCGCATTGCAGGTGCCCGACACCATTGCCGCTTTACAAAAGCTCGCGGTGCATGCGCGAAACCTCTGGAACAAGCCGCTGGTTGCCATCACGGGCAGCGCTGGCAAAACCAGCACTAAAGAAATTGTCGCCGTGCTTCTTAGCACGCGCTTCCTCATCAGCAAAACCGTTGGCAATCTCAATAATCACCTCGGCCTGCCCCTCACTCTCTTACGCCTCAATCCGGATGCCGACATCGGCGTCGTGGAACTCGGCATGAATCGCGCGGGTGAACTTCGTCATCTTGCCGCCATTGCGCGACCGCAAATCGGCGTTGTCACCAACGTTGGTTACGCCCATATCGAGGCGTTTTCTTCCATCGAAGGAATTGCCGCCGCCAAGCGCGAACTGATTGAGGCACTACCGCCTGACGGAGTTGCCGTTCTCAATGCCGACGATGCCCGGGTCGCGCAATTCAACCGCCGCTACAGCGGCAAAGTTCTTACTTACGGTCTTGCGCCGAGTGCCGACATCCGCGCCGTCGATTTACAAACCGACTGGCAACGTTCGAGCTTCATCGTTAACGGCACTGCGTTTTCGACTCGCCTTACCGGGCGGCACGCCGTCTCGAATATCCTGGCAGGGTTGGCAGTCGCCAGCCTCTTCGAAATTCCCTTCCCCGAATTAGTAGATACCGTCCGAGAACTCGCGCCCGGCAAAATGCGCGGTGAACGCCGGCAAAGCAACGGCATCACCATTCTGGACGACTCTTACAATTCCAATCCTGAAGCCGCGCGTTCCATGCTCGATGTATTGGCCGTCGAACCGGCTACGCGGCGAATTGCGGTCCTCGGTGAAATGCTTGAGCTCGGTTCCTGGTCCGATAAACTGCATGCCGAACTGGGCGAATATGCGGCACATCTCGGTATCGACATCCTGATTGGGATACGCGGCGCGAGCCGGCACATGGTCGAACAGGCCATCCATGCCGGAATGGGCAAGCCCACGTTGGTGGGCTCTCGCGCCGCGCTTTTTTTCGAGGATCCCGAATCAGCTGGCGATTTCCTTCGTTCCTTCGTCAAACCCGGAGACGCCGTTCTTTTCAAAGGTTCAAGAGGAACTCATGTCGAGCAAGCTCTGGCCGAAATGGAAAAATAAACAATGCTCTACTGGCTGCTCTTTCAGGTTCTGCAACGCTACGTTCCCGCCTTTCGCGTGTTCGGCCAAATCACTACCCGGGTAGCGTTGGCGAATCTGACTGCACTTGCCTTATCACTTGCCTTGGGGCCTTGGATGATTCGCAAGCTTCGCCAGTGGAGTTTTGGCCAGCACATCCGCGAAGAAGGACCGCAGTCCCATCAAAAGAAAGCCGGCACTCCGACCATGGGCGGCCTCCTGATCGTCACCTCCATTGTGATTCCAACACTGCTCTGGGCCAATCTCCAAAATGAATATGTATGGATCGCGCTCGTGGGCCTCATTGGTTTCGGTGCCATCGGTTTTCTGGATGACTTCGCCAAAGTCGCTAAGCGGCGCAATCTGGGATTGACAGGCAAGCAAAAGTTTTGGGCTCAGGTTTTGGTGGGTATGGTCATCGGCTTCCTGCTGCTGATCTTGCATGCCAACCAGGTCTACTCCACTACCATTAATTTCCCGTTTTTCAAACAGTACAAACCGGACCTGCTGATCGATTCACTAACCAAAAGCTATTGGACTTATCCGCTCGCGTTTCTCCCATTTTATTTCGTGATCGTCTTTATCATGGTCGGGTCATCGAACGCCGTTAATCTCACCGACGGTCTCGACGGCTTAGCAATCGGCCTCATGGTGATCGCCTCCGGCGCGGTAACCGCCCTTACTTATGTTTCGAGCAACGCCGCTACAGCAAGTTATCTTGATCTGGCTCGCTTGCCCCATTCGCAGGAGCTAACAATTTTCTGTGCATCCATGATGGGGGCCAGTTTAGGCTTCCTTTGGTACAACTGCCATCCGGCGCAGGTGTTTATGGGAGACGTTGGTTCGCTCGCGCTCGGCGGCGGTCTCGGCATTGTCGCGGTTCTCATCAAACAGGAAGTCGTGCTCGCTTTCATCGGCGGTATCTATGTCATCGAAGCGCTCTCCGTCATCCTCCAGGTCGGCAGCTACAAGCTGCGTGGTGGCAAGCGCATCTTTAAAATGGCGCCGATCCATCATCACTTCGAGGCGCTGGGTTGGCCCGAATCGAAAGTCATCGTGCGCTTCTGGATTGCGGGTCTCGTGATGGCCCTGTTTGCGCTTACGACACTAAAGTTAAGGTAGATTCCTTTGCAGTTCAGCAACAAAAGCGTTGTAGTCGTCGGGATCAAGCGTTCGGGCATGGCCGCCATCGAACTCCTCATCAAAGAAGGAGCACGCGTGCGAGCCATGGACATGCAGCTGCCGTCCACCGAGGAACAAGCGCGCCTTGATGCACTCGGCGTGCCTTTCTTTTCACAAACTGTCGAAAGCCTGTTTGGTGTCAACCGCACGCCGGATTTCATCGTGCTCTCACCCGGCGTCCCGCTCGATACTCCGCTATTTGTCGAGGCCGCCCGGCGCGGCATCCCCATCACCGGCGAAGTAGAGCTTGCTTCCCACTTCCTCGAAGGCCCAACCATCGGCATCACCGGCTCGAATGGCAAAACCACCACCACCGGGCTCACCGGGCATCTGCTGAGCGCTGCAAATATCCCGAATCAGGTCGGCGGCAATATTGGTACCGCTGTCACCTCTCTCGTCGCTTCATCAAATGAAGATCAGTGGAACGTTCTCGAGCTCTCCAGCTTCCAGTTAGAGACGGTCTCGAGCTTCGAAGCGCGCATCGCTGCCTGTCTCAACGTCACGCCTGATCATCTCGACCGCCACGGTACGCTCGAACGCTATGCCGCGGCCAAAAAACGCATCTTTGAGACGCAGACCAATCTTGATCTCGCAGTCCTTAATTATGATGACGCAATTTGCCGCCAATTCGCCGCCGTAGCCAAGGCCGAGGTTTACTGGTTCAGCTCCACCCAACCCGTTCCGCTCGGCGTGGCGCTTGAAAACAACCAGCTGCTCTATTGCGGAGAACCCTTCGCGAACCGCGACCAGATCAAGCTGCGCGGCATTCACAACCTTGAAAACGTGATGGCTGCTTCGTTGATCGCCCGCCTCACTGGCGCGCCACTCGACTCTCTTGCTTCCGCTATCCACAGCTTTCCTGGCGTCGAACATCGACTCGAATTTGTGCGCGAACTGAACGGCGTCCAATACTTCAACGATTCGAAAGCCACCAACGTAGATGCCGCTCTCAAAGCGATCGCCGCCTTTTCGCAAAATCTCTGGATCATCTTAGGGGGCAAAGATAAAGGAAGCGATTACCGGCCGCTGCGTGAACCTTTGCAGGCGAGCGCCAAAGCCGTCCTGCTGATTGGAGCAGCGGCCCCGCTAATCAACGAAGCTCTGGAAGGCGCCGTGTCCATGATTCACTGCGAAACCATGCCAGCCGCCATTCATTACTCACACGCGCATGCCCAACCCGGAGATGTCGTTCTCCTGGCGCCCGCCTGCGCCAGTTTCGACCAGTACCAAAATTATGAAGAACGTGGCAGACACTTCAAACAGCTAGTGTCAGAATTGTTTTAATCGGTTTCATGGCGCAGCGTGTCAAAACAGACTGGATCCTCTTCCTCACCGTCCTGACTCTCGTCTGCTTCGGACTGGTTATGGTCTACAGCTCGTCATCCTTCGTTGCCGAGTTGAAATACCACGTCTCAGCCGCGCATTTCTTTGTGCGCCAGCTTGCCTGGGCCATCGTTTCCTTTATTCTCCTGCTCTACTGCATGCGGCGCGATTACCGCCAGTGGAACAGTCCCAAAGTGGCGTTTGCGTGCCTCGGCGTCGTCATGCTGTTGCTGGTGGCCGTATTCGTTACCGATAGCAATAGTCACCGCTGGTTGAAAGCCGGACCGTTCTCGGTGCAGCCGTCGGAACTCGCCAAACCCGCTCTGGCAATATTCCTGTCGTTCTTTCTTTGCCGCCGCCTCGAAACGCTTAACGAGCGCAACACGCTTGCTCCTATCGCGGTGGCCGTGTCAGTCATGGCTCTCGCGGTCGCGCTTGCCGATTTCGGCACCGCGGTTGTCCTCGTCACCATGACCGTCGCCGTGATGTTTGTGGCGGGGATCGAGACGCGCTTTTTAGTTCTCTGCGCGGTTCTCGGCGTCCTGCTCGGCGCGGGATTTATCATCATGAAACCTTATCGCCTGATGCGCGCCATCGAATTCGTCGACAAAGATCACAAGCTCCTTACGCATCTCGATCCCAACGGACATATCCTGCGCTACGCTCACCAGACCGCTTCTACCAGCGATCCTGGCTATCAGCAGCTGCAATCAAAAATCGCCGTGGGCTCGGGCGGCCTTACTGGCGTTGGTCTCATGCAGAGCAAGCAGAAACTGCTCTTCCTGCCGGAAGCACACACCGATTTCATCTACGGCGTCATCGGTGAGGAAACCGGTTTCTTCGGCTCCGCGCTTCTAATTGTCGGCTTTGCAGTGGTTCTCTGGCGAGGCATCCGCGCCTTTGTGCGCGCTAACGATGATTTCGGCCGTTATCTCGCGCTCAGTGTCACCGTCTGTATAGTCGTGCAAGCGCTTATCAACATGAGCGTCGTCTTGGGGCTCGCTCCCAACAAAGGCATCCCGCTGCCCTTTATCAGTACGGGCGGAACCTCGCTCTTGAGCTCGCTTTTGATGATGGGCATCCTGCTTAGCGTGAGCGAGCATGCCGGCTGATGGCTTATTCATTCGTTTTTTCGGGCGGTGGCACCGGAGGTCATGTCTTTCCCGCGTTGGCGGTAGCGCGCATCCTGGACGCCGAAGGTCATCGCATTCTCTTTGTCGGACGACGGCAGGGCATCGAAGCACGCCTGGTCGCCGAGGCCGGTTTTGACATGGCGTTCATTCGCAGCAGCGGCCTGAATCGCGTTGGCTGGCGAGCCCAACTCCGCTCCGCTTCTCTCTTGCCGGGCAGTATCGCGTCCGCCTGGTCGATTCTCCGCAAATTTAAACCGCATGCCATATTGAGCCTGGGCGGTTTCGTCGCCGGTCCCGTGATGCTCGCCGCGCGTGGCGCCCGTCTTCCTTTCGTCATCATGGAACCGAACGCCGTTCCTGGCTTTGCAAACCGAACAATGGCGCGTAGTGCCGCTCGCATTTTGCTCGGCTTCCCGGGATTCCAACCCTGGTCGCCGCCCGGCAAAACGGAAGTGGCCGGCGTGCCCGTTCGCCCGGAAATCTTCAAGGTTCAGCCCAAGCAATCCGGTCCCTTTACGATCTTCGTGACCGGGGGCAGTCAGGGTTCCCGCACGCTGAACCGCGCCTCTCGTGAGAGCTGGCCTTTGTTTTGTCAGGCGCAATCACCGGTTCAGTTCCTTCATCAATCCGGCACTCCCGATTTTTCCACATTGGCACAAGCTTTCGCCGTATCCAAACTTTCCGGCGAAGTCGTTCCCTTTATTAGCAACATGGCCGAAGCGTTCTCGCGCGCCGATCTGGTCATCGGGCGTTCAGGTGCTGGCGGCGTCAGTGAAATCGCCGCCGCCGGCATGCCATCCATCCTCGTACCGCTTCCGTTTGCGGCTGACGACCACCAGCGCCGCAATGCCGAAACCTTTGTTCGCGCCGGAGCCGCCCGCATGATCCTCGACAGCGAAATGACCGGCGAACATCTTTTTCGCGAAGTAGAAGATCTACGTACCCAGCCCGAGCAGCTCGCCCACATGCGCGAGCAGGTCCGCCCTTTCGCCAAACCTCACGCCGCCGAGCGCGCCGCCGCTGTCTTAAGAGAAATTGCCGCAAAGCGGGGTAGCGCCGCTTGACACTCCCCCAGAAAGCCGAAACAATACGAGAACAGAATGTTTTTTAAGCCCCAACACGTGCACTTCGTGGGAATTGGGGGCATCGGGATGAGCGGCATCGCGGAAGTCTTACTTACGCTCGGCTATCAGGTTTCGGGCTCCGACCTTCGCCAAAGCCCCACCACTGACCGTCTCACTAAGCTGGGCGCCACGATTCAGATCGGTCACCAGGCCCAAAACATTGCAGGAGCGAAAGCCGTCGTCGTGACCTCCGCGCTAGACGCCAATAATCCCGAGATGGCCGAGGCCCGCCGCCTGCAAATTCCGGTTATCCCACGCGGTGAGTTGCTCGCCGAACTCATGCGTTTGAAGTACGGCATCGCGATCGCCGGCAGCCACGGAAAAACCACCACAACTTCCATCGTCGCTTCCATTTTGAATTCAGCCAATCTCGATCCTACGGTTGTCGTCGGCGGCAAAGTAGCGGCCATGCAGGGATCGAATGCGCGTGTCGGTAAAAGCGCCATACTGGTCGTCGAATCCGATGAAAGTGACGGCTCGTTTCTCAAGCTCGCCCCCATCCTGGCCGTCGTCACCAATATCGACCGCGAACATCTCGATCACTACGCTTCATTCGCCGCAATTGAAGCGGCCTTCACGGAGTTTGTCAACAAAGTTCCGTTTTATGGCGCCGCTGTCCTCTGCATGGAAGATCCGAATATCCAGCGGATCTTTCCGGCGATACGCCGCCGCACCATCACCTACGGCCGTTCCGCCCAGGTCGATCTGGAGATCGAGAACATCTCGCTTCATGCCACCGGAAGCCAATTCTCGATTCGCCGCCACGGCTCTGTACTAGGCGATTTCTGCCTGAACGTGCCTGGCATCCATAACGTCCTGAATGCGACTGCTGCTATTGCCGTAGCGCTCGAAATGGATGTATCGCTCGCGCAAATCAGCGACGGCCTCGCCGGGTTCAGCGGTGTGGACCGCCGCTTTTCGATCCGCGGCAAAATGAACGGCGTCACGGTAATCGACGACTACGGCCATCACCCCACCGAGATCAAAGCTACCCTCGCGGCCGCCCGGCTTTCGTCCTACAACCGCATCCGGGTTCTCTTTCAACCGCACCGCTTCTCGCGCACCAAGCATCTTCTCGAAGAATTCGGCGCCGCCTTTCACCAAGCGGACGATCTCTATCTGCTCGACATCTACGCCGCTTCCGAAAAATCACTCGAAGGCGTCGATTCTCACATGCTGGTCGACAAAGTTCGCTCTTATGGCCATCGCTCGGTCCATTATGTAGGCAGCTTGGAAGAAGGTATCGAGCAAATCGCCGCCGCCGCCGAACCAGGCGATCTCCTCATTACTCTCGGCGCCGGAAGTGTCTCGCAAGCCGCCGATAAAATTCTCGACAAACTGCGGGAGGCCGCCTAAATATGCCGGCGCGCCAAAAACCGGCCGAGCCACCCCGCGAGCGCATTCGCTGGGTCCGCTTCACCTTCTGGCTCATCGCCGGTATCCTGCTGATGGTCAGCACGCTCTTTGCCTGGCACAACACTGAACAGTTCCTAATCAAAGACAATCGCTTCCGCATCGCGGAATCCGAAGATTTTGCCGGACGCAGTCCGGATCTCAAAGTGGAGGGTATTCATTATGCGTCGTCTTCCCAGATCCGTCACGTCTTCGCGGAGGATTTTGGCCGCAGTCTCTACCTGGTCCCGCTCCAAACGCGCCGGAACCAATTACTGGAGATCGATTGGGTGGAGGACGCAACGGTTTCGAAGGTTTGGCCGAGCACGCTGAGAGTCAAGATTCGCGAGCGCCAGCCCGTAGCCTTCGTGCATCTGTCCCCCAATCGCAAGAATGGCCTCACCCATCTTGCTTTAATCGATCGCGACGGCCACATTCTTCGGCCGCGCATCGCCGCGCAATTTACTTTACCGGTAATTACGGGCATTCGCGAATCGGAACCCCTGGATGGGCGGCGCGCCCGCGTGCACCGCGTTCTCGGCATGCTGAAAGAGATCGGTCCCCTCGCCGGTCAAATCTCGGAGGTCGATGTCGCCGATCCCAATAATCTCATCGTCGCCGAACACGTTGGCGAATCGGTCCTCGACCTGATGATTGGCGACGATAACTACACCGAACGCCTGCAAAGCTTCCTCGCCAATTATCCGCAAATCAAAGAAAAGCGCCCCGACGCCAAGACGCTCGATCTGCGGGTCGACGGAGTCATTACCGCCGTAGGAGAAGATCATCATGAGCAATAAAACGAAATTAGCTGTAGGCCTCGATCTGGGCAGCACCGCCACGCGCGTCGCCATCTGCGCCCTGGAGGAAGAGAGTATAAAATTTTTGGGCCATGGTGAAGCCCCGGTCCACGCCTGGAGTAAGGGCCGCCTGACCGATCAGGAGGCGCTGGCGCAAAGCATACAATTTGCTTTACACGAAGCCGAAGTGCGCGCGAAAGCCTCGCCCGAATCGGCTGTCATTGGTGTCGGGGGCTGTGTTGCTGGTGTCAACAGCCGCGGTCTCTACGAATTCGGCAGGCGCCGCGAAATCGAACCCGACGACATGCGCTACGCCGTCGAACTAGCCTCCCGCGTTCGTTTGGAAGAGGACCGCCAGATTCTCCAGCTTTGCCCGCAGGATTTTACGCTTGACGGCCGCGCCGGTTATCGCAAACCCAAAGGCATCCTCTGCGCGCGCCTCGAAGCTAATATTCACGTCATTACCGCCTCAATGGGGGAACATCAGGGGCTCGTCTCCGCGGTTCATAAAGCTCACTTGGCTGTTGAAGAATCCATCTTTGAAGCAGTGGCTGCCGCTTACGCCTCGATCCTGCCGGAAGATCGCGCGCGTGGCGTTGCCCTCATTGATATCGGTGCCCAGTCAACTCACCTTGCTGTCTATGACGGAGACGCTTTACTGCTCGCCGCGTCTATCCCGATCGGCGCCGATCACTTCACTCGCGATGTCTCCTGGCTCCTTAAAGTCAACTATGAAGACGCCGAACATCTGAAGCGCGAATTCGGCTGTGCCATGACCGGCACCGAAACGGACAACAGTTTTATCGAAATACCGACGGCGGAAGGGCGCGGCATGCGCGAAGCCCCACGCCGCCAGTTAAACGAAATTTTGGAAGCGCGCGCGGAAGATATTTTCGAACGAATCTACGCCGAAATCCTCCGCGTCGGCATGGAGCAGTCGCTGCTCGAAGGGGCCATTCTCACCGGTGGCGGTTCGCTGCTGCCGGGCATGTGCGATATCGCTGAACGTATTCTGAACTGCCAGGCCCGCAACGGTCTGGCGACAGGAATTACCAACTGGCCCGACGAACTCGACAATCCCTCCTGGACCACCACCGCCGGTCTGGCCATGTATTCAGCACGGCTCAAGCTTAAGCGGGATTGGAAACGCACCTCCGCGGGACTGGCCGGACTGGCTGTGAAATAAAAACAGAAAAGAGACACGAATGGCGGAAGACTTGAAATTCTTGATTGAAGACGAAGTTCAACTCGGAACTCGTATCAAAGTGATTGGCGTGGGCGGAGGCGGCTCCAATGCGGTCGCTCGCATGCTACACGAAGGGCTCGCGGGCATCGATTTCTACATCCTGAATACGGATAAACAGGCGCTCGGCGCCTCCCCCGTTGCCAACCGTCTGGCAATCGGCAAGAAGCTGACCAGCGGTCTCGGGGCCGGCGCCGATCCCTCCGTCGGCCGCCAGGCTGCTCTCGAAGATACAGAACAAATTATAGAAATGCTTGAAGGGGCCGACATGGTGTTTGTCACAGCGGGGCTTGGAGGAGGCACCGGAACCGGTGCCGCTCCCGTGGTAGCTTCACTTGCCAAAGAGCTCAATGCGCTCACGGTCGCGGTGGTCACCAAACCCTTCGCGTTCGAAGGGCCACGCCGCATGCGCCAGGCGGAACGCGGTTTGGCCGAACTCGCCGGCAGCTGCGACACTGTCATCAGCATTCCCAACGAAAAGCTTCTCGGTCTTGCGCCCAAGGGCACCAGCTTTCTCGATTCCTTCCGCATGGCCGATGACGTCCTCCGTCAGGCCGTGCAAGGCATCGCCGATATCATCACCACCCCAGGGGTCATCAATCGCGACTTCTCCGACATTCGCACAAACATGCTCGGCATGGGTTACGCCATGATGGGCACCGCTATCGCGTCGGGCGAAAAGGCGCCCGTCGAAGCAGCCCAGCGCGCCATCAACAGCCCGCTTATGGAAGAGGGTGGCGTTCTCGGCGCTCGCGGCCTCCTCATCAACATTACCGCCTCCAACAAGATTGGCATTCATGACGTGAACGAAGCCTGCAACCTGATCCGCAAAGCCACCCAAAACGAAGACGTGCAGATCAATTTCGGCGTTGTCATTGACGAAAAGATGGAAGATCACGTCAAAATCACCGTCATTGCGACCGGCTTCCAGCGTGAAGGCCTGCCCGAAATCGACCGCCGCAATCCGCATTTCCCATTCACCCCAACTAATGCGCCCGACCTGCCTGCGGTTGAGCCCGAACCCGAGCCCGTCATCGCCGCCAGCCCCGAGCCCAGCGACGAAGCGCCGGTCGACGACTACGAAATGCCGGCTATCCTTCGCAAACAGCGCCGCATGGTTCAGTAGGGCGTATGCCTCAATAGATGGTTCAGTAAATAGGAAGCGCCTGCTTCACGCGCAGGCGCTCATTCCCCCATCAAGTGCAAAACTACTTGCCTCTGATGAGCTCGCGTCCGGTGCTCAAACACATACAGCCCTTGCCACGTCCCGAGCGCCAGCTCTCCTTCGACCAGTGGTATCGCCAGGCTCGTCGCCGTCAAGGTAGACCGAATATGTGAAGTCATATCATCCGCTCCCTCCGCGGTGTGCCGGTAATCGCGCACATTCTCCGGTACCAGCCGCTCGAAAAAATCGCGCAGATCGAGCGTCACATCAGGATCGGCATTCTCCTGGATCGTGAGCGAGCAGGAAGTATGTTGAATAAAAACCGTCAGTAGTCCATTGGCCATGCCTTGCTTCGCAACCCAATCCTCGGTGGCCTTGGTAAAGCTGTAAAGTCCCTTGCCGCGTGTGCCAATCCTAAGAATCGTATGTCGAATCACTTTCCTATTCTTCCGCCACGATAAAATTGCGGTTTGAAAATTAAGAAAGCTGTCATCACGGCTGCCGGCCGCAATCAGCGTACGCTGCCTCTACAAACCCTTATTGATCGCGATGGCCAGGAAAAGACGGTGCTGCGCATCATCTTAGATGAAGTCAGGAAATCTGGCGTAGACGATATCGCCGTCGTCATCCCGCCTGGCGAATTGTCCTCTTTCGCAACTGCCGCCGCTGATCGGAATGTTCAGTTCATCGAACAATCGAATCCTGCTGGTTACGCGGCCGCTCTCTTCTGTGCCCGCAAATTCACCCAAGACGACGCCTTTCTTCATATGGTCGGCGACCATCTCTACGCTGGCTCAAATGGCGCGAGCAGTACCGAGCGCCTGGTAGCTGTCGCACTGGAAGAAGGCTGCGCCGTCTCTGCTGTGCAAGCCACCCGCGAAACTCTGCTCTCTCACTACGGCGCAATCGGCGGACAGCGGGTCTCTGGCAAGAACGACCTCTATCGTGTCCAAAAGGTCCTCGAAAAACCCACGCCCACCCAAGCCGAACAGGAACTGGGCATTTCCGGATTGCGCGCCGGACATTATCTCTGCTTCTTCGGAATGCACG
Source organism: Bryobacteraceae bacterium (assembly GCA_036272575.1). GTDB lineage: Bacteria > Acidobacteriota > Terriglobia > Bryobacterales > Bryobacteraceae > Bog-105. The sequence goes on along the minus strand of DATAYL010000120.1, from coordinate 23,869 downwards.
TTCTAACACCTGTGATCATGGAAATCATCGAGCGCCAATTAGCCGCCGACCCCAGCGGCACAACGCTCTCGAGCGCTCTTGAGGAGCTCGCCGGCCGCGAGCAGTATCTCGCTCTGGAACAAACCAGCCGTCGCTACGATGTCGGCATCAGATACGGTCTGTTCCGTGCCCAGCTCGCGCTTGCTCTCGACGGACGCGACCGAAATGCCGTGCTCGCCCAGCTGCTCGAATTGATCGCTCTGCACAACACCGACGCGCGAGAGATCGGACCCAGCGCTTGAGCGAATTGATCTCCCTGATCACGGCGAGTGACAGCGCCACACGTAATCGTTCCGTCGATGAGTTCTGTCGCGCTGCGAGTACCGCGGCGCTTCTCGAGGAACGTGCCGCGCTGGAACGCTTCTGGCGAGCCAGTAAGAATCTCTACGAACGTGTTCGCGCGCTCTTTTTTCTCTACACCATCCATCGCTATCATCTGCTGTACCGGTCCGAGATGCAGGCTCCCGGCCTAATTCCTTTCGAAGCCACTGCCCACTTATTGCGCCGCCGTTTCGAAGAGGCCATCGAGCAACTGCAACGCGCCGAGCAGTCTCGCGGCCTCAACGCGGCACTTTCGAGCACCTACGCCGCTGTCTACCGGGGTCTCGCCTTCAAGACTCTCGCCGATCAGGTGCGCCGCAGCGTGCGCTCCGTTCGTGGAAATCATTGGATGTCCCGCATCGGCCATCCTGACGATTATCCGCTCAGCGTCCGCCCGGAACTGCTGGCCCGTTCTTCCGAAAATGAGCCGTTTCCCATTCTCAAAGAGTCCACTCCCGTTCGCATGGACCTCTCTCACAGCGGCTGGAGCGACATCTTCTTTCTCGGCATGGATTATCCGGAAGGCGCGCGCGTACTCAACGTCTCGATCGACCTCAGCGTGCGCGACGGCTCCTCTGCCTCACCGCAGCCGCCCGTCGAGGCTTATTTCCGAGTCATCGATGAGCCCGTTTTGCGCCTTACCAGCGTCGATCTGGGTGCGACATCCGACATCACCACTTTTGCCGAAATTTTCGATTTCGCTCGCGACTATCTCGGCCTCCTGAAGGCCGCGGTTATTGCCTCCGGTCTCGTGCCACCGGCCATGGAAGGCGCCGTGCAGCCGCTCTCCTCGTTACTCACGCAACTGGTTGGCGAAAATCGCGGCGTCGAATTGGCAAGCCTCGTCCGCAATATTCCGAAAGGATCGCGACTCGCCGTCTCAACCAATCTCCTGGCAGGCCTCATCGCGGTGTGCATGCGCGCCACCCGGCAAACGCAGCGGCTCACCGGACCTCTTGCCGAATCCGATCGCCGTCTCATCGCCGCTCGCGCGATTCTCGGTGAGTGGCTCGGCGGTTCCGGCGGCGGATGGCAGGATTCCGGTGGCGTTTGGCCCGGCATCAAACTGATCGAGGGCTCCGAAGCCAAGCCAGGCGATCCTGAATTTAAAGTGAGCCGCGGCCGGCTCCTTCCGTCTCATCATGTTCTTTCTCCAAGCGAAGTCCCGCCCGCTGCACGCGAGAAATTGCAGCAGAGCCTCGTCCTCGTCCATGGGGGCATGGCGCAGGATGTCGGCCCCATCCTCGAAATGGTTACCGAAAAATATCTGTTGCGCGCTCCCAAAGAATGGGCTGCGCGCCAGCAAGCCATCGGCATTCTCGATGAAATCCTCGGTGATCTTCGCGCCGGCTCCATCCGCCCAATCGGCGCTGCTACCGAACGCAATTTCTTCGGCCCTATCCAAAATATTATTCCGTGGGCCAGCAACTCCTATACGGAAGCACTGATCGCCCGTGCGCGGGCTGAATTTAACTCTGCGTTTTGGGGATTCTGGATGCTGGGCGGCATGGCCGGCGGTGGCATGGGCTTCATTTTCGAACCTGCCCGCAAACTCGAAGCGCAGGACCGCATGCTCACCCTGATGCGCGAAACCAAAACGCGCATTGAGGACTCGGTGCCCTTCGCCATGGAGCCAGTCGTCTATGATTTTGCAATCAATGAGCAGGGCACGTCGGCCGAAATCCTGCCGGCTAATCGCGCTCTCATGCCTGACGGCTACTACGCTCTCATCGTCCCTAAGTTGCTGCGCCAGGATTCCCGTTTGCTCTCCGGTGCACGGCGGCGTGAGCTGGATCTTCTGGCCGCGGCTTCCCGTACTACACCGTCTTACGCCGGGCTTGTCCAAAATCTCTTCGATCGGCTGCTGCCTTCAACAGATTCCGGCGCGCAAGTCCAGACTCTGTTCGATCTTCTCGAACAGCATGGCTTTGATCCCGTTGAGCACGAAACCATCCGCACCGATCTGCAAAGCGGCCGCATCGGTCTCGCCCAAAATCGCCTGCCGGTCACCTCTACAATCGAGGACGTACGTCCTGGCGACGTGTTCGATGCCCGTGCTCCCATCGCTCCTGAGCTTCAGGAAAAAGGCCTCGCCGCGTTACGCAACGGAGAAGTCGCTGTCGTTTCGTTGGCAGGGGGCGCGGGCACCCGCTGGACGCGCGGCGCCGGCGTGGTGAAGGCGCTGAATCCATTCTGCAAATGGAATGGCCGCTACCGCAACTTCATAGAACTCCATCTGGCGAAAAGCCGCCGCACCAGCCGTCTCTCGGGCACACTGGTGCCACACGTCATTACCACCAGCTATGTCACTCACGAGCCGGTCGGCAAATACCTCCGCGAATCCCAAAACTTCGGTTACCCCGGCCCGGTGTTGCTATCACCCGGCCGCAGCATCGGCCTTCGTCTGATCCCGACCGCCCGCGATCTACGCTTTGCCTGGGAAGAGATTTCGCAACAATCTCTCGACGAGCAAAAGGAAAAGATGCGCGACAGTGTACGCGCTGCGCTGATGCAATGGGCTGTAAACGCGGGCGAAGGCTCTGATTACACCGACAACCTGCCGCTGCAGTGCATCCATCCCACCGGCCACTGGTATGAAATCCCGAACATGCTGCGCAACGGCGTCCTCCAACACTTGTTCGCTGAACGCCCGCAGCTCAAATATTTGCTAGTTCATAACATCGATACCACCGGCGTCCATCTCGATCCCGCTCTTCTCGGCTTTCACATCGATCGCCGTGTTGCCATGACCATCGAAGTTGTCGCGCGCCAGATCGACGATCACGGCGGAGGATTAGCGCGTGTGGACGGCCGTCTGCGCCTGGTCGAAGGCATGGCGCTCCCGTCGGAAGAAGTCGAGTGGTCGCTCTCTTACTACAACACCAATACATTCTGGATCGATATCGAGCAACTGCTGACGGCCTTTTCGCTCACCCGCAATGATCTCGCAGATGCCGCCAAAGTGGCTGCCGCCATACGCCAGCTCGCCGGACGTATGCCGAGCTACATCACGCTTAAAGATGTCAAGCGCCGCTGGGGCAAAGGGCAGGAAGACGTTTTTCCCGTCGCGCAATTCGAAAAACTCTTCGTCGATATGACCGCGCTCAGCGATTTGAGTTGCGCCTACGCCGTAGTGCCTCGCCAGCGCGGCCAGCAACTGAAAGAACCCGCGCAACTGGATGGCTGGCTGCGCGACGGTTCCGCCGATTATGTCGACAGCCTCGCCGATTGGGAGTAGCTTGCGATCGAATACATGGCCCAGATTTGGATCGGCACTTCAGGCTGGCATTACAAGCATTGGCTCGGCAACTTCTACCCGCCGCGTCTCGCCAGTTCCCGCATGCTGGCCCACTACGTCGAAAAATTCGACACTGTCGAACTGAACAACACCTTCTATAAACTTCCGACGCCCACCAGCCTGATGGATTGGCGTGATTCCACCCCGCCCCACTTTCATTTCGCCGTAAAAGGCAGCCGCTTTTTGACTCACATGAAGAAGCTCAAAAACGCTGAGGACGGACTGCGCCGTTTTCTAAATGCCGTTGAAGTATTGGGGCCTAAATTAGGCCCGATCCTTTTCCAATTGCCGCCCAACTGGGAACTTGACTTCGATCGCCTGGCTGCCTTTCTTGCGATCCTTCCCCGGTACCATCGCTGCGCCTTCGAGTTTCGAAACATTACCTGGAACACGCCGCAAATTTACGATCTGCTCGCCCAATACAACGCTGCATATTGCATCTTCGATCTGGCCGGTTATCTTTCTCCTGTCCACGTCACTGCAAATTTCGCTTACATTCGCTTGCACGGGCCCGGCGGCAAGTACCAGGGCAGCTACAGCGACCCGGCGTTAAGAAAATGGGCACAGAAAATAAGGGCCTGGGACAAAAAGCTGGCTGCGGTCTATGTGTATTTCGATAATGACGATTCCGGCTACGCTCCCAAGGACGCTCTGCGGCTGAAGAATTCTGTCAGAATGTCAAACGCGCCGTGAGTTGGATCGAGCGCGGCCCGGCGGAATCGACTGATTGAAGACTCGTAATCGATCCGAACCCTGACGAAATGTTCCACGTGCCATAAAGTCGACGACAAAAGCAATCTGACGCGCATTTCCTGGGTCCGAACGACTCCTGAAGGTTGGGAGGAAACGATTAACAGGATGGTGCGCCTGAATGGACTCAGCATCACTCCCGTGGAAGCCCGGCATGTGCTGGACTATTTGTCGAAAGATCATGGATTAGCGCCGGATGAGACGACCGCCTCACGCTGGTATCTCGAGATGCGGCCCAAAGAATCCGAAAATATCGAGAGTCCGGAAATCAGAATTGCGTGCGCATCATGCCATCCGTTGGCGCGGCCTCAAACCTGGCGTCGTAGCGCAACCGAGTGGAAGCTTCTGGTCAACATGCGTCTTGGATATTTTCCCGTCTCGGAAAACAACAGTTTCCATGCGCGCCTCGGCCAGACGGATATGGCGTCCTGCCTGCCTCGCTTCGCAGCAACGAGCAGAAGGCCCCGGTTGACCTTCCCTACGGTTCGACCACTCGCATAATCTGCCGTAGCGGCGGATGCTCAATTACCTGCTTCTTGCCGCTCGGCCAGCTAATCTCGACCTGTCGGATCGATTTTTCCTGTCCCACGCCGAAGTACACGCGCTTGTCTTGCGCGGATTGATAACTGGCCGTCGTTGTCGCCATGCCATATTGCACCTTGCCCGCTCCGTCGGTCAGTTTCACCTTGGCGCCGATGCCATCGCGATTGCTGTGCGTGCCTTCGAGCGCCAGCGCAATCCAGTTATTTGCATTGCCGCCCTCGTTCCGCAATACGTAGAGCGTTCCGCCGCAGGTCACAACTACCACATCGATATCGCCATCGTTGTCCAGATCTCCAAATGCCGCCCCGCGGCTTGCCCATTTCTCCGTGAATACACTGCCCGACTGCGCCGACACGTTCACAAACTTGCCTTTAACCTGCTTAAGCAGCAGCATCGGTTCCATGTATTCCACATGCGGCTGCGTCTGGCTCACGTTGTCCATCACGTGACTATTCGCCAACAACAAATCCTTCACGCCGTCGTTGTCGTAGTCGAAAATCCGGATTCCCCAGCCGCCGAAGAGCCGCGTCAATTCGCCCAACTGTGACACATTGGTGTCGTAGTTAAACATCCCGTTGCCGGTGTTGTGAAAGTACGCATAGGTTTCGTTCGAGAGCGCTGTTGTTACGATATCGGCCCTCCCGTCATCGTCCACGTCTGCTGCATCTGTTCCCATTCCCGCAAACGTCTTGCCGTCATCTGTAAACGCGACGCCCGCGGCCACTCCATTCTCGGTAAACGTGCCGTCGCCATTGTTCAGGAATAAGAACTGCTGGAAGGAATCGTTGGCCACGCTGATATCCATGCGCCCGTCATTATTGAAATCGGCAAACACCACGCCTAACCCTTTGCCTGGACTCCCGGCAATGTGGCTCCTCGCGCTCACATCCGTGAATGTACCGTCACCGTTGTTGTGAAACAGGTAGTTCGTCACGGGTTTGAAGTTGTCGGGATGGCAGTACGATCTCCCGCCGGCTTCATGCGACCCGCAGTAAATATTCTTGGAAAAGTTCCAGTCGAGGTACCGGCAGATAAACAGGTCAAGCTTCCCATCGTTGTCATAATCGAAGAAACCGGCGCTCGTAAGCCAGCCATCGGTCTTCAGTCCTGCCTTCGCCGTCACATCTGTAAATGTGCCGTTGCGGTTGTTGTGATATAGAATCGCGCCGCCGAAGTTTGTGACCAGCAGATCTGGATAACCGTCGTTGTCGAAATCTCCGACAGCCGTGCCCATGCCATAACCTGTTCCTCGAACGCCGGCTTTCTCCGTCACGTCCGTAAACGTGCCGTCGTGATTGTTACGATAGAGCCTGTTCCAGTATTGCGGTTCGCTCTTATCAGGCACTTCGTTATCTTTCTGTCCCGGATGAATCCGCGCGCCATTGACCACAAAAATATCGAGATATCCGTCGTGATCGTAATCGAGCAGCGCCACGCCGCCAGTCATCGTCTCGATCAAATACTTCTCCGGAGTCGGCGAGTTGCTATCGGTAAAGTGAATGCCGCTCTGTTTTGTCGCGTCAACAAAAGTGACGTTCTTCTCGCCAGCCTGCACCGTCAGCGAGAGAAAAATGCCACAGATAGCCACGCAGGCGCAAGAAACATAAGTAGCTCTCATCAACTATTACAAAGCAATCGGTTTCATCGAAATCATAGCAGCCGGGCGCGCTCGCGACGGCATTCCCACCCAGCGCGTCCCTAATCCAAAGTCCACTCATGCCCCTTGATCCCAGTATTCGCTCGCGGCTCGATTCCGTCGCCGCTCTTGGACTTCCACCGGCCGAGTCTCTCACACCCGTGGAAGCACGCCAGCGGCTCGCCATATTGGTCAGTCAACAGCCTCCTCTTGCTATTCCTGGCGTGACTGTTGCCAATATTCTGGTACCAGCTGACAATCACTCCATACCGGCCCGCCTCTACGCTCCTGGCAGCAAAGATAAAGATAAGGTGCCCCTCGTAATCTGGTTTCACGGCGGCGGTTGGGTGACCGGCACCCTCGATTCGCACGATCGTTTCTGCCGTCAACTGGCTCATGAGTCACAAGCCGCAGTACTCTCGGTCGATTACCGGCTCGCGCCCGAATACCCATTCCCTGCTGCTCCCGAAGATTGCCTGGCTGCTACGGACTGGGCTTTCGCCCAGACGGCTTCGCCGACGGCGGAAGTTTCCATCGATCCCGCGCGCATTTTTGTCGCAGGCGACAGCGCCGGCGGCAATCTCGCGGCCGTCGTTTCGCTCATGCGCCGCGATCGCGCTCCTACCCCGGCCCTCGCCGGCCAAATCCTGCTCTGGCCCGTCGTCGGCTACTACGATCCGCCCACTCCCTCGTATCTCGCCAACGCGGAAGGCTTCGGCCTCACTCGCAATGGCATGATTCATTTTTGGGATCTCTACCTCCCGGATCGCTCCGCCTCTGACTTCGCCTACGCCGTGCCGCTCCGCTCTCACGACCTCTCCGGCTTGCCGCCGGCTCTCGTCATCACCGCCGAATACGATATCTTGCGTGACGAAGGCGACGAATATGCCGCGCGATTGCGTTCTGCTGGTGTTGCCGTCGAACATCGCTGTTTTTCGGGTGTCAACCACGGCTTCGCGGTTTGGCCCGATCATGATCCTGCTCTACCGCAAGCTCGTGCCGTCCGCGAAATCCTCGCCCGTTGGCTGCGCGCTTAACCGAGCAGTACGAAAACTGCTCTTTGCCCTCTCCCGTCCGTGGCAGCATCTATGTTACTGTCGATCCATGTTCCTGTCGACCAGGCGAATAAAACGATTCGCCGTTATTGCTTCCCTTCTCTTCTTCCCGCTCTACGCTGCGTCCGCTTCTTCCGTTAATCAATTGGTTGTGTTCGGCGATAGCCTTTCCGACAACGGCAACGCCTATCTTGCCTCAGCCGGTGCATTTCCCGGCGCCAACTACGGACTTTATACTTTCGCCGGAACCGCCCTAACTACCAGTTTTTACACCGACGGACCTAACACCACTCCCAAAGCTGCCGGCCCGCAAGGGCTCTGGGTCGATCAGCTCGCAGCCAAGCTGAATGTTCCGGATCCCCTGCCCTATTTGGCTGGCGGCACTAACTACGCCGTCGCTTCAGCCCTGACTGGCACCGCTAATTTGCAGGACGTCGGAAACCAGGTCGCAGCCTACAGTGTTACGCATCCTGCTGGGGCTTCCCCGACGGCCCTTTACTCATTCTGGGCCGGTGCTAACGACATTCTCAACGGCGGCAGTCCCATTACCGCGGCCAATAATATTGAATCCTACATCGATGCATTATCTCTCCAGGGCGGTAAGAACTTTGTCTGGCTGAATCTTCCGCTGCTTGGCGATACACCGGAAGGTTCGGTTGACAAAACAGCTCTCAATGCGGCGTCTATCGCCTTCAATACGCAATGGGCAGACGATTTGGCCGTATTGCAAGGACAGGGCGTACACGTCACCGGCGTGAATATCGGAGCCTTGTTCTCGGGAATTGTGGGCAACCCCGGCCTTTACGGCTTCACCAATGTCACCAGTCCCGCCCAAACTTCAGGCGCTGCTACCGATGCTGGCTATCTCTTCTGGGACGATATCCACCCGACAACCGCAGCCCATGCTTTGATAGCGGACGCGGTCGATAGCAGCTTAACTGCTACGCCCGAGCCCTCCACCGTGACGCTCGCCTTCTTGGGCTTTGCAGCGCTCGCCGGTCTGTCTATGAAACGCCGCCGCGCTTAATAGCGAAATATTGCAGCCGCAGCGGCGCCATTCGGCATCTGCTTGTTCGATAAACTCAGCACTTTGCCGCCATGCAGAATTGTTTGCACGGCGGCATCGTTGATCAGGTCTTCTTCTTCCGCCGAGCCGTTACTGTGTCCTTTTGCCGCTTGCGTAGCTTCGTCGAACGTACCTGACTGCGTCAGCGTGTTCGAAACCATCAATGTAAGCACGCGGCCTTCGTGTGCCGCCTTCACTACGTCCTTGATGCGGTTCGATGCGCCTCCTCCCACCTTGTGGTCGTATTCGGCGAGTACTTCATCGGCTTTCTTCTGCCGCGCTTTCTCCAAAGCTTCAATGGCGCGGGCGTGCATCTCGCCGGATTTCAAACTATTCGGTGCGCCACGCACTTCCGCCTCGCAGACGTGCGGGTAAGTATTCAACGAACGGTATTGCGCGAGTTCATATTCAACTGCGGCCAGTACCAGCGGTTCGCTGCTGTCGCGCAAGACCTCGCGCACCGCGCGATCGATCTGCTTGAAAAAATGCGCCAGATATTCCGGCTTATCTTCCCGCGTCGTCGAAGTAGACCCTAACACACCTTTGGAGTGCCCGGACGACGGGCCGGCGCTCGAGTCATGCGTGTCGGTATGATCCGGCTTCGCTAAGTTCATGTATGCGTCGAAACTCGCGGCAGTATCTCGGGGTAAAGCAACTTCGTCGCACGATTCATACGTGCAGTGCAGCAGACGAACATCCTTCTGACTGAGCGCCAGGACGTAGAACGATTTCGATTTCGCGAGTTCGCCCAGCAGCGGCCGGATGTAAAACTGCGAACCCGCCAGCGCCCGGCTATCCAGCCGTTCAGGGAGGCGCGTGACGTGAAAGGCGCCTGGCGAGCGGAATACCGCGATGCTCTTCGCCTTCGAATCGGTTCCTGGCGTGACGTTTTCCCACGCCAGCGACTCAAGCAATTCGCGACCATGCGCGCCGGATTTCTCCAATTCCGGTTGGATCTGGGACAGCAGGTTCTGCCAGGTCCGCGCATTCGTCTTTGCCGCTTGCGCCGGTGGCAGGGAAGCGAGCGCCATGTACACGCTCACGCACGGGCCCGGCTGACTCAACAGCGGCTTCAAATCCTTCAAGGTGGCGAAATCTGAAACTTCTGCTCGTAAACTTTCCATACACTTAGAAGACCGTCACGGCTTGATACCGTTACTGACTTGAAATATACGGTGGTCCGCGCCGCCCTGCTGGATGCGGATGGTCCAGGTCGCTGGCGGAAATAGTTCTGGAAACCGATCCCCCCACTCGACCAGTACCAGCGCATCGAGGGTAAACAGCTCCTCGAGCCCAATGCGGCTGGCCTGTTCTTGCGTGTCGAGCCGGTAAAAATCCACATGATAGACGCTGGGCGGGTCACCGTACTCATGAATCAGGGTGAATGTCGGGCTGGTGACGTCCTGCGCCAACGCGGCGCTGCGGCCTTCGGCAATCCCCTTGGTTAAGGTAGTTTTGCCGGCTCCCAACTCGCCAATCAGCAGAACGACGCCGGTTTCCGGCAACACACGCGCCAATCGGCGGCCGAGCGCGAGCGTTTCCTCTTCAGAGGCGGTCTCAAATCTTAGGTCGGACTTCATTCATGGCTTCGGGCAGCGAATCGAGCAGATCGGTCGCGAGCATCGCTTCCGGGCCGAGCCGCTCGCCGCCGAGTTCGCCGCAGCGCCCGTGCAGCCAGACGGCGGCCACCGTGGCGCGCTTCCAGGCCTTTGGATGCTGAGCAATCAGTCCCGCAATCATTCCCGTCAGGACGTCACCCGTGCCGCCGGTGGCCATGGAGGGAGCGCCGGTCGGGTTAACCCAGGTTTCTCCATCTGGAAAAGCGATGACCGTGCGGTCGCCTTTGAGGACAATGGTGGCGCCAGAGGTCTTTGCCAGCTCCTGCGCGACGCCCAGCCGGTCCGCCTGCACTTCCTTGACGGATTCCCCAATCAGGCGGCTCATTTCGCCCGGGTGCGGAGTCAGGATCCTGGTTTTGTCGGTGTGCGGCAAGGAACCGGCCAGCGCGTTCAATGCGTCGGCGTCGAAGACGCCCGGTATCTCTCCCTGCTCATAGAGCGTTTTTACCAAACGAACTGTCTTGTCCTCGGTGCCGAGACCGGGACCGACGGCTAACACGGTCATTTTCTTTGACGATTCAATAAGATCGACCGATTCGAGCGGCTCGGTCATAAGCTCGGGGCGATAGCCGGCAACGGCCACGAGCGCATCTTTGGGAACGGCCACCGTCACCAGGCCGGCACCGCTGCGATACGCGCCGAGGCCGGTCATCGCCGGTGCCCCGCTTTTGCCAAACGAACCGCCGACGACCAGGACATGTCCATACATCCCCTTGTTACTGTTTTCCGGGCGTTTAGCAAACAAATGGCGAATATCGTCCTCGGTTGTAAGGTTCAGCCGAAAAGAGGAGTTCGTTTCGCAAAATGAGGCGGGTGTGCCAATCGGCACGACCGTTAGCTTCCCTACACTTGCGTAGTCTGGGGACAGAACCTGACTTCGTTTCGCAGAAACGAAGGTCACGGTGAAATCGGTTCGTACAAATTCGCCAGCGGGCAGGCCGGAAGGCATATCGACGGCAACCTTTTTCGCGAGCGGGAAGCCGGTGTTCAGGCGGCGGATGGCATCGAGCGCCGGTCCATCTTTTACAGGTCCGGAGAGTCCGGTTCCGAGGATGGCATCGACTACGACCGTCGCGAAGCAGGCTTGCGGTGGAAACTCGCGTTCGACCGGGCAGCCGCACGCGTCGAGCATACGGCGATTCACGGCCGCGTCGCCGGTCAGGCTGACGGGATCGAACAGCTCAACTACGGTCAACTCCCGGCACAGCCGACGTGTGAAAAGCTGGCGCGCCACGACGAAACCATCGCCGCCGTTATTACCTTTGCCGCAGACCACCAGAACGCGCTGTTCGGATAAGCGGGCAAACTGCTGGAGCAAAAAATCGACCACGCGGCTGCCCGCGTTTTCCATCAGAATCAGGCCTGGAATGCCGCTTTCGATGGTGCGCCGATCCACTTCGCGCATCTCGGCCGTCGTCAGAATCTTCACGCAGGTTGGACACCGCGGGCGAGCAGCAGTGTCATATCGTCATGCAGTTCGGGGCCGCCCTTCCAACTGCGCACGGCTTCGAGCACAATCGAGATGAGTTCTGAGTCGTCGCGATGGGAGTGCTTGTGAACCAGATCGATCAGGCGTTCTTCCCCAAATTCCTCGCCGTACGGGTTTTCGGGCTCGGTAATGCCATCTGTATAACAGACGAGCAGATCGCCGGGTCCCATGCTGAGACAACTTTCATCGTATTTCGCAAACGGGAAAGCTCCGACGACCATGCCATTCGATTCGAGCGGAACGACCTCGCCGCCGCGAAAGAGGAGCGGCGACAGGTGGCCAGCGTTGGTGTAGCTGAGTGTTCGCGATTGCTCGTTGAAGAGCGCAAAGAAGAAGGTGGCGTACTTCTCGGGCGACGTGTGCGCGCACAGTTGCTTGTTCAATGCCGAAACTAGTTTAGCCACATCAATTTCGGGCTGCGAGTCGCAGTCGCTCCCGTCTTCGGGTTGAAACTGAGCCATTTCGGATCGCAGGGTGGCTTGCAAGGTCGCCATTAAAAGCGCAGCGGAAATGCCTTTACCGGCCACGTCGCCAATGGCGAAGGCGAGTCGTTTCCCTTCGAGTTCCTGGTAGTCGTAGTAATCGCCCGAGACCATGCGGGCCGGATCACATTGCACGCTGAGCTTAAGGCCGCAAGAAGGGGGTGCCTGTTTTGGATAGAGCTGATACTGCACCTCGCGTGCGATCTCGAGTTCGGTTTGCAGGCGCTCCTTCTCTTTCTCAACGACGAGCAGACGTTCGAGATTGCTGGTCATTTGGTTGAAGGAAGAGCCCAACTCTCCCAGTTGGTCTTGTGAGCGAACGGGAATGCGGTGACTGAAGTCGCCATAAATGACACGGCGAGTGCCTTCGTAGAGTGCATTGATGGCGCCCGTCAAGCGGCGAGCGAGATGAGCGCCGACGAGCACAGCCACGAATTCGGCCAGCAGGAATAAGAGCGCGATCGCAATAAAAAAATCGAATAAGACGCCTTGCCAAAACTCGTTTCCGGAAAAGAACGATTTCAGCACGGCGGACGGGCGTGAATAAATCAGTAGCACGCCGCGGAAGCTTTTATTGGGCTTATCGAGGTGGTAGTGGGGCAAGTAGGTAGGCCACAACACAGGAATATCGAATCGGAAGGCCGATGGAGGAAGATGCACTCCAGTCGCGCTGGGCTCGCTGCCGTCTCTGAAGTTCAGCTTGGGTCCGGCGCGGCGCGAATCGGCATCGCTACCGAAGGTACTTCGCAGCCCTCCGGCTGACGCTTCGCCGTCTGTCTCAAACAGCGAAATGGCTCCCAAATTAGGGACCAGGTTGTCAACCATGCGGTCGGATAATGGAACGACCGCCGTGATTTCCTCCCCATTACCGGTCAAGTGCGCCATCCCGTAGAACCGACCCTGGTACACGGCGAGCCCTTTCACGTCGTGCCAGCCCGGTTTGAATTGAATATCGGGGGAGTTTGACGGGAAGCGACGAACACTATCGCCCGCTTCGATATAAATCCGCATTCCGGGATCTTTTGCCTGCTGGTCCAGCAGCATTTCGGGGGCGGCGGCAAACTGCTCCTGCAAGGGAAGATTGCGCAGCGCTTCGACCACATCCTCGAGTCCGCTGATCCGCTCTTTGAGGGCAGAAGTAGCGAGATAGATGGCAAGTTCGTTGGTGACGGCCCAAGCTCCCAAGCCCACCAGCGCCAGAACAAGCAGCAACGGCAGAACGCCGATCAAGGCATAGACGCAAAGCAGACGGTTGCGCACACTCCAAAGGCCGCGGCGCTGGAGAACACGAAGACCGCGCAAGAGCAAAATAGCTGATAACGGAACCAGAGCGAGGCCAAACAGCACTGCCCACCCGGCGCGGCCAAAGAAATACGCCAGAATGAATAGAGCGAGCGCGACGACGAAGGCAATGCCAGTCTTGCCCAAACGTTCGATAAGCTGGCGAAATGTCAGCGACATCCTACTGGTATTCGATTATCTCTCTCACAAAAGACGAGACTCTTTGGCCAGGCTAAAAGCTGATAGCGAGTAGACGCAGAAAAGGCGGCAATGTTAGGCCGCCTGATCGTTATTCTGGTTCGGAAGATTTTAGGCCGCTGAAGGTTTTGCCGCCGGGGCTTTTTGCACTTTACCGCTACGAATGCAGGACGTGCAAACGCGAACGCGCTTACCTGCGCCCTTAACCACCGCATGAACGGTTTGCAGATTCAAATTCCAGCGACGCTTTGTCACATTGTGGGCATGACTAATGCGATGCCCGAATTGCGGTCCGCGCCCGCAGATTTCACAAACTCTTGCCATAGAAACGCACCAACTCCCCGGGTTAAAACCCGAACTTCTACTCTAGCAGGGTAGCGGATGGAGGGCAATACTCGGCAGATGACTCCAACACTGGCCAAATAGCCAGTCGGCGAAGTAATTAGCCGCAAACCGAGCTATTGTAAATAGGAAGGGGAGCGAGCCACATGAGTGATAAAGCGGACGTACCGAGCTTGAAATCGCCCGACAGCATTACCGACGATCAAATCGTAACCGACCGAAAGATACAGAGGCGATCGTTTTTGAACACGACCGGTGCCCTCCTGGCCGGCGCCGCAGGAATCGTATCTGGCGCGCGAGCTTCGGGTCACGGATTCCAAACGCAAACTGATCCGGATCAAAAGAAACCTAGCGATCCCGATCAGAAAAAGGCTGCCGATCCGGATAAGAAAAAAGCCAGCGATCCCGACCAGAAGAAGTCTGCTGATCCGGACCAGAAAAAAGCCAGCGATCCCGACCAGAAGAAGAGCAGCGATCCAAACAAGAAGAAATCGACTGATCCCGATAGAGCCCCACAGTAAGGAGCCCGCTTTGCATTTGGGCGACCGCCCCTCGCTCGAATGGCTGATTGATCCGACTGGTAAGGAACTGTTTTTCAAAGAGTACTGGGAAAAACGGCCCTTGGTTGTCCGGCGCCAACAGCCGGATTACTTCGACTCTCTTTTGTCGCTGAACGAAGTGGACCGGGTTATCACGACACTCGACCGCCGATGTCCGGATGTGACGCTGAAGAATGCGCTTCGCCCGGTTGCGGAAGACGATTACACGACCGGTGGCGCGCTGGACGTAGCGAAAGTTTATCAACTGTTTGGGGAAGGTTCGACAATCATGCTGGCCTACCTGGATACGGTTGTCCCAGCGCTAACCCTTTTTTGCCGGTGCCTGGAAAACGAGTTTAGTTGTCCTTTTCAAACCAACGTTTATCTGACGCCGGCTGGAGCACAAGGCGCCAAACCGCATTACGATACGCACGACGTGTTCGTATTGCAGGTCGCCGGTTCGAAACGCTGGACCATTTATGGAAAGCCGGTGGAACTGCCACTGCCGGGGCAGGACTTTGACGCGTCGGTTCACCCGTTAGGAGAGCCAACACAAGAATTCGAACTGACCGCGGGAGACGTTGCCTACATTCCCCGCGGCGTGGCGCATGACGCACATTCAACCGACGACGTTTCGCTACACATCACGGCGGGAGTTTTGCGTTACACCTGGGCGGACTTGTTGCTGGAGTTCGTGGCGGGCGCGAGCTTGCGTGATCCCGTCTTTCGTAAAGCACTTCCGCCGGGCTTCGCCAAACCCGATTTCGACAAGGCGCAAGCGCGAGAAACGCTGCTTAGCCTGCTGCGGCGAGCTGAAGCGGCATCGAATTTCGACGCGGTATTAGACCACTTCGTGGATGAATTTATTACCGCGTGTCCGCCGCTGTTGAACGGCCAGATGGCTCAGGTGACGGCGCTCGAACAACTGACGATCGATAGCATCGTGAGTGCGCGACCGGGCATTAATTATCGCCTGCAAGGCAATGATGAGTCGGAGATGCTCGAGTGCTACGGCCGCAGGATTAGCTTCCCATTACAGGCAGCCGAAGCGATGCGATTCGCGTTGAGCCATGTCAGATTTCTGGTAAGCGAACTTCCCGGAAATTTGGACGACTCAGGTAAGCTCATTCTTATTCGAAGGCTAATCCGTGAAGGTTTGGTCTACGCGCATGCCTAAAGAAGTGACCAGCTCACTGGTGCTGTAGCGCGCTAATCGGGTTGGTAAGAGCTGTATCGGCGAACGTGTCCAGCCAGAGAAGAAAATGCCCACGATCACGCTAATGGCAACACGATTTTGTCACCGTCGGTAATGGCGGAACATCGTTGGCCGGATTTTCATCGAAGAAGCCGTTTGGCTTGAGCAGGAAGCCGATGTACGAGGTCGGCATAACCGGGTAGTCTTCGGGGCGCGGTATATGAGTGTGGCCGAAGGTGTACCAGAAAACGATGTCCTGGTTGTCTATGGAACGATCGGCCGCGGTCCATCGCGCGAGACCGTCGCCGCCGCTGCTTTGGTTGGGATAGTCGCCGGCGGCGAAACGCTCATCGGCATGATAAGGCGTAACCCACACGTGATGATCGACAAAGCGGGCGCGTTTGCGCCACCAGGCTTCAGGTGAGGCCATGGGAAAAGAGTTGTCGCCAGGCAGGAACTTGTAACCGACTGGCTCGCCGGTCGCATTCTTCACTGCAAGGTTGACGATTTTCCAGGTACGGGCGGTTTCCAGCTTGAGATGAGCTTGCGCCTGCTTCTCCGTCTCAAGCGGAGTGGCTTGAACGTGAAAGGCGTTGCCGAAAGAGTTCGCGTCGCCCGGTTCATCCGGCATGACATCGAGTTGCAGGACACGATTTTCGACGCCGTCGATATCGAAGTCGAGGCGCATGTTGAAAAAGTGCTGATGATTGGGGGCGTACAGGCGCGGCGCAATGAGAGTGCCGTGGATCGGCTTCTCGCCCTCGTGCACCGCACCAAGCGAGAGAATTCCGGTGAGCTTGATTTCGAAGCCGACGTTGCCGTCCTGATAGAAGTACCAAAAGAAGCCGTATTCGTAATTTTCGACCGTCGAAACAGAAGAGACCACCAGGCGACGCGAGCGGCGCACTTCGGGAGCATCGGGCAGACGCCGATCGGTGTGCTTCCACAAAATGCCGTAGTCTTCTTCGTGAATGCAGATGGCATTTGGAATGGTAAAAGCGCCGCCGCGGCTGTCGCACAGGTGCGCATCGAGATATTCGATATGCCCGAGGCAATCGCATCCGAGACGCAGGCTGTTGGCGCACATACCCATGCCGTATTCGCCGACATCAAAGGCGTTCTTACGAACTTGCGTGGGTTGGGGATCGCCGTAGGGAACGACCATTTCGGTGAGCGAGCCGCGATAGAGAATCGAGCGGTCGCGGCCTTTGTCGGAATAGCGGAGATGATGGATGGTGAGCCCTTCGCGCGCGTTGAAACCAATGACGAACTGCCATTTTTGCCAGGCGATCTGGTGTCCGTTGAGAGAGAAACTAGGGCCCTCGGGCTGCGTAATGACGAGTGGTTTGATGTCTTGGCGCGGACTGGTCACGCGCTCCGCGGAGTAGTTGCCGGATTGCGGAGGCAGCGGCCAATACCCGTATTCTTCGACGCGGATCACTTGCATCAGATTAAGATCGACGACCGGGCGAATGCCTTCGATCGGACGAGCGTAACCGTTATCGGTGGGATCAGCCCGCAGAAAGCAGAGCGGGCGCGTGAGGCGCCGCGTGCGGTCCTCTTCCGAGCCATAGTTGCCAGCACTCCAGATGTCAACCATCACGAGCGAGGTATCGGTCAAGCCGTACTGTTTCTCGAGGGCTGTCTTAAATTCGGGGCTCGCGAGGACGGCTCGTTCGCACTCGATCTGTTCATCCAGGGAAAGCGTCGGTTGCGAGCCGGACGGTGCGGTCTTGCTTTCGATGATGTTGGATTTGGTGAGGTTGAGTGTGACGGACGAAGCCGCATTCGTGGAATTGTCATGAAGCACGGCCAGCGCAACGCGATCCGGCGCAGCCCCTATGGACCATTGGTAAACCGATCGTTTGGGCGGCTCCTGCAGCATGATGCTGATGATGCGGATCGCCGGCGAGAAACCCGGAAGCGCGGCCAGAAGCTTCACGGCCTGCTGAATTTCTAACGCGGAGAGTGGTTCGAGTGGATGAGAAGAGCGGGCCTCCGCAGCGGAGCCAGCCGCGGTAGCTTCCAGAATTTCAGTAGTTGAGTTCGACACCGCGATCCTTTCTGTTTCGGAGTGATCGAAACGAGGATCACGGCTAACTGCTGACAGTATAAATCGGCTAGGGCTGAGTATCAGTCGAATCGGTGGATTTGTCTTTTTTGCCGCCGCCGAACAGGCGATGCCAGAAGCCTTTTTTCTTTTCTTTGGTTTCGGGGGCCGCCGTCGTAGTGGGAGCAGAAGTGGACGTGCCGGGCTGCGCGCCGGGGGTAGCCGGAGTGGTGGCAGTCGGCGCGTTGGGAACAGCATTGGGCGGCGTGACCGGCGGCAGCACCAGCTCACGATGCACACCGATGCCGAACATTTTCTGGAAGAAGTTGCGCGAAGGACCATCGGGCTGATCGCAGGTCGCCGCCGGAATCGTGCCGTCGATGAAGTACGCCTGGTAATCGTCGGGACACGTTTGATTGGCCGGCAGGTTGGAAATTTTGTCGAGCTGGACCGGGATCACGCCGGGCGGCGGCGTGAAGGACTGCATGTCGTGATAGCGGCGGAGCTTGGAAGCGCCCACCATGAAATTTGTCCAAATCGGCGCGGCGGCTTTTCCGCCTTCGATTTTGATGTCCTCCCATTGGTCGTAGCCGACCCAGATGACGCACAGAAGATTGGACGTATAGCCGGCAAACCAGGCGTCGTAAGAGGTGCCGGTCTTGCCCGCCGCCGGCAGAGAGAAGCGGGAGCGCACCGAGCTTCCGGAACCGCCATCAAGCACGGCCTGCATCATGTCGGTGAGCACATAGGCGACGCGCGGATCGATCACGTTGGGCGGCTGTTTGGGGTTGGCGGCCTCGCCGCCGGCATTCACATCGGCTGTATCGTCCGTTTCGTTGTCTTCGCCGCCGATAATTTTACGGATAAAGGTCGGTGGCCGCAGGACACCAGCGTTAGAAAAGATCGTGTACGCGCCGGCCATCTCGAGAGGCGTGGCGGCGTAGGAACCGATGGCCACCGAGGGCGTCGCTCTGAGGCCCTGAATGCCGGCGGCTTTAGCCAGGTCCACCACTTTATCGAGGCCGACCATCAGCGCAACGCGGATGGTAGCAGTGTTGATAGAGTGCGCGAGCGCGTAACGCGTGGTGACCTGACCAACGCTGTCCTTCGGGTCGAAATTATGCGGAGTGTAAGGCTTTCCATTCGAGTCCGTGCCGAACGTGCCCTCGGTGGCGTCGATGGGCGTTATTTGGGTGATGGCTTTGGAGGGATCGCCGGTAAGCGCAGTATTGATGGCGGCAGCGTAGACGAAAGGTTTGAAGATGGAGCCGGTGGGCCTTTTCGCAGCGGCGTGATCGAGCTGGCTGACCGAGTAATCGCGACCGCCTACCAAGGCGAGAACTTCGCCGGTATGCGGATCAAGCGCAATCAGCGCAACTTGCGGCAGGGGGCCGGGAGTTACTTCGGTACGAACCGTGGCGCTCTTGCCTTTGCCTTGCCGGATTTTGTGCGTACGGCGGCGGATGATAACCTGATCGACCTGGCGCAGACCGCTATCGACTGCTTCGGACGCGACTCGCTGGAGTTGACGGTCGAGCGACGTGTAAACGCGCATGCCGCGATTGTTGAGCTCCGCTTCGTCGTACTGCGCGAGCAGACGGTCACGGACTAAATCCACGTAATAAGGAGCGTCGTCGGCCTGCACGCCGGGCGGGGCGAGTTTGAGCGGAGTGGCTTTGGCGGATGCGAGCGTCTGCTTATTGATGACATGGTTTTCGTACATCGCATCGAGCACCAGGTTGCGGCGCCTGAGGGCGCGAGCCGGGTAATGGAAGGGAGAGAAGTAAGTTGGACCGTTGACAACGCCCGCCAGGAGAGCCGCTTCGGGCAGCGTGAGGCTGCGGATATCCTTATTGAAGTAAGCTTGCGCAGCTTCGCCGAATCCGCGGATGTTGAAGGAGCCATGTTGGCCGAGGTCGACCTGGTTAACGTAAATTTCGAGGATCTGTTCCTTGGTGAAGCGGCGCTCGAGAATGAGCGCGATCATCATCTCGGCCAGTTTGCGGCGGACACTTCGTTCGTTCGACAGGAAGAAGCTGCGCGCCATTTGCATAGTGAGGGTGGAGCCGCCCTGTATGCGGTGATGGCGCAGAATGGGAGCCATCAGCCCTTCGACCAGCCGCACGTAGTTGATGCCGCCGTGCTCGAAAAACCGGCGATCTTCAATCGAGACGATAGCCTGCGTGACGACGGGCGGGATTTCGGCGAACGTCAGCAGACGCCGCTTGGAACGTTGCTTGGCGTCAAAAAGACCGGTAAGCAGTTGCGGTTCGAGATCGTAGGAAGTGAGCGTCTCGCCTTTCGGTCCAGTGATCGATGCGATCGAGCCGTCCTTGATGAGAACAGTGGCGTTCTGGCCCGGATGATAGCTGGCGACGCCGGGTTCAATCTGCAGAGTCGAGCCGCGCGACGAATAAGTACCGACTTTGGACTCCTCGGAGCTGCCCCGCGGCACATAACCCGCCGCACGCAAATTGGTCAGGATAGCGCTGGTACTCCATTTGTCGCCGACGTCCAGACGATCGGGCGCCGCGTAGATTTGGGCCGGTTCGTTAAAGATTGGGCGCCTGATGCGGTCATCGACAATGCGCGTGTACTTTGAATAAAAATGCGCGAATATGCCGAGCGCCACGCAGCATACAAGCAGGATGACGGCCAGCACGATGCGCACCCAGGTACGCGCGAAAAAAGCGCTGATGGCTGACCACTGGAGCCACTCGAAACGGGAGGTGACCTTTACTTTGACAGGCACTGTGAATCGGAGAAGGTAATCGTCGCGGAATCAGTACCGGCTAGCGTCTGACTCGTCATTTGTAGGATACCCGTTGCCGCATCACAGTAATGTAGAAGTGAATGCGCGCCCCGTGGTTACTTGCTGTTCCGTTCTTGATCCATGCGTCAACCGATGCTGCCACGAACTATTCGGCCCGGAGACTGACCGAGGACGGCGTTTCGATCGTCCGATTGAGTGACGCGGCGCGCGGCGTTGAGGTGTCAATTACTCCGTCGCTTGGCAATCGTGCCTATGAATTTAAGGTTCATGGCAAAAATATACTTTATTTTCCGTTTGCCGATGCGGCGGCGTTCGCGAAAGACGGTGGCCAGAGTTTTTGCGGAATTCCGTTTCTGGCGCCGTGGGCAAATCGCATGGCGGGTGCCGGCTTTTGGGCGAATGACAA
This sequence comes from Bryobacteraceae bacterium, assembly GCA_036272575.1. Lineage (GTDB taxonomy): Bacteria > Acidobacteriota > Terriglobia > Bryobacterales > Bryobacteraceae > Bog-105. The sequence goes on along the minus strand of DATAYL010000120.1, from coordinate 2,787 downwards.
GCATTATATGTTCAACCCAGAGCTTGGGTCGGTGCGCGTTGCCAAAAATGGCATCGCGATTCACGGAATGCTGAGCGCTTCGCCGCGCTGGGAAGTCACGGCTGTTCAGGCGGACCGGAAAGCCGCTTGGGTAACGAGCCGGTTCCTGTTCTGGAAATATCCGGAATTGATGGCAAACTGGCCCTTTGCCGAGGAGTATGAAATGACGTACCGGTTATCGAACGGGGTGCTGGAGGTAACCACCACGATTGTGAATCGGAGCGCGGAGGCGATGCCCGTTGCGATCGGCTTTCACCCCTATTTCCAGATTCCAGGCGCGCCGCGGGCCGCGGCCCACGTGCACATTCCGGCGGAAAAGCATGTCGAAACGGACCAGAATCTGGTGGCGACCGGCGTGTTGAAGCCGATACAGCCGCTAGAACGAATATCGCTCAAAGATCGTACCTTCGATGACGGGTTTACCGGACTGAAACGCGACGGAGATGGGAAGGCACGCCTATTCGTCGAGAACGGCGATCGGAAAATCACAGTTGTTTATGGCGCGAAGTTTCCGGTCGCGGTGGTATACGCGCCGCCCGGCAAGGAGTTCGTTTGTTTTGAGCCGATGACGGCGATTACCAATGGCGTTAACCTGGCGCACGAGGGAAAATACGCGACACTGCAATCGGTAGCGCCGGGCGCTTCGTGGCGCGAGAGTTTTTGGGTCGAGCCCAGCGGTTTCTAAATGATCTGTTACGCGGAGCATCCGAACCGGTGGCACGGCGATAGTTGCGATGCGGCGTAGTTTTGGGCTGAGCGTTTCATCGCGCTTCCACTCTTGCCCCGCAGGCTGGGTTGCCGGCATATCTCAGTCAAGCTGCTGTGCGGGCGGAACAGGTTTCTAGATACGCGCACACAAACAGGATGAGTTCCTGCCGCAAAGTGGTGAACTCCTCTTCGAGAGCATCGGATTCGAGCAATCTTCGGCTCACCCCGGCCATGGCGGCCTGCAGCATCGAAGCGACCAGTTGCGGATCTTTAGTGAGCGGTTCGCGGGCGGTCGCCAACATTTCAACAATCGCCTTACTGGCGCGTGTTCCCGTTTGCTGCACGATCTTCGCTCCATCTACATCGGAGCTGACCGAATAGAGAGCGACACTCGTCTTGGCATCCCGCATCTTCGCTTCAAGGAATTTGGTGATGAGAACTGTCGCCATTTCTGCGAGAGCCTTATTCTTCTGTTCCTGGCAGACTCGCTCAACTGCAGCCGTAACTTCATTGAGGTGGCGTCTCAAGACAGCTTGTAAAAGCGCACTCTTGTTTGGAAAGTACTGATACAGAGTGCCGACCGACACACCCGCTCGCAACGCCACCCGCGTCGTGGTCAGCCGTTCCTTGCCCACCTTGAGCAAAACCTGAACAGTGGCTTCCAAAATGGCGTCCACGCTTGCCGCCGAACGCGCTTGAACCGGCGATTTGCGGGGATTTAAGTGAACATGTGAGCGCTGGGGCAAATGCGAACTCTCATTCCGAAGCTTTCTTCATCTAACCATGCGGAGGCACGATTTACTAAACAAGATGACTACACTCAAGGAGAAAGAAATGGCGAAATCGTCCGCTCTTGGTGGCACCTTCACCCTTCCTGGTTCGTCGATGACTTTGCACCGTATGGGTTACGGCGCCATGCAACTGGCCGGCCCCCAGGTGTGGGGACCACCGCGCGATGTTGACGCGGCAGTTGCGGTGCTGCGAGAGGCGGTTGCAGCTGGCGTAGATCATATCGACACAAGCGACTATTACGGCCCGCACGTGACCAATCAGATTATCAAACAGGCCCTTCATCCCTATCCGGATGACCTCGTGATTGTTACCAAGGTGGGCGCTCGCCGTGGTGAAGACAAGTCCTGGATCCATGCTCTTTCGCGCCAGGAACTGACCGATGCCGTTCATGATAATCTCCGCAATCTCGGGCTCGAACGGCTAGCTGTTGTCAATCTTCGGGTCGGAGGCGTGATGGGTCCGTCGGAGGGTCCCATCGAAGAACCGCTCACCGTACTAGCCGAACTGAAGCGTCAGGGCCTGATTCGCCACATTGGTCTGAGCAACGTTAGTCCCGAGCAGTTGGCAGAGGGTCAAACAATTACCGAAATAGCTTGCGTGCAGAACCTATATAACGTTGCACAGCGGAACGACGACGGTTTCATCGATAATCTGGCTCAGCAAGGCATAGCGTATGTGCCGTTCTTCCCGCTAGGAGGCTTCACTCCGTTGCAATCGTCGGAGCTGGACCGCGTAGCAGCGTCGCTCGAAGCCACGCCGATGCAGGTTGCGCTTGCCTGGCTGCTGCAACGCTCGCCCAACATCCTGCTGATCCCCGGAACCTCTTCGCTCGAACATCTTCGCGAGAATCTCAGGGCTGCAACCCTGCAACTCCCTTCCGGAGCGATCGCCGATCTTGACTCAATCGGTCGAAAAATCGGATAACGATTAAGGCGCCTCGACGGCCAACAGGTACTTCGCCAGCGGACTGATGCGAGCGAGCGTTTCGGGTCGCATCCGCGGACGATGACGGCGGATGGCGATTTAATGCTAAAGCCGCGCCCGCAGGCGCCTCCGGCTACTTGTTCTTTGACAACCGAATAACAAGCCCTGGCCCGTACTGCGTCCGCAGTGTGCGTCGCCTTACTGCTGCTCCACGCGGAGATTATTGGTGACACTGAAAACGTTCGGGACGGAGTTGGCGCGAATGCCAATCAAGTCTTTGTCTCCCTGATTCGCCACGACACCTTCGAGCGTTACATGGCCGTT
>DATAYL010000119.1:0-15216 GCA_036272575.1 Bryobacteraceae bacterium | reverse complement strand
TCGAAGTGCGGCCAACAGGCCATCTCCTATAACTCCTGCCGTAACCGGCATTGCCCGAAGTGCCAGGCGCAAGCGCGTCAACGCTGGCTTGCCGCCCGCGAACGTGAGGTATTGCCGACGACTTATTTTCACGTGGTCTTCAGCGTCCCCGTATGGTCAAACAAATCGCCGCTCAATAAATTGAATAAGTTTCCAGGATTGACGTAACGTGTTACACGCGCTTTTCGCCCACTCTCGAGTGTCGGTAACGTAAACTAACACGGACGCAACTGCGTGTTCTCAATGAGAAGGGACTCCTCATCGCCTCCCGTTATTTTCAACCTGTTCGAATGCTTTGGCCATACGGGCACGGCGGACCATTCAAGGTTATGAAGCGATCCACATCTTACGCAAAGGCCAAGTCAGAAGAGTGAGCGGTGATGTCCGACGGCAGAATCGATTCATCGACAGACTCTTTGAGCTCGCCGCCTGAAATTGTCGACCGACTCTCTCGCCCTTTTTCCTGTCCACTCTCTCAAACTTGCAACACTGCCCGAATAACCATATCCGATTTGTGCGCGGAGCACTCGAGCCACAGTTCCGAGGAATGGGATACTCGCAGGACGATTGGGTGCGGCTGCACGGTTACAGCAGGATGCCGTGGAACACGATCGTTGAACTCTGGTTCCAATACAACAGCCTGCTTACACGACTCATGGAAAACATTCCGGAGGATCGATTGGAAACACCGTGCTTCATAGGCCAGGAGCCGGCTGTGACACTGCAGTTTCTGATCGAAGATTACACGTTCTGCACATGCAACATCTCATCGACCTGCTTCTCCGCCGCAAGGCCATCACGCAATATCCTCGTGTAACGGTCGAAGCACGACGGCAGGCATAATGCTTGGATTGAGCTGCACAGTGGAGATTCAACCACCAATCGCTCCCTCGTTGGCAGAGGGCGATCGGGGACGATAACTCGGCACTTTCTATCATCAGTCAACCTGACATCGCTACTTTGCTCTATCCGGAAATTCTCATTTTCTCCGTGACAACGTGTTTTTCTCTTTGAGAGAAGGTCGAACTGTTTTAAGCTATTTACTTAATTGGAACATGCGCCGACGCGGTGCGGGGGGTTCATACACATCGCGGTGCATAACAAACACAGCTCTTCAGGCGCCACTTTGCGTATGTAAAAGGAGATGCCATGGGTGCAGTTGCTTTAGGACGTGGAAGTAGGTCCGCATACGGATTCTCTTGCGTACTGCTGTTTGTCATCCTATTTACGACACAGTTGCTGGTTTATGGCCAAGGGTATTTTGGCACGGTGAGCGGCGAAGTCACTGACCCGTCCCAGGCAGTCGTTCCAGGTGTCCAGGTTACACTTGCCGACCAGCGGAAGGGCTATCAATTCACAACTACCTCCGACAAGAGTGGACGCTATTTGTTTACTGCGATTCCGCCAGGCGTATACTCCGTTTCGAGCGAAATGCAGGGCTTTGACAAGTCCGTGCGGACCAATATCACCGTAAATGTCAGCGAGAACGCGACCGCGAACCTGAGTCTGAAGGTCGCCACTGCCCGGCAGACCGTGGACGTTCAGTCCGAAAGCCGCGCCCTCGCGACCGAGGATGCCGTTACCGGCCAGGTCGTCAACCGCCGGTACATCAACGACCTGCCTCTCGTCGACCGCAACGTGCTCGAATTCGTCACCCTCGGGCCCGGCATCAACAACCAGAGCGATCAGAATTCCGTCACCGATACCGGAACCAACTTCGTGTCCAACGGCAGCCGCGGCGCCAGCGCCGACATCCTCCTCGACGGCGCCTCGGTCACCAACTTTGAGCCCAACGGCGGCATCACCCAGGTCACCTATACGCCCTCTCCCGAAGCGGTCGAAGAGTTCAAGGTGCAGCAGACCAACTTCAGCGCCGAATACGGCTTCTCCGGCGCCTCCGTCGTCAACATGATCAGCCGTTCCGGCGGCAATGCCTTCCACGGCAGCGCCTACGATTTCCTCCGCAACCAGCTCACCGACGCCAACAACTGGTTCAACAATCAGAGCGGCGTGCCCATCCCTCCCGTCCACCGCAACAATTACGGCGGCACCATCGGCGGCCCCATCATCAAAAACAAAACGTTCTTCTTCTTCGATTGGGATGGCACCCGCGCCTCGAATCTGAGTACCCATCAGGCCGGTGTGCCGAGCGCCGCCGAACGCCAGGGCAACTTCGGCGAATTATGCGCCGCCAATGGCGGGACCTTCGATTCCACCGGTCTCTGCAGCGCCATCGCCGGCCAGATCTATGACCCTTATTCAGGCACCTTCCAGACTCCGGCCAATGGACCCGCCGGCGCTTACCGCAGCGCCTTCATCCCGTTCAACAATCTCGCCACCTATGCCAGCCCCGGCAACGCCAACCTCAACGGCACCGCCTTCCAGCTGCCGGTTATGGCCGGCAATCTCATCGATCCCGTCGCCCAGAAAATGTTCAACCTCTTCCCCGCGCCCAATAATCCAAGCGGCGGCATTTACGACAACTGGATCGGCTCAGGTGCCAGCCGCTCTGCCAACGACCAGTTCGACATCCGTATCGACCACCGCTTCAGCGATAAAAACCTCATCAATTTCAAATACTCACAAGGCTGGAATAACTCGACGCCCTACAACTGCTTCAAGAACTTTACCGATCCCTGCGGCAGCGGCCCGAATAGCGGCTCGGCCCACCTGTTTGCCCTCAACGATACCTACACCTTCAGCCCCACCCTCGTACTCACCAGCACCCTCGGCTTCACCCGCGGCGCCTCCCACATCGACGCTTACAATCAAAGTCTCAACGCCGATCCTCTCGGCACACTTGGCTTCCCGTCCTATCTGAATTCGAACGGGATTCTGGGTGTTCCCTCCATTTTCATTGCCAGCTACTTTTCCGCTGGTTACTCGAGCATCGGCCAAGATCCCTACGGCAACTACCGCCAGGGGCAGGACACCGGCCAGCTGAGCGAGTTGCTGACAAAAATCGTCGCGAACCACGAGCTGAAGTTCGGCTTCGAGGGCCGCTTACACCAGCAGAACTACCTTCAAACCAACGCCCCGAACGGCAACTTCAATTTCAACAGCCTCGGCAGTTCACAATGCCCGGTTCCCGACATCACGCAATGCGGCGGCGATGCTCTGGCGAGCTTCCTGATGGGCGGCGCGAGCGTGGGCAGCGGCACCTACGAAATTCAGTTCCGTCCCGCCAGCCAAAACTTCCAATACGCCGGCTTCGTCCAGGACAATTGGAAAGTCATCCCCAAGCTCACGCTGAATCTCGGCTTGCGCTACGATGTCTCCCTGCCCAGGACCGAACGAGACAACCGCATGAACTGGTTCGATCCCAATGTGGTCAGTCCGCTTAACGGCGGCAGTATTTCCTACACCGATCCCATCACCCAACAACCCGTCACTCGCGCCTTGCTCGGCGGCGAAATGTTCAATAGCCCGAATCAGCGCACTAACTGGGTGACCGATTGGAAAGATATCCAACCCCGCATCGGCTTCGCCTACCTGGCTGGCAAGAACACTGTCATCCGCGGCGGTTACGGCATCTACTACGACCAGACTCGCTCCGGCGCCAACGGCCTGCTGAGTTACGGATCGCAAGGCTTCAACCAGTCCACCAATGTCGTCACGACGTACAACAACGACGGCGCCACCCCTTATCTGCACTTGAGCAATCCCTATCCGAACGGGCTCATCGCACCGCCCGGCAGTTCGCTTGGTCTGCTCAACGACATCGGCTATGGCGCCATCGGCCCGCTTCGCACCGCCGCGGCCGGCCGCACTCCCTACGAACAAAGCTGGAGCTTCGGCATCCAGCAAGAACTCGGCTCGAGCACCGTGCTCGACCTCGAATATGTCGGCAAGAAAGGCACTCATCTCTATTTCGCCGGCGGCAACAATCTCAACGTCCTCGGCCCCCAGATCGAGAGCCTCACGCCCAACCAGATCGGCAACCTCGGCAACTACGTATCCAATCCCTTCGCGCCGCTTCTCACCGGCTCTCAATATGCCAACAGCATTCTCTCGAGCCCGACCGTTCCGGCCTACCAGCTCCTGCTACCCTTTCCGCAGTTCACCAGCGTGACCACCGATGAGCCGCCCAGCGCCGATTCCACTTACCATGCGCTCCAGATCAGCGTCGAAAAACGCTATTCCAACGGCCTGCAAATCATGGCCAACTACACTTGGTCGAAATCTATCGACGATTCCTCAATTTATGACACCAACGTGGCCTTCCTTGGCAGTTACGGCAACAACTCGGGCTTTGCACTGCAGGATCCCAATAACCCATCCTCCGAACGCAGCCTCTCGACCTTCGACATCCCGCAGCAATTCAAATTCAATTACACCTATGATTTGCCGTTCGGCCGCGGACGGACTTTCTTGAACAACATGCCGCGCGCGCTCGATCTCGTCTTGGGCGGCTGGAAAACCGCCGGCGTCTGGACCATTCATGACGGCTTCCCGCTGCAGTTCACCGTAGCCAACGGCGGTAGCCCCATCTGGACCTACGGCCCGCAGCGCCCCAACCTGACCGGCACGCCCACCCGCACCGGCGGGCCCGACTCGAACTGGATCAATAACTACTTCGCCAATCCGCAAGTCTTCCAGATCCCGGCGCCCTACACGCTGGGCAATACCCCTCGCACCGTCGGCGACGTACGCAGCCCCTTCTTCTTCTCGAGTAACTTGTCTCTACTTAAAGAGTTCCCGCTCTCCACGCGCTACGAAGCCTTGCGCCTCGAACTCCGCCTCGAAGCCGAAAACGCCTTCAATCACCCCGTCTTCGGCACGCCCAACACCTACGTGGGCGATCCCAACTTCGGCGTCATCAACTACACGGCCGTCGGCCCCAGACAATGCCAACTAGCCCTGAAGTTCTACTTCTAAAGTGCACTTTGTGGCGCGGACGATCTTGTTGTCTGCGGCTTTTTCGGGTGGCGCGGACGATCTTGTCGTCTGCGGCCTTGCTCGCCGCCCCATCTGCAGACTGCCAGACCATTATGGTGGATGCCACACCATCTCACGTCGTAAATTCATTTAGTCCCTTCCGTGCCTTAGGGGGATCGATAGATCGCTTGCGCGGTGGGACAACCAGGGCGGAGAACGAGAAACATACCGAACGGCTGCTGACCGATCCGGTTCTCAAACAATTGCTCGGCGCTGGATGGCAAACCGTGACCTATCGACAGAACACCGAGTTGATGATCGAAGCCTGGCATTGGAACGCGCGCGGGACCTGGAGCAATGCGGCCAAGCAGGAAGGCTATTTTATTGGAAGCGCCGAGCCCACCGACGAGAAAATCCTCCACTCCTGGGCCTATCCACTACCCCATCGCGGAGCCACCGAGGGCGACGGCAACGGCTGGTCTCGTCTGACCGACGGCAACCTTGAATCCTACTGGAAGAGCAACCCCTATCTGAGCAAACCTTATACCGGGGAGGACGATTCGCGGCACCCGCAATGGGTCATGATCGATCTGGGCGCCAAGCTAGACGTTAACGCGATCAAAATAGCCTGGGCCAACCCCTACGCAACGCGCTACTACGTGCAGTTCTGGACCGGCGAGGCCGAGCCTTTTTACGACGGAATAAACAAAGGCGCTTGGCAGACCTTCCCCATGGGCACCATCACCCAGGGCAAGGGCGGAACTCCCGCCTTGAAGCTGATGAATTGGAAACTTTCCGTCCGGTATTTGCGCATCTGGATGACAGAATCGTCGAATACCTGCAACACGCACGGCTCTCAGGATCAGCGCAACTGTCTCGGATACGCGATCAACGAACTCTACATCGGAACCATGTCCGCTGACGGGCAATTCACTGATATCGTCAAACATTTGCCAAGTCGTCAACAGACGATCACTTGGCCTTCTTCGGTGGATCCGTGGCATACGGCTTCCGACCTCGATTACGGGAGAGGAGATCAAATTGGATTCGATTTCTTCTTCCATTGCGGAGTAACTCGCGGACTTCCCGCGATGATCCCGATCGCCATTCTCTATGGCAATCCGGAGGATGCAGCCAACGAGATCGCGTATCTGTACAAACGGAAGTACCCCATCTCAGGCATCGAAATGGGCGAGGAGCCAGACGGGCAGCGCGTGCTCCCGGAGGACTATGCCACGCTCTACTTGCAGTTTGCAAGAGCGATCCGCAAGCTGGTTCCCCAGGCGCCTCTCGGCGGCCCGTCTTTCGAGGGAACCGAAGGCGACGTCGATTCGTGGGCTGACGCCGATGGCAGGGTTTCATTCCTGGGCCGGTTCGTCGACTATCTCAAATCCCATGATCGTTTACAGGATTTCACTTTTTTTTCTTTTGAGCATTATCCTTGCGGCGCCGGAGGAGGAGAAGGGAAAAAGTGCGCCGAGTGGAGTTCGCTCTATTGGGAACCCGCGTACGTCGAGCACTTAATTCAAGCCTGGAAGGACAATGGTCTACCAGCTAATCTGCCTTTTTATATGACGGAAGGTAACGACCTCGAGGATGGAGGAGCAGGCACCGTGAAGCGGGGGCTTTGGCTCGCTGACTATGTGGGTTCGATGATGACAGCTGGTGCTAGCGGTACTTACTATTTCCACTACATAGCGACAGAACGCGGCGGTGAAGATGGATTCCTGCCTATTAATAAGGAGGACCGCGTTATCAGTCATCCACCACAGTATCTGGCAACCCAGATGATCACCAAGGAATGGGTGCAGCCAGTTGACTCCGTCCACAAACTCTTCAAGAGTGCGAGCGATGTGAAGGATGAACGTGGTAACACTCTTGTTACGGCCTACACGGTCGAGCGTCCCGACGGAAGATGGTCAGTCATGCTTGTGAACAAGGATGAAGACCATGACCACGCAGTAAAGGTTGTCTTTGCAAACAAGGTTAATAGACAGAACCGGTTTTTTTCCGGCCCTGTGGAGCGGATCGTATTCGGCCCAGCTGAATACAAATGGCATCCAGATCCAGCTTCGGTGAACATGCGAGAGGGAACGGGCACCGAAGGTCAAGGTGACAATCCGCGCCGGTCCAGAACCGGCCACGCAGATCCCGACGGGCCGGCATCCAAGTCGACAATCATGGCTCGCGATGCTGATACCGTCTACAATCTCCCAAAGTCATCGATAATCGTGCTTCGTGGTGAGCTTACGAAAGACGATACTCACGTGCGTGAATAAATTCTACGATCCGACGGTGGGGCTCTACGTGTCCGTCCGTCAAGAGAATCCCTGAATTACTGCCATGGAATATTCAGGTGCTTGAGCCCGTGACCCAAAATGTATGATCCGCCCCTGATCTGCAAGTGCAATCGACGGGATAACAGTTTGTCTGCGCTAATGTATCATCCTGCACGTGGCGTAGCTCCGCGATGGCTTCGGGGAACACTGCTTAGCAGACTGGGTAGAATTTCTCGGTGTTGGAGCGGGGTTTTCGTTTCCTTTGTGTGCTAACCGGCCGCGACCGCGGGGACATCCCGATAAGGTTCGCCCGTCGTGAGGACGGCCCAGGCGATCCGGGCTAACTTGTTGGCGAGAGCGACGACGAGAACATTCCGGTGCGTTCTGGCTTCGAGTTGTCGGATCCAATGGCCAGCCCCTAGCGGTCACGTTTGGCGTGTAACACAACAGACCGGCCTCCATGAATAAACAGCCGGCGCAAGTAGCTGTCTCCCCGTTTGCTAATTCCGAGAAGTTTTTGTTTGCCGCCGGTGGAGTGCTGGCGCGGCACCAAGCCGAGCCAAGCCGCGAAATCGCGCCCTTTGCGAGACGCCGAGCCATTCCCGATCGCGGCCTGTCGTTCACCAATAATCGATCCGGACAAAAGGTTGCTATGCGGCAATGCGTCCATATCGGTGATAAAGGCCGCCGAGTTGTGGAATTGCGACAATTGTGGTTCTCGTAAATCTGGATGTGATTGATAAATTGAGGATTGTTATTCTTCCTTCGGTTTCCGCACAGGCCTATCATTTCGGCGTTGGTAGCAACTTTTGTGGCGTCATTCCCAAGCCGAACGGCGTTACAATTGAGATTCTCTCTCTTCGGCATCAGCTTTGCGTTCTACACCGGTCTGTAAAGAGGCCGAAGTTGCAAGCCGCTGATCGACTGCTGTGGGTCTGGCTGTCGACCGTCTGGGGCGAGTGGCGGTCTAATGTCTTCATCGTGAAAGCAGGGACAGTGATTGCCTGGCACCGCATGGGTTTTCGCCTGTTCTGGACTTGGAAGATTCGGCGTGGCAAGCCGGGGCCGGCCGGGCATTCCTTATGATTCGTGAACTGATCCGGACCATGAGTCGCGAAAATCCAATGTGGGGAGCTCCGCGTATTCCTGGCGAGCTTTTGAAACTTGGCATCGATGTCGGAGAAACCAGCGTAAGCAAATATATGATCCGCCGCAGAAGACCACCCTCGCAGACCTGGAAGACGTTTATGGAAAAGCATGTGAAGAGCATGGTCTCCGTCGATTTCTTTACGTGCTGACCAGCCGATTTCAAATCTTGTACGTGTTTCTGGTGCTGGCGCATGATCGCAGGCGTGTTCTGCACTTTGCTGTGACCGCCCATCCCACAGCGGAATGGACCGTTCAACAACTCCGAGAAGCATTCCCGTGGGACACTGCGCCCGGCTATTGGTTACGAGATCGCGATCGGATCTTTGGGCAGGACTTCATTCATCAGGTCAAGGCCATGGGGATCAAAACAGTGCTGTCCGCGCCGCGTTCGCCGTGGCAACGTGCTTATGTCGAACGCGTCATCGGCAGCATTCGTCGGGAGTGCTTGGACCACGTCATCGTATTCAACGAACGAAGCCTTTACCGGCACCTACGAAATTTCCTCCATTACTACCATCGAACCCGGACACACTTAGGATTGCAGAAGGATACTCCGGAGTCCCGGCCTATCCAGCCTGTCGAAGCCGGGCCCGTCATTTCGATTCCGGAAGTCGGCCGACGCCATCATCGTTACGAGCGACGCGCCGCCTAAGCCTCCTCTCAGTTCGAGCTCTCGCCTTCAGCCGGTGGCAATTGGCTGCTGCGTCCGTTTAGCAACCCTTTTTCCCGACCGCATTCTGATCTCAAAGAAGTCCGCGGCCGGGAGAAGATTGCGCCCTCGACGGCATGCGTCTGAACGTCCACTGTTCCACCTAAAATACCTGCAAGTTAACTTCGATTTGCAGGGCGGCTCGGCTGCGCAAGGAAACGGCGACAAACGCGCACAAGCCAGACAAAACCGCCATTGGAGAGGCCCTGCTCAAGCTTCCCATTTTCAGCTACATTCGAGTTTACGGCATGCACAGATCGATCGGAATATTTTGGAGGCACATCTCCTTCCAGGACATGAGCCCCCTATGTTCTGTCCTTCACATCGAGCCGCTTGACGCTGCCAGACACATTTCGCCAGTTTGCAACAGAGACCTGTGGACCAGCTTCCTTTGTCAGGGAAAGTCTAGTGGCCGCCAGTGCGGATGTTCTCACTCGATATCGTTGGGCAGATTCTCGAAGAGGGTCGGCACGGATATCGCGACCGGTCCGTGATCCAAACGCGTCGATTCTGTCACGCGTTCCGCGTTCGGATACACCCGGTACACTCCCTGGGTGCGCAGCTTCGGAACGAACACCCAGCATTCCGGTACGCCCGCTGCCAGGTACGCCTCGCATTTTTCGAACAGGTCTTCCGGTTGTTGTCCTGGAGAGAGAATCTCCACGCACAGCAAAGGAGGTGTGACCACGATACCGCGCACGAACTTCGTGTCGGGTGCGAGTACCACGATATCGGGAACGCGCAAGGCCCCGCCGACACTGAAATCAAGCTGTTCGACGACGCGCTCTCCGTAGAAGGCTTCGAGCAAGCGCACTATCCGGCGCTGAATGATCTGGTGCAAATATTTGGGCAACGGTTTCTCTATCGCTTTGCCCCCGATCACTTCCACGTGATAGAGGGCGGTTCTCTGTGCTTCAAGTTGAACGTTTTCGAGTAGTTCCAACCCACTTACCGGAATGCTCATACAAACCATTATCCCGGTATCTGTTGGAGTGCGCGTGCCTGCTCATTGCACCTCTCATCCGCGCAGCATGGATGACCATTGTCGCCTATGTTGTGCAAGGGCTCGCTGCCAAACGCACTCATTCGGACGGCAGGCACATTTAGAAGGTGCTCGTCATATGCCGTTGAGTATGCAAGGCCGCGGCCCGGCAGATTTTGATCGACGATATCGATCTGAACAGCGCTACCGTTCCTTAGCAGGTGAATGGCAACCAGGGTTCCTGAGAATCCTGCGCCAATAATGATGACCCTAGCCGTTGTGCCGCTTTCGGTGGAAGTCCATCTAGTCCCCGTTCCGTTGATTGTTTCGGCAGTCCATTCCTCATTATTGGCGAGCGCTGGTCCTCTAAATTTCAACGGGCGTATTCCCTAAGCTAACAGGCTTCCGAACCGAGGGTCTTGGTGAGTAAGCCGCTGATAGAAAATCTTGATACGCGTCTGAGCTTCCTCGGCCAGTTTTCGGCTGTGTCGCAAGTCGAGATACGCCCAGGTCGGAGGGGCCGATCCTTCTACGATTGGTTCCGCCGTCTATTCGGGACAGTTTGACACGCCACAAAAACACACCGAACCACCGTAAGCATCTTCAGTTTTCGTCACGAGCACGCTCAACACATCAATCGCTCAAAGCAACCGAGACTAACTCATTAAAATGATGCGATTCCGAATTTGCGGGAACCACAGTCCAGCAACTGCGGGAAGCTCTGTGGGACAGCGCGCCACAGTATTTGCTGCGCGATCGGGATTGAATCTTCGGGCAGGACTTCGTCGGTCAGGTGAAGACCCTGGGCATCAAACAAGTGCTTTCGGTACGGCGGTCGCCGTGGCAAAGGGCTTACGGGGAACGGCTCATTGGGTCCATCCGCCGCGAGTGTCTGGATCATGTGATCGTGTTCAAATGAGAGTTCTCTGCGTCACATCTTATCGGTTTTTTGTGCCTATTACCATACCTGGAGAACTCATGTAGCACTGGGCAAAAATGCCCCGGAACCACGAAGCTGCTTGAGTTTGAAAACGAAGCCACACTGTGTCGTGCGACGGTCCGTATTGAGCCTGTGAACGACCTTCTCATTTGCGCTGATCAGATCCTCACCGGAACTTCGCTGAGAACCGACCACGTCTATCGCCCTTGGGACGTGAGCGCCCAGGCATACAGGCGAATTATCTCCCTACGCCGTGCGAAAGGTTTTTGGAGGTGTGCTGCGGCGCCGCACACATGTGTCTGACGGCCGCGCGGAAGTTTGCCCAGTCCGCTTGCGGAGTAGATATAAACTCGCGCGCCATTCGCTTTGCGGAGTTCAACCGGCAGCTCAATGGCATTGGAGGTGTCAGCACCTATTCCGGCGATTTATTTGAACCGGTTCAGTCAAAAGTCTTCGATTGGATCGTTGCGCATCCTCCTTATGCTCCGGCGCTGGTCGACTCGATAGCCTGTAGAGACGCTGGAACGGATGGCGAACGAGTATCGACCGACGTGATCCGCGAATTGCCTCACTATCTCTCCGATGGCGGAGAATTCTATGGCTATCTCTTACTTTCTGATCGTCGCGATGCCCCTGCTGAGTGTCGGGTGCGAGACATGCTGGGCGCGGAGGGGAAGGAACTAGATGTGGCCCTACTCGTTCTTAGCGAATGGTCAGCCGTGGCGTTCGTATCGGATCGGGCCGGCGCAAGTCGAGGGTCGAAGGAGAACGAGGAACTCATCGAGGCTTGTAGAAAGCTTGGGATCAGCAAGTTCCTCACCGCCGCCCTCACTATTCGAACCCGGCGCGGCTCTTCACCCTCGACATTACGTCATCCGGCATTCGGTTGGCAGACGGTACAGACGATGGCCGATCATCTTTGAAACGAGTAAGCATGGCGTGCAGCCGACGCCGTGAATCCGTGGCGCTGTCCTTCGCCTCAATCGAGCCGCTAAGAAACTGAACCGCTAGGGCTTGTTCTCGCACGTATTATTGGCGAACCACAGGAGGAGGCAATAAGCTCCAGGCCGCCAAAATTCTGGGCATCAACCGTGCTACCGTTGCGAGGATCCCGAATCATCCAGACTCGTGAAGAAGCCGCAGCGGACACATCGTAAAATTTGGGCTGAATAACTTTACTTACGCTTGTAGAGCCAGAGGTTCCCGGAGTACTCGCCTTGATTGAAGACCAGGATGCCCGGACCGACTGCTAACTCCATCATGCCGAGAGGGACATTGGCAAGAGAACGTATTCGCGAGTGAAGATGATACACAGCGAACGGACTCCCCAAGGAATGCATATCGGGGCCAAGCCGCTGAGCCCAGATACAGCGAAACCCATCTCTGTCGGATGTGAAGAAGATCAGCTTATCGTCCGCAGAAAAACCGGGCTTATCGTCCCAAGTGGTTCCGTCAGTGATGGGAATCCAATTCGCTCTTGGGACTACATTCCGGCTGAACGGAGCAACATAGATTCGCGAATGCTGATTTCGAGCTGAGTTGAAGACCACCCACTGGCCATTGTGAGAAAAGTGTGCCTGGTAAATGTTACTGTCGGGATCGGAGAGGAACGGAGTGGTCTCCTGCGTTTCGCGATTCAACACGTCTACGCTGTCTCGCGCCGGACGATTGTCATCGAAACTAGAGCCAAGCGCGGCGGCGAAGGTGCCGGAAGCTTTGAGGACGTTGGAAATGAGGAGCCAGGGTCCAACCGGAGATGTGTCCCAAACGGCGCCCAGGGACTTCTCAAGGAGGGTTGTGGGAACACCGCTATCTATGGCAAGTTCATAATCCGACCTGCTTTCGCTGTCTGGCAATTGCCCGACATAAGTGATCTTGTCGCCCGCCGTGTTAAAAACCGGGTGCCAAAGGTAAGGGAGTCTCACTTCTAGGTGAGTTAGGGTGCCCGTCGCCAGTGTCATAACCTGTGTTTCCCACGCGCCAGACTCGCGAGCCACAAAGACAACCTTTCTCCCGTCCTTTGAAAGCGCGGGCTGGTAAGTAGTCAGAGATCCTGTTTTCAGCGGAACCGGATTACCTATCGCGTGCCCGGACGAGTCGACCTTGAGCATCCAAATGGTCGAGCTTTCCTCTTCGGCGGAAAGGATAACTCGTCCGTTTGCGGATGCCGCAGCACGAATGATTCTTGACGGACCGAAAGTGAGAGGCTGGACCGTTCTAGTTAAGTTGTTGCCGTTCGCCGCAATTGGAAGGCTTGCTTCGTAAGAAATATCTTCACCAGCAACTAAAGGCGCAAGCAGACGGGGAGGCTTGTCCAGCCATTCGTCGAAAGCGGGAGCAGTGCTCGGATCCAGCGATAACAGTTCTTGATTCTTCCACGACCTGTAAAGCCCGCTGCTCTCAAAGACCTTACCGTCTGGCGACGTGAGCCAAATGCCGGGCTTGCCCCGACAAATGCCTGCGAAGAGAACCCGCTGACTATCCGGCGACCAGACAGCTGCGCCACTCGCAAACGTACAAGAACGTGAGACCGGCACGGGCGAGCCTCCTGCCACTTCCGCTGTAAACAAGGAGGCGCCCCAGTCGCCCCACTTCGAGTCAAAGCCCCCTGTAGCTTGCCAGTACAGAAGATAACGGCCGTCCGGCGAAAAGCGCGGGTGTCTGCCACCGGGTACCACCAAATGCGCCGAACCACGCAGCGAGGAGACTTCGTAGATTCCGCCACCGTTACGTTCGGATCGAAATGCGATTTGCGTGCCGTCCGGAGAAAATGCCGGGTCATAGTCATCGGCAGCGTCGTCGGTGAAACGGGCGATGTTGCTGCCGTTCGTTTGTTGAACGTAGATATCGAGATTGCCCCCGCCGGCGCGATCGCTGGCGTATGCGGTCAGCCGTCCATCAGCCGAGATGGTGCCATCGGTCGTATACCCGGAATCGAACGTGAGGCGGCTTAGGGTGCCAGGTAGCAGCGAAGGCGGGTTCGTCGGCTTGAGTAACGAACGTAGAACAACATACGTTGCGGTAATCGCAAGCGCCGCCGCTAGTATGGCACCTGATACCCATATCCAATGCTGGTTGGATGTTTCCTCGATACGAGGTGGCGGAAAGCCGGTGTCGATCGAAGAGTCCGTTGCGGGTGTAGGGTGGATTGGTCCCCAGTGAAGCTCCGGAACGTACGTTCCAGTCGGTAACTCGATCCGTACCGCATTCTGTCCGGCGCCCTCTTCCGAATAGTATTGCGCCAACCTGCGGCGCACTTCATTTGCCTTGACTCGAACGACCGCGTCATTCGCAGTATCGTAATCGATCGGGCGGCCGAACATCTCGGCTCCGATCATGCGCTCTCGTAAGTTATCCAGCCGCCCGGCAAGCGCGTGCTCAACAATCAGCCGCAGAAAGTCCTGGGATCTCTTGCTTCCAGAAAAGGCCTTACTAGCGAGAACTTGTTCAAGATGCCGACGGACCACATCGATGCGTTCAGAGCTCACGCTTTCGTCTGGCGCGGCGGATCGATTATCGGTTGCCGACACGGTGGGTCGTCATTTTTTCGAGACGCTTGATTAGTTCCATGATAACGCTGCTTATAACGGGCAGCAAACGTAGGCTTCAGTAGCTCGTGCAAGCTATTGTAGAACCAGCTATTAACTGGACAAACGTCTCTCCTAACGTGGGCTGGCTCTGCGCAAACGGCATACAGATGCCAGCCAATACTGTTCCGAACATTACGGGCGCCTGAGTCTCGGGCGAAGCTCAGACATGGGAAATTCTGTTGCAGTCGCGCCCGTGGAACCGCCGTTGGGGTCCTCTCAACCCAGGCCGACTTGGGCTTCTATGTGGCACAAGCGGAGAGCGATCGAACCGACGGGCTCAGGTCTCGCAAAGCGCGATGACTTACGTTCCCAGCCGCCATCTCAGGGCGATTTAGCACAGTTATTGACGGTAACGGGTCAAGAGCTGGCGCGCTCCCAGGATGCGAGTGGAAATCCAGTGATCTTCCGTGTGACAGTAGAAGGGGAACGGCAGGAGTTGGATTCGCTGCTCCAGGACGATGCCCACCGGATCGCCCGCGAATTGCTGCGAAATGCTTTCCGGCACGCGCGCGCGAGCCAAATCGAAGCTGAGATTCGGTACGACTATGCCCAACTTCGCGTGCGTATTCGCGATAATGGAAAAGGTATCGAACCAGAAACCCTTACGGCAGGACGCGCCGGACACTGGGGTCTGTTGGGGATGCGGGAAC
>DATAYL010000118.1:0-3073 GCA_036272575.1 Bryobacteraceae bacterium | reverse complement strand
AATCCATGACAAAAAAGCGCAAGCAGCCGCATCTGTCTGGCAGCAGATGTCGATAGCCCGTTTCTGGCAGCTTTTGATGCAGGATGCTCTCGAAGCCTACTACTCGCATCCCTGGGCCTGGGACGAGATCGGCTTTGGCGGCCCCGCGTATCCGCGTGCATATACACGCCTGGAGCGCGGAGAACCCGAACCGTGGGAGGTGGCAGAGCAGCGCTACGACTGGTTGGCACCGCGTTACGCCGTCTCCGATGTCACCGAGGCGACGCATCATCTCCACCTCGAATCCGGCCAGAACAGCTAACTGATGAATGAGGTCCTGTGAAAGAGCCACTCCTTGGTCCGTTTGCCATCGGTGCGAGCAAACCCCACATGCTTGGGCCGCTACAGAAGATTCACCTTCCGATGCGCCGTTTTAGCGAGAGTGACGAGGTCGACTACCTGATAGTCGGCTGCGGTTCCGCCGGGGGTGTCCTGCTGCAGCGGCTTGCTCGAGCCGGATTCAATGTCGTCGCGCTGGAGGCCGGCCCTTTCTGGGACACGGAACGAGATTGGGTCAGCGATGAAGCCGGCTCCCACCAGCTTTACTGGGAAGATCCACGCGTCACGGGCGGCACCGATCCCCTGGCGCTGGGCGCAAACAACTGCGGCAAAGGTGTCGGTGGGGGATCTGTCCATTGGGCTGCCTTTACCCCGCGTTTCCATCCTTCGGACTTCGAGGTCTACACGCGCGATGGTGTGGGCGCTGACTGGCCCATCGACTATGAAATCATCTGTCCTTACTACGAGCAGCTTGAACTCGAGATGCCAGTTGCCGGGCCGGCTTATTATCCTTGGGGCCACCCGCATGGCTATCCCTATGGCCCGCACCCGATGGGTGGCGTCGGCAACGCGCTCATCAAAGGATGCACCGCGCTCAATATTCCTGTCTCCATCGGAGGTCCCGTTGCGATCCTCTCCGGTTCGCACGGCGATCGCCCGCACTGTATTTATCGGGGCTTCTGTATCCAGGGCTGCAAGGTCGGAGCTAAGGCAAGCACGCTGGTCACTCACGTTCCGGACGCACTCCACAGCGGCGCGGAGATTCGCGATCATTCGATGGCCGCCCGGGTCGACTTAGGAAAGGACGATCGGGTCACTGGCGTTCATTATTTCGACCGCGACGGCAATTCTCATTTTCAGCGTTCCAGGGCCGTTATCATCGCCGGTTATTCCATTGAGACCCCTCGACTCCTTCTCAATTCCGCATGCCCCGGCTTCGAGAACGGTCTCGCCAACTCCAGCGATACGGTGGGCCGCTACCTGATGGCACAAGCTGGCAATGTAGTGCTCGGTCGCTTTGATCAGCCTGTTCGCATGTACAAGGCACCTCCGGCACATGCGCTCACCGAAGAGTTCTACGAAACAAATCCAAAGAATGACTTCGCCCGCGGTTTTGCTATCCAGACTGTAGGGCCGCTTCCCATTGCATTCGGCAAGCAGATGGTAGCCGCCAAACGTGCCTGGGGCTGGGGTCTACGTCGCGAGATGATGGACTACAACCACTGGGCAACGTTTGGTCTTCTGGGAGAGATTCTTCCGTGGCCCGAGAATCGCGTCACATTGGCGGATGAAAGAGATCGCTTCGGCCTGCGTGTTGCTCATGTCTCCTTCAACCTTCATGACAACGATAAGAAGTTAATTCATGCTGCAAAGACCAAGACCATGGAGGTCATGGAAGCAGCAGGTGCGACCGAAGTGATTCAAGAGGCCCGCTATGCCCACTTGGTCGGCGCCGCCCGCATGGGTGCCGATCCGCGAACTTCGGTCGTCGACAAATTCGGCCGCACCCACGACATCCCGAATCTCTTCATCTGCGACGGCTCTATCTTGCCTACTCAAGGCTCCGCGAATCCAGGCCTTACCATCCAGGCTCTCGCTGCTCGAACGGCAGATTATCTCATCTCACAGGGCAATACTATTTTTACCGGCAACACTAGAGACATGAGCGAACCGCCTTTGCGTCGAGAGCTTGCACCGCCCGGAACTTACGGCAGAGGTGCTCCTCGCCTCAAATAGCATCTTATTGTGGGAAGGTCGACAACGTCCGTGCCTGTGGCAAGGTATCTGAGTGATTCACCAGAATCGGCGCATCGATCAGCCTTTTTGGGGCCGTCCTGCATGCCTGCCACGATGCTCATGCTATCCACTAATCTCAACTGGAACGTGAATTCCTAATGTGGGAACGATCCCGTGGGCAGGCTTACTGGACGGCTGTGTCGTGCTTCTAAACCTTCAGGTATAGAGAGAGATCAGCAATGCGCAACCGCCCTGCACGCCAAAGTTACAAGGAGTTCATCATCGAAGCTGGCACAAGTGAGCTTGAGCACAACTTCGGGTGGAATTCATTCTTTGCGATAGAGAACAATGACATCCCGAACGGAAGGCCCAAGGTCAACTTTCTTGAGGTTACCTTCAAGTGCCCGGAACAAGCCATCAACGCCGCGCTAGTGGAAGCACGGAGACGGATTGATCAACAACTTCAGGAAGCTGCCAGAGATATTGAATCGTGTTCCCGGTAGGAAAGAGTGCCGCAGCTCGGACTAAGCATCGTCCACGCGATTGCGCACGATGAGCCACTTTCGAGAGGGATCAGAACCGAAAGAGGATGTTGAGTGAATAACGCAAACAATCCATCGGCTCTACCGCCCCACTTTTCAAAACGATGTTGTCTCCGAAGAACTTCAATATCGCGAGCCCCTCCTCCAGCGCCCGGGGAAACCGCAGCCTGCGAGAAGCTGCGAAAGTGCGCATCCATTAATGTCGATTGGCATTTGCACAGTGTCAAAGTAAAGCCGTGCTCCTTCGATTACGATTCCCGCCGATACATTGCGGGTGGGCACCGATCCGCTTGCCACCTCGTATCCGGGAGATTGCAGTTACAATGCCGCCACAGGTGACGCCATGGTTACGGTTACCAATCCCCCTCCTACGGGAGGAACGACTGCGGGCACATATACATTCACCGTCACGGCCACTGGAAACGACACGGCAAAAACCTCCGCGACGGCGACGTTCAGCGTGATGATGAGCTGAA
>DATAYL010000117.1:0-6529 GCA_036272575.1 Bryobacteraceae bacterium | reverse complement strand
GCCGAGCGGCAAAGAACTGAAGATATAAAGACCTGAGGCGTTGCAGATGGTAGTGCGTTGAGATCCGGTATCCAACTCGTTCAACGCGACCGTTGCGTTTGCAATCACACCTTTGGACTGATCTGTCACGATGCCCGTTAGACTTGCCCTGTCGTTTTGTGCCGGCAGCACAGCGGCGAAACCCAGCAGGAGCAACCCGTCACGCAGACGTTTCCCTGACCAATGGAGATTCATACCCACACTGCAACATCCGAATCTGAGTTCTATCTAAATTCGACCGGCTAATATCTGGTTACAGACGGGCCCATTCGCCTCAGGGTCTAAAATCGAACGCTATGCAACCGCGATCCGGTATTCCGTCAAGAGTTTGCGGATTCCGGATGCCAGAAGGGACTGCCAGTCGCAGTCAAACCCACCCCGTTGAGCAGGCGATTGACTACAATGCGAACTCAATCTGCAGTTCCAGGCGCCGATTGCTTGCGGTTTCGAGAAAGCCCTCTCCATTGGCCTTCCCGCAATCTGGTTGGCTTACCGGACAAGGGCGAAGTGAGAACTCCAATAATCGGTCCCGGGTTGGTGTGATTCGTCAGATTGCGGGCCGATACCGCGATGGTCAAGCTGTAGCGTTGGTTGGACGACGGGGTCGAAAATAAGCGCGCAACCCCGAGCCACTCGTATTGATCTTTGTAGCGTCAATGTGCGGGATGCCGCTCATGATGCTGACGGATCATGTAGATGCAAGCCTTTACCGCGCAAACCTATTCACCTTAACCAGTTCGCGAATATCCACTATCGCAATTACAACCGCGTTTGTCATGGCAGTGATAAACGGCGTTCTCGCGTAAGGTGCGCGGTCCCGAAACGGGCTTCGAGGAACATCACAATACTGATAAATCGGCTTGCAAAGAATTTGCCAGTTGATTTTGATCGTTGAGCACCACATCGAAATGATTGGCGAGTTTGGCCCCGACCGGCTTCGAATCGGATTAATCATGCCTGACGG
This sequence comes from Bryobacteraceae bacterium, assembly GCA_036272575.1. Classification (GTDB taxonomy): domain Bacteria; phylum Acidobacteriota; class Terriglobia; order Bryobacterales; family Bryobacteraceae; genus Bog-105. The sequence goes on along the minus strand of DATAYL010000117.1, from coordinate 5,526 downwards.
CGCAGTATTTACCAATATTTGGCTCGGTGGCGTTAAAGTGGGATTTCATGCCATTGAGAATCGCAACAGCTCCCCGAAGCACGTTGCCGATCTCACTTGGACCTAACCTGTTTGCCGAGATCAGATCACAACTGCGCGGAATGAATCGCCGGGCTGCAAGGGCTTGCGCGATCCGAACTTACGGTTGTCGCGCGGCTGCGAAGCCACACTATCCGAAACCGTGGAACCCCCGCTTCCCGTCGTCGTATTCTCATGAGGGTTGCAGGTCATGGCAGTCATCCCGCCTCTCATGCGAGGAGGAAGAGAGATAGAAGCGTAATGGAACGCAGCACGGAAGTGCCGCCAAATTTCAAGGCCAGAATGGCCGGCACTCTTCATGTACTCGCCGCATTAGGCGCCATCTTTCCGGGCAGACTCGGCATCGCTGCCATGATAATCCCCCTGTCGTGTATTTGGCAGTGACGCCGCTTTTTTATGCGATTTTCAAGCCCGGTTAACAGGAGCCTCTCTCTCCTCGTCGCGCTCTTTGGCTTTGTGGGACTTACGTTCGAGGCTAATCTTCCATATGCGTCCGCAAGCATTGCAAGTCCCTGAATCGATATGCATCGCATACTGCACTGCGGATTAGTAAGGTCCTCGGATCCACGCAAGTCGTCCTTTAGCTTCGGTACCACAACCTGGCGCCCTCGAATCCGTCATCCTTCTCGCTAGGCTCCAAAATGCGGGACTACTGTGCAAAGCACTTGAAAGCCAAAGAAAATCATGCTGAAAATCATCATGCGGCCATGAGTGCATCCAGGTTGCCGCACAAGCTACGAGCTATATTGCTGATAGGAAGGCCTTGAGCGAAATGGCTGCAGTTCCGTTTTGGAACGATGGCGCGGTCAACGCGGGCAGTGTGAACCGAGTTGGAAAGTTGAGTGATCGGCAATTTACGTCGTTCCCTGGAAGGCGCCTGGATGGAATTTCTGGCGTCCGCATGTGTACTTACGTCATGAGTAGTTTCTTGCCGGTGAAAAAAATGACGCGTGAACGTGAACGTCAATCATCGAAGGAAGTAGGTGCGCTGTCGGATGCCCATGCCATGGGGGCCAACTCGTATTCGGTTGACCCCCATAGGATCTCGTATTGGGAAATTACGCGACCGACTGTATATTACTTGACGATCTCGAAAATCAGTATTTTTGCGTCTTCGATGGTTGCTTCCTTTGATTGTGGGATGGGAGGAGTTAGAATGACGTGCTTAGGAACAGCTGCATAGAACCGATTCAATTCGGGAACCAAAAGCGAGGTTTTCGCGATCGCCCCGGTGGCAATGAGGCCTAAGCGCTCATACTTATCAGCGCTGATTTGCTTAAACACATCCACGAAACCGGTTGTCCCGGTGTAGTAGATACGTTTACTGGCAGGCTCGAATACGACTTCGTCTACGCCGCCCTCAGTGCGGGTAGCCTCTATAACTTTGCCATTTTCCGAGTCCATCACGACCATCTTTCCGGGTTTGTAGATATGTGAACGTTTCACGCGACTGCCGACGAAAAGGCGATGGTTGTCCGGATCTAGAGCAACGGCATGGGGCTCCGGACCTCCTGTGATCGGCCAGCTCGCCAGCACGACTCGTTTTTCACGATCAATGACAACCACTTGACTTGTGTCGCCCATGACGACAAAAAGCTTAGAGGAGTTGGGATCGAGGACAAGCCCCGCGGGGTTACGACCATCTACTTCGATACCGCCGATGTATTTACCATTCTTCAAATCGACTATTTCGATAGAGCCTTTTGCCGTGGTGTCCTTAAAACTGTCCGTTCTGGTGCCGAGATAAAAGAGACCGGTGGCGGCGTCGTAAACGCCGTTATCCGGTACCCTCCTCGCGCCCGCTTCGGCATCGTGACCACCGAGCGGAATGTTTTTCACAAGCTGATAGTTATCGCCGCTGAACGCTTTGCATGTGTCATCGCCATCGTCCACCCAAATTTCGTTCGTTTCCGGGAGATAGATTGTCTTGCGGGGATCGCCTCCGAATCCCGTGATCGAATGAAGGACGGTGTTGGTGCGGAGATCTATTACTTCGATCGTCCTTTGATGCTCCCCCGGAACAAACAGGCGCTGGCCTTTGACGTCCACTGCCATGTGGTCGAAATAGCCTTCCACATTAGGCAAGGGAATGGTCCCAATCAACTTCGCGGGGGCATTGGTTTGGCCTTGCCCGTTCGAAATTGCAAACACGAATACGGCCGAGATAATCGCCAGATTTTTCATAATCGTTTCCTTAATGACCGGGTCCTTATGGAAGCTGATCCAGACCAAATTCAAGGTGCGTAAATCAACATCCGAAACGTTCCCGCGATAGCAGCAGGCGGGGGGTTGGGCCTCTTTGGTGTGGGAGGCGGTGGCGATCCAAAATCCGCTGTATCGACCCAGATATTGTGTGTTCTTGGATCGACCGCGATGGTTTTGGCCCCGTACTGCGTTTTGACGTTCTCGACAGGGCTGAACTTATCAGGCGAGTCTTCATGGAAGACATTGATTGTGCCCTCGCGCGTCGCTGATGCAATCAAAGCCGTCCCAGGATCAAAGATGTTGCCGTCGACGACATCGCCGATCGGGAATGCTTGACCTACGATCTTCCCGGTATCGGCATCCATTACGACCAGCATTTTGGGACCGCGGCCTCCGACGAATAAACGCCGGTGCTGCCGATCCATCGCCATGCCGACGGGCGTTCCGGCCGGCGCCACCGGCCACCGCCCTTTGATCTTGAGGCTTCGAGCGTCAATAGCTATCACCTCATTTTTGTCTTCGAGGTTGTCGTAGATCGTTCCCTTGTTGTCTGCCACCGCCTGCTCCGGTTTCCCGCCAAGAGACACGGTCGCTATAACAGTCCCGTTAGCGGGATCGATTACCGTAACATCCTCGCTATCTCCGTTGAATGTAAAGATACGCTTCGATACTGGCTCGTACACGATACCGTCTGCGTCTGGTTCGCCTTTCACTTCGCCAGTGACTTTCAGGCTTCCAATATCGAAAACCACCGTTTTGCCCGTATCGGCATCCCCATCTGTGATAAAACCTTTGCCAAGATCATGAACCAAGGCTACGCCGTGGCAGCGCTGTAGGCCTGAAATCTTGCCCACCACGGCGCCACTATCTCCATCAAAGACTATGACCTCGGCGCCGTGCGCTGCATAAACGCGGCGGGAAGGCGCATCGAAGTTAATGTAATCGAAGTACTCCTTGCCGCCGGGGGCGGCCCCCACAGGAATCGTTTTGATCAAATGATAACGTCCGGCCGGGGCACCTGCGAGGCCATATGTGGCGAGCAGCGTGATCATCCCGGTTGCGAACAATCCAATACCAAAAAGCTTCATCAAGTCTCCCTAAATTCCGTATGTACAACACACATGCCTTCATTTGAGGGTCGCCGAAAGCAGCAAACTCTCGCAGGTTTTTCGTCTGTGTCCGTACGACACTGCTATTCAATACCGGAGCCGGCATTCTTTAGAAACCCGCGACGCAGAGTGCGCGGAGTTCCTTGGCTACGGTACGCGACCGCTACCTAAACAACTATGCATTAACAAAGCCGCCAAGCACAAATAGAATTCCGTCTAATTTTGTGATCGAGGCGCCAAATCGGTCTCAGAATTGTGACGACTCAGCGCCATGTCCAAGGCCTCGATTCAATAACTCAATTTCCGGCCGATCGCTTGCAAACTCTGCTCGCGACAGCTAAGTCCATCCGATACAATGAGCATCTCCGGCACAGCATTCCGTATTGCGGGAAGCAGCACTCGTTTCCCGACTGAGAACAAGAGTTTGTCTTCGCAAGCGACCGGCGCGCGGGTCAGCCGGAACGAGATTGGGCAGTTCGTTGCGAAAAACAGAAGCGCAGCTCGGCTCTAAGATCACGATTGGGAACCCAGCGTCGATCTGAGGACCGAGAACTCGCGAAAGGCGCTTCAGGTATGCCTTTGCGCTAGCGAACTCGCGCGGTCTCGCGAGTTGGTAATCCAGACCGGAGAGCGGGCCAAAGTGCCGCGTCCAGTTCAGCCAGTGCTCGCTATCTGCTAATGCGTCGAGAATCTCGACCGGAGTCATTCGCTCTTGCAACAGCTCTTCAAACCTTGCAAGCCCGTGGGGTTCAGGGCGGGCACGCACTGGCGTTAATACAAGCTCGCCGCCTGCGTAATCTTTGCGAGTGGAACTGATACCATCGACATCAGCACTCCAAGCGGTAAGGCGATGATGGTATCCTTCCTCGCAACGTTTGCCGAATTTGAACGTGATCTCCTAAGCGAAAGAGTGAAGGCAGGTATGGCGGACGCTCATGATAAAGGCAAGCACGTGGGGAGGACGGCACTGCCACCATATGCAAAGAACGCGGTTCTCGATTTCTTGGAGGAGGGGCGATCGTCGCAGATATAAATCGCTACGAGGGTCGGTGTGAGCCGTGCGACCGTCGCTCGTCTAAATGCCAAGAGACAGTTGAAGCAAAATTCAGTTGGTCATACAATTCCAAGCCAAGTCATTGCTCAATTGCCCTGACCTTCTCTGTCCGGCGCACCGGCCAAAGACCTCAATAGCTGTTTGCCGCCTTGCCGAGAGTACTTATCCGATAACCCGTGTGCACCGCAAAAACTCGATCGAGCGACTCATGCGGCCTCAAACCATTGGTACTCGTGATGCAAGACGCCGAGAATCGGTTTGGCAATGACGCGTGATGGATACGGGAACCGAGAAGTGCGGCTGCAAGTCGGCTCGTTACGGTGAGTACGGTCGGGAATACCTGTTGTTGGTCATCAAAATCAGATCAGCGATTAGAACCAACGGCTTAGTGCAGGTTTTGAAGTGACCATTAACGGTCGGCAAGTAGCATCACAGTGATGAGGACTTTCCTGTCGGCTCTCTTGGCATATGTTTCGGCATTCGTGACCTCGCGTCACCACCTCGCAATGGAAACAGTCGCGCTTCGGCAACAGTTGGCGGTTTACTAGCACAAGCGACTGCATCCCAAACTGCGTCGATCCGATCGTCTGTTCTGGGTCATACTTCGGCAGGTGTGGAAAAACTGGTCTAAAGCTCTCATTCTGGTTAAACCAGATACGGTATTCGCTTGGCACCGGGCCGGATACCGGTGGTTCTGGAGATGGCGTTCACGCCCGCAGAGCGCGGGAAGACCGAAAGGTGGCGGAAGAAGTCCGACACCTAATCCGCCAAATGAAAAAGGAAAATCCAAGTTGTGGCGCGCCTCGCATTCATGTCATTGAACATGCCCGCCGGCGCATTCTGCATTTCGACGTTACGCTGCATCCAACAAGCGATTGGATCGTGCAACAACTACGCGAAGCATTCCCGCTGCCGTGTCCTTATCGATACGTCTTGTTCGACCATGACTCGAAGTTCGGAAATGAAGTGCTGCAGTTCTTAAGATCCAGTGCTCTCAAGCCGAGGCGCACGACCGTTCGCAGCCCCTGGCAAAACGGAGTGGCGCAGCGCTGGGTCGGTAGTGCGCGTCGCGAACTGCTC
>DATAYL010000116.1:0-6184 GCA_036272575.1 Bryobacteraceae bacterium | reverse complement strand
CTGGGTCCGCTCGATCAAAAGCGAGTGTTTATCCAAGCTCATCCTCTTCGGCGAACCCTCGCTACGTCGAGCAGTAACTCAATTCGTTGAGCATTATCATCTCGAACGCCCGCACCAAGGGAAAGGAAATCAGTTGCTCTTCCCTGCTCCCGTGTCTCCACCATCGCCCCGTCAGCCTAACATCAAATGTCACGAACGCCTCGGTGGATTACTCAAGTTCTATCAACGCGCCGCATGAATATTTTGACGATACGCGATGCCGAGCTTGAGCATTTCCCAGTGAATACGCGGTGCGCCCCAGCCGGGATTCTCGCGGCTCATGCGGCGGATGAGTGCACGAACGTCCGCTGGGACTGCCGGACGGCCAGGCTTGCCTCGCCGGAACTTTCCACGTCCAGAACCTCCGGAATGTCGTGCGATGCCAGGCGCGGCTTTTCGCCACCAGCCGAGACCGCCACTAGCATCATCCAGATCCACTCGGCTGTCGAACGAAGCAATTTATGGAATGTGTGCAACCCTCATGATCTCAACCGGTTCGACATTTACGAGAACCACAAACGCAAGCGCAGTGAAAATGTTCGTAAGCTCTATTGCGAAATTTTCGCAAGCACCAGGTCAAGTGGCTGTTCAGCCGGACTAACGACTCGCTTACATTCTTCTGTGCGGGCGCGCCACAGTCGTTCGGCGAGACCCAGGTTCGCTTCGATCGCGTCATTTTGCTGAAATGCCTTTACCTGGCGTCGCAATTGCTCCCCAGCTAGGCCAAGCAGTTCTTGAGTCGGTTGCGGAACTCCAGAGGCGCTACATTGGACTAGGTCGTCGGCCGCCAGTTTTAACACTTCCTGGCTTCGTCGAAATCGGTCACGCATACTGAGGCCGCGGCGTGTCGGATCCAATTGAAGTACCCGGCGACACAGATCAAGACGGGTTCGAAACTGCTGGTTTCGGGGATCAAGCCAGACGGCATTTCGGAAGTCGTCCTCGGCCGCCCGGTAGTTCCCTGTTGCAAACGAAGCTTCGCCAAGGCCTGCGTAGGCGTCCGCATTTCCTGCTTCGGAGCGCAAGATATCTCGAAATACTTCGGAGGCGTGCCCTGGCGACCCTGCGGCTAGATAGAGAGGGGCAACGCGTTTCAGAATTCCGATATCCCCGCCGGCTTCGTCCTGAAGAGCAAGCAACTCGGACAGTAAATCCTTTTTTTTATCGTGGTTAGCCAACAACTCGATCAACTCCAGGCGCGCCTGCAGTCGATGCCGGGCGGATCCGTCCCGCCATTGGTCGTAGATAGCATGATGGTAATACGACTCGGCCTGTGCAATTTTGCCTTGCCCTACCAGCACGCGAGCCATCATCAGGTTCGCCTCGCCGTCAATAGAGTCTCGTTGCAACACCTGGCCGAGAACGGATTCGGCCTCGTGTAGCCGCCCCGCTTTCAGCAGCGCGGTCGAGAGTGCAACCGCATAACCCTCGGACTCACTCCTGATTGCTAACGCGGCCCGGGACCGGTCGATTGCCTGCGAGTAGTTTCCCGCTTGTTCGAAGCGTTCTCCCTCCGTGAAGAGTCTCGCCGCTTCTCTGATGCTCTCGAGTCGTTCTGTCCTGGCAAGAAAACTATCAATGACACACAGGCCTGCGATTGCGAACAATATGAGGAGGAAAGTTCCGACGACGGATCTTCCGTTCCAGGATATCCTCATCTCGACTTCTGGCTTTCGCTCTCGGATTCGAGAGTTTGCGTGACGCCGTACGATTTCAGAATGCTATCCAGTGTGATCACGCCGATCAGCCGTCGCCGGTTTGCACGGCTGACGACTGGCAGCACGTCGCGCCCGCTTGCGCCCATCCGTTCCAGCGCAACACCAAGAGGGTGATCCGAATGTACATAAGCGAACATTTTGGCATTACGACGGTCTTGCGGAGAGCACCCGTCAACGAGTTCAGCCAATTTCTTGTTGGCCCATCCGTGGGCCAACGCGCTCTGCAACTCCGCTTTGCCGATTACACCGCACATGCCATCCTGATCGGCTATTGGCCAGGCATTGAATCGGCTGCCTTCTGCTTGATTGAGTGCCTCGGCCACCTCCATCTGCGGCGAAAGCACTTCCGTAGCAGGCAGCATCGCCCGAAGAACCCGGATTCTGGCACGTGGCGAGCGAGGTTCGGAGGTAGGTAAATAGACCCCCTCCTGACGCGCGAGAGCTTCGTAGATCGGTTCGCGCTGCAATGCGTACGAGATGAAAAACGCGATTAAGTTGGAGATCATCAGCGGAACGATTATGGTGTAGTCCCGCGTCACCTCAAAGACCATGATGACGGAAGTCAGGGGAGCACGAACGATGCCGGCAAACGCGGCGCCCATTCCGACCAGAGCATACGCGCCCGGTTCAGCGGTATAACCGGGCAGCAAGGAATGCGCAACGCTTCCAACTGAGGCCCCGATCATTGCCCCGATGAACAGGCTCGGGCTGAAGATCCCACCAGCGTTGCCCGAGGCATAACAAACGGCCGACGCGATGATTTTGAGCACCGCGAGAACCGCGACGGTCGTCAGGACGAGATCTCCATTCAGAACTCTTTCAACGTAGTTGTAGCCAACACCCATCACGGCCGGCGCAAACCAACCCATAAGCCCGACGGTCAGGCCCCCGGCAACGGGCTGGAACCAAACCGTCCACTGTGGCAGCCGCATGAAACGCTCCCGCAATGCCAGCAGGAGCTTGACGAAACAGACAGATCCAAGGCCGCCGGCCACACCTAACACGGCATAAATGGCGAATTCCAGTGGATGCACAAGGCGGTAGCCGGCGACACGAAACAGTGGCTGATCTCCAAGAAGCAGATGGAGCATGATCCAGGCAGTGGCGGAACTCACGACTACCGACCCAAGCACGGGCGCGTGAAGATCGCCCATAATCTCTTCCAGAGTGAACAATACGGCGGCGATGGGTGTATTGAAAGCCGCCGCAAGAGCCGCGGCGGCGCCCACCGGCACGAGCGATTGCACTTGTTCCTTACTGAGTCCCAGACGCCTGCCGATCACCGAAGCGAGGCCAGCGCCAATCTGAACGGCAGGACCTTCGCGCCCAAGCGCAATGCCGGAGGCCAGCGAAGCCGAGCACAAGAAGAATTTCCCCAGCACCGTGCGAAATTTGATATACCCGTCTTCGACGAAAAGAGCAAATTTCGTCTGCGGCACACCGCTACCACGCGCCAGGGGGAAATACTGGTACAGGAGGAAGCCGGTGATCAACGATCCTAGCGTAGGAACTAAGATGCGCCGCCAGGGTGCGCCTCCCGCCGGATACATGCGCGCGGCCATCCGGCCCGTGACGAGGAGGAACGCTATCACTACGAGCCCCACTAGTGCGCCTAATACAACGCTGAGCAGCAACTGATTGCGGCTCTGCCGTATCTGTTGCCGCCTTTCGCCGAGTGAAGCACGTTCCATCTCTTACCACGCCACGTTTAGCAGGCCCCGGCAGCAGAAATCGACATCATTAGACACTCACTACGGGACAGTGAGACTGGCGAATCATCGTATAAGTGTCCGGATGGAGCCGCCGCTGCAGTGCATAACGGCCGATCACCAGAATGTCTGCCCCAAATCCCAGGGCAAGGTCGCAAACTACCCGGGGAACCGAACCGGAGCCCACCGCGATCTCCGCTTTTATGCCCAGCTTGCTTAACAAATCTTCGATCTCCCCTCTCGCGTGGTTCACCAGTTCAAGCTGGGGATCCCGCGCCGAAGCGTCGACTCGCACGCCCGCCACAGGTTTGGCGACATGGATGACCAGAAGCAGCGCGCCAAACGCCGAGGCTAATTCCGAAGCCCAGCGGAGACCGCTTCGAGCATGCGGTCCTAGATCAACCGCGCAGGCGATCTTGCGAAAAGAAAGGGAATGCCTTGCTGCCGCGTTCGCCAAATGGACGCCCGTCCAGACCGGGCAATCGGAATCACGCAGCACCTTCGCCACAAGGGAACTCAAAAGAAACTGCCGAAATGCCCCGTGCCCACGCGTCGGCATAACAATCAGGCCAGCCTCTTCGGCGCCAGCAACTTCCACAATTTTCTCGGCTGGTTCGCCCTGTACAACCACCCGCGTCACACCCGTTCCCTGAAGATCGCTACTTGAGAACGATTCCAAACGGGCGTTCAACCAAAGCGTGTGCTCAACGCTTCCCATCGGAGGACCCTTAATCCCCTCGCTTCCAACCAGAAAAGGGTCGTTCTCTACGTGGAGCAGAATAATATGCGAGTGAAATTGGGAAGCGAGCGTTTGAGCGTATCGTGCCGCGCCCACTGAGCGATCTGAGAAGTCCACCGGCAACAAGATCTTCTTTAAGCGAAGCATCAGAAGAAACCCGGAAACGAATCATGCGAACACGCTAACGAAGTGCTTACGTTCGAACAGCTATTCTGTCACATTGCAGTGAATATGGTTACCGGGCTGCAGCATCAGCAGTGAAAAGATTGCTTCCCTTCGCCGGCTACCTTTCGGCTTGCACACGCCTGCCGAAAACTTATAGTTGTCGCATGGAGCTTTTGATTCACAGTTTTTTGACCTAACGGGAAGGTCAGCCACTTCTATAGTGTTGACGTGATTGAAACCGCGGGTGTCCTCTGAATCTGAACGCGCACGCCCGAACGCATGTTGCGCGGTCCACTTTGGCGTCGATTTTCGTCCAGCTTGTATGGATCGCTGACTTCGCCGATCCCGCCCCAACACAGTATCCGCGCCAAGTAGGTAATGACTGTCCATCTCGGAAATGTGATCTCGCACCGGAATCAGTAGCTTGGCTGAACTGAAGTAACATTGTTACGCCGACACCAAGAACGCTACGGAGTGACCAAGTGTAACGTGTTTGGGTTTTTTGACCGTACGGCCATTACCTCGTCAAACCCAGGCGGCGCGCCGATAATCATTCCCGCCATTCGGAGGTAGTCGCGCCGTAGGTCTTCGAGCATTACTTCGGTTGCTGTCAATGAAAATGTTCCGGGAGCGGCGCGATCGAGGCCGAGGTCCGGGCTATTGAAAAACATGCGGGCGTGAGCCACACAGTCCGCTCCGAGCGTACGGTCTGCAACTGCGCGCGCGCCCAGTTCCGACTGGAAAATGCGATGGACGTCGTAATAGTGGCGCGAGACGCGTTGCCCTTGACCCCGCAACACCCCTCGACTCACAAACCAATTCCTGATGCCGTGCAGGATGACAATCTTGTCCCAGAATGTTCGATCCGCGATTACGGTGGTTACGTGGTCGGCGCGCAACGCGAGTCGGGGTATGTCGCCTGCAATGTATGGAACGATGCTCAGGTCTTCGTGCGGATCAAGAGCCGATTTGGCTCCGGACTCGATCTTGACTGCGGGGCGAACGTACTCGTCGCCTTGCGCCGTCACCGCTGGATACCAGAACAGCAGGCTCTGGCCGTCCGGATCATCAGGGTCAACGACTACGCTGGGATCATTCGCTTCGATATTCGATTCGGCGAGAGTCTCCCGGACAACTTCTGCCAATTACTGCGCCAGCGTGTTCTGGATATACTCCCGGGAGGCGTCCTTGATTGCGTCGAGTCGCGCCTGGCGCTTCTTTCGGCTCATGGCCTCAAGCTCCGGCACAGATGCCGCCTGCCCGAGGTCCTCCCGGAAGACGGTGATGTCGATGTCTTCGGAAAATCTTGAAATCAGCCCATAGGCTTTGGAGAGCGAGGTTCCGCCCTTAAAAAGAACCCGCGGATGGCCAGCGGGCAGGCCATTGAAAAGGACATCGAGCATCCAAGTGACCCAGAAATCTTTTTCAACGTTGTATTCCGGCGTGCCGAGTCGAGCCGCGGCGCCAAGAAAGAGATCGCGGCGGTCCTGCGGCTTTGCTTTAAGGAACTCCGAGAAGCCCGGATTCATCATGCCCGCCTCGGAGGACGATTGGCCGTAGCGGATGCAATGGAAGATGCGGGAACGTTCTTCCGCGCGGTGGCGTGAGACCGATCTGCTTCTTTAAGAAGTCTGGTTACGAGGTCGCGCATCCATGTTGGGAGCGCATCAATGCCCGTAAGGTAAAAAATCTCGAACGTGCTGAGAGCAAAGGAAGTATGATGGCCTGTTCCCATGCACAGCACACAAGTGACGCGGTTATTGGCGTATGTGACCGGAATGGTGAATCAGCAGCTTCTGCTGCAGAATGAATAT
>DATAYL010000115.1:0-54543 GCA_036272575.1 Bryobacteraceae bacterium | reverse complement strand
CGTAATCTCTACTGGATATTGCTCAGCGCTCTCGCCAGGCATCTGCACACTGAAGCTCAGCTTGTTCGCTGCTCGCCTGATCAGGTAATTAATTGCCGGTTCCGGACCCTCCGCATATGTTTCTGAAGAAGGAATCACCGGCTGTTTGGGCGACGTCCCTTGCCAGGTGCGTGCCATGGCGCTTTGGGACTGTGTGGCGGTGATCCCTTTATGGCATCCCGCGCAAACAGCGCTTCCTAGATAGCTAGGCTGAGAAGCAAAACAAAGAGGCGCGAGCAGGAGAGCGGCAAATTTCAGAGGTGCAAACAGACAATTATTGTACTGAATACTCTCGACAGTAGAATGCCTGCCCTTCCCGTAACGCTAACGCTTGAAAAAGTTCCGCGTACACTACTCGGAAGAGTATTCCGTCTGCGCCATATTCGCTATTTGGGGCTGACGATGAGGATTTTGAAGGAGCCTGGCAAAATTGATGGCCGGGGGCGTGGGTTGGAGACGCTCGCGGCAGGCGCTGGGCCATAGCTCGCTGTCGACAGGTAGATTTTGTGCGTCTTCGGATCAAGCGCCATGGTGCGGGCGCCCTTGGTGGTCGGTACGTTTTCGAGAACCTTGTAGCTGTCCTTCGAAACTTGTCGCACTACAGTCAGGGTACCGTCGCCATTGGACGAGAATGCCAGATGCTTACCCGGATCGAAAGCGGCGGCGTCAGGACCATCTCCGATCGCAGGAGTTGCGACCACCTTGCCTGAATCCGCGTCGACCACCGCCATTTTGCCGCCATCGCAAACCGCGAATAAACGGCGGTTTTCGGCGTCAAAGGCGAGACCGGAAGGCGACTCACAAGGGGCGACTGACCAATGTGCTTTGACTTCTAAAGTTTTGGAGTCGATTTGCACTATTTCGTTCTTGTCTTCGATATTGTCATAGACATTTCCCTGGCCGTCTGCGATAGGAAACTCAGGCTTACCGCCCAAGGCAATGGTTCCAGCCACCCGCATGTTCGCCGCATCGATCGCGGTAGCATTCTGACTGCGGCCGTTAAACGCGAAAACGCGTTTGGAAGCTGGATCAAAGGCAATACCGTCCGGATTCGTACCGGCCGCGATCTTCTGCTTGACGGCGAGCGTATCGATATCGAAGGCGACGACCTCGTTGCTTCCACCGTCGCTGATGAAACCTGTGTTCATTCCATCAGCCAATGCGATACCGTGTACGCGCTTCATACCGGTGATCTTTCCTACGGGCTTTTCGGAATCTAAGTCGATCACATCGACTTCAGATTCGTGAGAAACGTAGAGGCGTCGATGACCGCTGTCAACCGTGAGGTAGTCCCAGCCTCCGTTTCCGCCCAATCGAATATTTCCGGAGGCTTGATAATGTTGAGCCAGAAGAGAGCCACAGAGGAGTGGAGCGCAGAGCAGAAGACGGAAATTACGCAAGATCATTTTGAGCGATGTCCAAATACAGCCGCTAGTATGAGGACACAATCTGAAGGTTGGCTGAAGGTAGCTCGTTCGGGGTGGAGCAAATCCGAACTTGGAAGAAGGAATAACAACCCGTCCGTTTCTGCGCGACCGCCTCTGTTAGGATTGCGGCGAGAGTTGAGGTGAGGCTTGTGACCGGCAGACAAAATCACATTAGAACGGGACCTGCAGGGCAGTGGGGTGGGAAGTTTCTAACAGGCGCTTTGCTTCTGTTGTGCCTTGGCGGATTGGTGACACGCCATGCGTGGACGCAAGACCCAGGCGCTACGGGTGCGCAGGGCGCTCCCCACCCACCCGGCCAGAACCCAAACGGCATGCACATCTACCTTTGGACCGGCCTGAAGTCTCATTTAACGGGTCAGCATGACTATCCGCAGTTCCTGGCCGACTGGAGCAAGCTTCTGACTGACCGCGGAGCCGTGGTGGATGGTGCTTTACATGCCCCCAGCAGTTTCGACCTCGAACATACCGACGTCGTCGTGATTTACAAAGGCGACGCAGGTTATTTGAACGACAACGAAAAGGCGGTGCTCGATGCCTTCGTCAAACGCGGCGGGGGCCTGGTGAATTTTCATGACTCGTTGTGCGGTCCGGACCCGGCCTATTTTGCAACGCTTCTAGGCGGCGCCAAAAAGCATGGTGAGGTGAACTACACTCTGGGCGCGCCAATCCATTACACCGTGGTGGATCAGTCGAACCCCATCATGAAGGACATGTCGGACATCACAATTTTCGATGAGGCCTTCTTCAAAATGACATGGGCAACCAATCCCGCTATTCACGTGTTGGCGACTACAGCGATCCCTCCAACCCACAGTGCTGGCGAGCACAAGGGGGAAGTCGTGCCGCAGATCTGGACCTACGAACATGCCCTTCCCGGGGGGCAGCCCGCTCGGGCGTTTGTGTGGATGCAAGGCCATACCTACACGAATTTTGCTAATTACCAGATTCAACGGACACTGTTGCGCGGCATCGCCTGGGCCGGCAAAAAACCGGTGGATGAACTCGTGGACTATGTCGCGCCGCCGCGTCCAGCTCGCACGGGAATGCCTCCAGCGGGTAGCGCTCAATAACGCTCGCGCAGTATCTGGCGGAGGAAGAGGGATTCGAACCCCCGAGCACCTTTCGACGCTAACGGTTTTCAAGACCGCCGCCTTCAACCACTCGGCCATTCCTCCGGTGACTATCTTAGCGAATTTGCATAGTTTTCGTTGCTACAGGGGATGGCGGTAGCAGTAAAATCGCAAGCGCGCCGACCATGGCGATTGCGAAGACTCCGGCCATCGGGAGAAGATAACTCCCCAGATGCTGGCGCAATGCGGAGACCAGGTAAGGGCACCAGGTCTGGCCGATTGTGTTCAGAGGAAGAATGATGGCCATGGAACGGGCCAGGCTGTTAATGCCAAATTGCTCGGCGGCCATCAGCGGGATCAGCATGTAATCGGCGCCCATGGAGAAGCCGAACACTAGCGCAAAAATGTAGACGGTGAAGGGATGCTGTGGCGAAACGGAAAGCATCAGCAAGATGGTAACCGCCACGATGAAATAAGTAGCTGTCATCACCTTCTTCTTCGAAAATATGTCCGCAAAATAGCCAATGCTTAGGCGGCCGGCGATGCTGGACCACAGGATCAAAACCGAAGCAGTCGTCCAGGTGGCGTTCAGCACTTTCTGACCGGTGAACCCGGCATCGCGAAAGACAAATTTCATATGCATGTTGATGGATCCGATGGAGCCAATCGAGCATACGCTGCCAATGAGCAGCAGCCAGAAGGATTTGTCGCGCAATAGCACCTGAAATCTGTGAGGAGCGATTTTGTTATCGGGCGGCGGGTAAGAAAGGCCGTCCGGGAATTGCCCGATTTGCGAAGGTCTGTCGCGCAACAGGAAAAAGGCGAGGGGCCAGGTAATAAGCATTAAAGCGCCCACTGACATGAGCGCTACATGGAAACCGAATTGCTCGGTCAACGAGCGGACCAGAAAAGAGCCAAGACCGCCGAAGAGACCAACGCCTACGTACGTAATTCCCATCGCTCGTCCTCGCTTCTCGCGAAACCAGTAGGAGACCAGCAATTGGTGTGGGATGGGGCCTGAACAGATATATCCCACTGTGTAAACAAAATACAAAGCGAAATAAGTAAGCAGAGACCCTTTCATCGAGCCGAACCCGAAGAAGGCGATGGCACTCAAGCCGGTCCCCGCAATCAGGAGCCAGCGAGGACTCAAGCGAGGGATCAACAGCGGCCCGGCCCAGATGGTTAGCAGAGACGCAATCGGGAAGCCGAGTGTGATCTGCTCAATGTTCCAGCCAAAA
Source organism: Bryobacteraceae bacterium (assembly GCA_036272575.1). Lineage (GTDB taxonomy): Bacteria > Acidobacteriota > Terriglobia > Bryobacterales > Bryobacteraceae > Bog-105. The sequence continues at coordinate 50,745 of DATAYL010000115.1, read as the reverse complement.
GAAGACTGGAAATAGTCATAAAAAAACGGAAGGTTGTAGTACGGAATGCCAACGGCTATACCAAACGTGACGACGGCAGTGGCAACAATCCACCATCCGTAGAAATCCTTCTGGCTTTTGATAGACGGGATGGTGGTTTGCACAATGAAAGTTTATTAGTTACGGAATTCAAAAAGATCGGCTCTAACAGCTACGCATTACGGCCGGTACCCGGAACCTACTTCGCCGGTTACTCTGCTGTAAAATGGGCGTCTAATCATTTGTACACAAGTTGATAAGCGCAGAGGCCAGCACGGCGGCACGCTTACCAGACTGTGTCGTGGAAAACCGACTATGAAAGATCTCACTCTCAAGAAGTTAGCTCGACCGTCTCTGACCTTGGTGGCCCCGGTGTTTCTCACGGCAACTTTGGTGCTTGCCGTTACGCCCAATACCCGTACCTTCACCGCTGACGAAAAAACGAAGGTCGAGGGCGTCATCATATCCCGCGACGGCCAGAGTCTCAAGCTGCGTACCGACGATGATTCAGTCGGCACGATTGACCTAACAGATGGAACGAAAATAGAACTGAAGCGCGGAATATTTCGGCGCAAGGCGTCTATGGAGACGTCGTCGCTAGTACCGGGGCTGCGTATTGAAGCGGACGGTAAGGGCAATGAAAAGGGCGAACTGGTAGCCGACAAGGTGATTTTTGATCCTAACTCGATGAAAGCCTCGCGCCAGATCGATACGCGCGTCTCGCCTCTCGAAAGCAGACAAGGAACTTTAGAAGGACGGCAAGGCTCGCTGGAAGGCAAAGAGGGGCAATTGGAGACCCGCGCCGGCACGCTGGAAGACCAGCAGAAGCAAACCCTGAGCCAGGTTGGGCAGGTGAAGGGCGAAGCCGACCAGGCCAATCAGGGCGTAACGGACGTCAACAAGCGTGTGACAGATCTGGATAATTATCAGTCCACAGACTCGGCGACCGTTTATTTCAAAATAAATAGTTCTGTGCTCAGCGATGAAGCGAAGAAGGACCTGGATGGCATCGCGCAGAAGGCACTCGCGCAAAAAGGCTACCTGGTGGAAGTGGCTGGCTTTGCAGATACAACCGGTAATGCAGCTCTGAACCAAGCTCTAAGCGATAGACGGGCGGCTGCGGTAACAAGGTACCTCGAGCAAGAGGGCAACATACCGATCCACCGCATTATCACTCCGACCGGTATGGGAACATCACACGCGGCAGCCAGTAACGACAACGCAGCGGGCCGTAAGATGAATCGCCGGGTGGAAGTAAAAGTATTGGTGAATCAGGGAGTCGTTCAAGGAAGCGGTCAAACGACTGATGCTGCCAAGCCGACGAATTAGCTTGGCTTTATCGTTGCAAAAGGGCGGCAAGGATTCTAAACCTTGCCGCCGTTTCCTTTTAACGAGCAGCAGTTGAAGATTCGGGAGTTTGATTCGAGAACAGGAGCGGAGCAAAGGCGATGAGGTCTCCACGCCAAACCATCCAGGTGTGCATGCCAGGTGTTTCCACGGGCGTAAGATTTATACCTTTCGACTTGAGCCACGCCACCAACTTGCGATTGGGCGTGATGAGACGGTCTTCGGTCCCGCAGGCAATCCATAGCAAGTGAAGTTTGTCGTTGGCCGATGCCGTGAGTTGTGGGAACGCTGCGGCGAAATCGGCGTTGAGGCCGCCCGCGCTGAACGCGCCTACAGCGGAGAATAGATCCAGGCGATTCAATCCGGTAAGCAACGATTCTGCTCCACCCATGGACAAGCCGGCGATCGCACGCGATTCGCGACTCTTATTCACCTTATACGTTCGTTCCACCATCGGAAGCACCTCATCAATCAGAGCCGACTGGAATTTATCGTAGTTCCTTTGGCGAAGGGCGGGGTCTTGAAGCCGGTTGCCGGGTCCGGTGCTTGGCTGCACAATTTCGGGTGCGCCATACCCAAGCGGCATGACGACAATCATGGGACGGGCTTTCCGTTGGGCGATCAGGTTATCGAGAATCAAATTCGCTTTGCCGACAGCCGTCCAGCCACTGGCATCGTCACTAAATCCATGCAGCAGATAAAGAACCGGGTAGGTGGTAGAGGCCCCGGGATCGTAGGACGGAGGAGTATAGACGTAGAAGTCGCGATTGTCGCCCACAACGGCCGATTTATAGAATTCATGATGAACTGTGCCATGCAAGACGTCGCTATCTTCCCAGGGCATGGGCGCCGGACCTGGAACACGAACCAGGTTGCTGAGACTCAATAAATTCGGCTTGATCTGACTATTCAGCGGATCAAGGCGGTGAGCGCCGTCGCTCGAGAACGTATAGCCATAAAGCTCCGGCGCAAGAGTTTCGGTGGTCGCGCTCCACACACCGGACGAATCTTTCTGCATCGCGAGCGGCGCGCTCGCTCCTTCGACGTTCACGGTGACCTTTTGAGCCGCCGGGTCAAAATAACGAAAGGTAACACGGCCGTCCGGCGTCATTTCCGGCGACTTAAATTTTGGCATTTGTGGTTGTTGTGCAAAACTTGCGCTAGCTATCAACGCAAGGAGCGGGATTCTGTTCACGATAACTCCTGGTTCAGATCTCGTTCTTTTCTATATCAGATTGAATATGACGAATCAGGGGAATTGCTCGTGACAGTGGCTGAGTTTACGCCGATTGTATTGGGCGCGGCAATTCTGGCTGGATTTTTGGGATCGCTTACCGGCCTCGGTGGAGGTGTGATCATGACACCGGTGCTTACGCTTTTCCTGGGCGTAGACCTGCGGTATGCGATTGGCGCCAGCCTGGTGTCGGTGATTGCGACCTCATCCGGTGCGGCGGCCGCCTATGTGCGCGATGGTCTTTCGAACATTCGGATCGGTATGTTTCTGGAGGTAGCCACAACCGTCGGTGCGGTTTGTGGAGCGTACCTGGCCGCTTATGTGTCGCCGCGCATTCTGAGCGTGGTGTTCGGCTTGATTCTAATCCAATCGGCCTGGCAGACCGTGCAAATACGCAAGAGCGCTAAGATACCGTTGCCTCCGGACCCGTTGGGCGAGAAGCTGAAGTTGAACGGTGCCGTAAACACGAGCAGCGGAAAAGAGCCATACGTAGTACACCGGGTGAAGACCGGTTTCAGTTTGATGTTCGGCGCGGGTTTAATTTCCGGCCTGCTGGGAATAGGGTCAGGCTCGTTGAAGGTGATCGCGATGGATCAAGCTATGCAGCTACCGTTTCGAGTTTCGACAGCCACCAGCAACTTCATGATCGGCGTGACTGCCGCGGCGAGCGCCAGTATTTATTTGAGCCGGGGCTATGTGAACCCAGCGATTGCGATGCCGGTGATGCTGGGCGTCCTCGGAGGCTCGCTCATCGGCACGCGCTATTTGAGCAGGTTATCGGTGCCGCTGCTACGACGAATTTTCGCGCTGGTGGTCGGTGTCATCGCGATCGAAATGATCGCAAATGGAATACGCGGAAATGTATGAGAGTTAGCGACCATTCGATTGAACGAAGTGTGAGCGTGTTGCTCATCAGCGGAGTGATCGTCGCGGGTTCGGTGACGCTGGGCGGCGGTATTCTATTTCTGATTCTGCATTGGAGTGACTCGGTAAACTACAGCACCTTTCACAGTCAGCCCAGAATCGACAGAATCGTCCCTCAAATCGTCAGGGGCGCCCTGCGTGGACGCGCGCGATCGATTATTCAATTAGGCATTCTGCTGTTGATTGCCACGCCCGTAGCGCGAGTTGCTTTTTCACTAGCCGGTTTTGCATTGGAACGGGACAAAATGTTTGTTTTGATTACCGCAATCGTTTTGGCAATTTTGGTTTATAGCCTGGTTAACGGCGCGCTCACGAACTAATTATTGAAATTGAGATTCGAGGCGTTCAAAACGGCTTTTCAGCTCGTCGAACTCGGCGCGCAGGGTTTGCAGATCGTATTCCAGTTGTGCCACACGAGAAGAGGGTTGGCTGACCGCGGCCGATTCTCCTGCCGCGTCGGGCGACGGTTCTCCCGAAAATAAATGGGCGAAACGAGCTTCCTTTTGGCCGGTCTGGCGGCCCAGTTTTGTAACAAGAGCGGTGTCGGGCCAAGTCATGAGCTTATCCAGAGTGCGCTCCACTTCGGAGAGATCGCCAAAGGCAAACATGCGCTCACTGCGATCTTTAATTTCGCCGAGAGTTTGCGGGCCGCGCAGGAAAAGCGTGCAAAGAATAGCGGATTCGCGGCGGCCGAGATTCAAGGTCTCCGATATTCGCTGGGCGTATTTATCCACGCGTCCACTCCCCGTGATAAACAGCGCCATCTTCTTGGCGCGCAACCCTTCGAGAGCCGTTTCTACCGTCTCGGAATCGTAGGCGACAACCGGATCGCGGTTCGATTTCTGATTGCAGCCGTTGACTAGAGCATTCAAGGAAAGCGGATAATATTCGGGAGTGGTGGCTTCTTTCTCCATCAGTGTGCCGAGCACGCGGACTTCGGCCAAATCGAGCAGGTCTATTGGCATGCCGGATTAACGCCGGACATCACTGGGCACGATGATCGGCCTGGAGTCGACCGCTTTCCCGGCAAAACGAGCGGCAAGATCCGGGCGGAAGAAATGCAGCATTTTCAGGGCGACCTTTTTGCCTTGCCGGAAGGCATCTGCGTACAGGCGGTCGCGCTCCTCGCGCGTGTACGTAAAGCCGATGCTGTAGTAATGATCGAGAGAAAGGCCCAGAACTTTAGTGCCCGCGTACGCTACCGCGGCTTTGCCGATGAGTCCCCCGCCAAACGGGATTTTCCCTACCAGTTGGCGAGCGAGCGCACGCCATCCAAAAGCGCTTCCGACAACCATGGCGACCTCTGATTTCTGATGCAGATAGCCGACCTCGCGATCGCTCGCGCCCGCGATTAAGAAGGCCATGCGCACCTGGTTCATTGTCAGAAACGCGGTATCGGACGCAAACTCCGCAACAGCCCAGGGCAGCTCAATGACACTTGGGATAACGTCGGGAAGGGCGGTAGCAATCGAGAAGAGAGTGTTCTCGCGGCAGGTCTTGGCAATGGTGCGCTCGACAAAAGGCTTGCGAAATGGCAGGAAGGATTTTGCCAATGAGACGCCCAGGTCCGGGTTTTGCGAGAGAGTCTTAAATACGAACTGTTGCGGATGCGCCTGATGAAACACCAGGGAGTTGGGAGGCGCGAGGGTACCTTCATCGTATACGTGCAGGTCAGCTTGAGGGGCGCCAAGATTCAGCGGCGCCCGGGTGAGCAGCATTGCCGATTCACGCCGGCGAGCCGGACTAAGGTCGCGGAGGAAGAAGTTTTCCAAACGGTTGAAGGATTCCCCATTTGCGGCATGAAGGGCCACCCGCACGGAGCGCTCGCTTAACTCGCGAACTTCGTTCGGGTTGAGGGTACTTATTGCCTTCTTGATGTGAGCTAAGCCGTCGATGATCATCTTTTCCTCTGATGTGAAATGGGCAGATCCGCGCGCTGCAAGCGCAAAGCGATACTTAATTTGGACTCCCACTCAGAGTTTACGCCGATCCGTTCGACTTCAACTTCGGGCTGAAAGTAACGTAGGACTATTTCGTTGGCAGGATGGAAGCAGAGCGCGGGAGCGATCAACAGGAGTTTCGGCGACACTTTCGCCAGCTCAATAGAGGGAAAAAAGTGGGAAAGTTCGCCGCGTTCGAGGTGCCAAACGATACGCATCCAGTAATCGAGCCCTTGTATGGGGAGATGAAGATCTTCTTGCGTTTTCAATTCGATGACGGAGAGCCGGCCACGATAGGAAACAGTGAGAAGATCGATCAACTGGCGCTCGCCAGCAGCAAAGGTCAGGACCTGGCCGTGAATGGGCGTGGGCAGTGTTTCGGAATCAAGCAACTGAATGTTTGCCCGGATCGCGGTTTCGAACCAGCGTTCAGGGAACGAAGGGAGCTCGCCATGGATGCGACCACTGCTGCTCGACGAAAGCGAAGAAAGATGGGCGGCAAAGGCTTTCACTCGGGCGAGAGCAGTCCTCTCGACCGTCTCTCTGGTCTGAATTCCTAGAAGAACCCTGTCGCCTTCGATCCGAGCGAATTCGAGACCGCGAAAGCGAATGCTGAAGCCATCGCTTTCGGGAACGCAGCCGACGCCTCGCATGGTGGTCAGCGAATTCAGGAGCTGTTGCAGGTCAGGTGCGAGTCCTTCGGGAACGCCGGGTTTCAACAAACGAGTCTCGAGATTGCCGAGGTCTGACGCGTCCACCTCGCCGGCCATACCGTGCTCATTAAAACGAAAAAGTTGCGGCTTGAGCTTGTGCCTGGAGAGCCAGCGTAGCCGATGCGCTGTCAGGTTGCCGGCCGTCTCGGGCAGGAACAGGCAAAGGGAGAGAGTTTCGGACGGACGCAGGCGCGTGCGGAGATAGTCAAACCAAAGTAGGGCAAAGGAAATAAACTCCGGTTCCGTTTCGAAAGACGGGCAAGTCAATGCGGCTAGATGCCGGCTGCCACGGGCCAGATGAGCACGCGGAAAGAGGCTGGAAAACGAGCGCCGAAGGTCCGGGGCGGCGGTAAGCGACTGAATGTCCCAGCCTGGGAACTGACGCCCCAACATGCGCCGGAACTGTTCGGCAAAACTCTGGCGGACACTGCGCTGCGAACGTGAAATCGTCTGCGGCCTGTCCAGGTCGATCAAAGCCAGCGATCCCTTCACGCCGCCGAAGCGCTGCACAATACAGTCGAGAACGCCCGGCTTGGAGCAGTGAGCGCTGAGAATACGGCGCGAGATACTACGCTCCTCATTCCAGGCCTCGAGTACGACGCGGCCGGCGCGGCACTCCACCACGAATGCTCCGGTACTTAGATGCAGTGGTTTCTCGCCGAAATCGATAACCGCGGGCTTGCGGCAAGAAGCCAAAAACGCGTGGATAGCCGACAGGAGGGCTTGTGGTTCTTGGCTCTCGGCGGCCTGCCCGGAGCTTCTATGATAGTGATTTGACACCCGAAACTTGCACCTTTGCGGACCGCGTTACGGCTGTGGAAAACCGGATCGACAGAGCCTTGGAACGCTGCGGTCGAAAGCGCTCCGAAATAAACTTAGTGGCGGTGACGAAGAAATTTTCTGCGGCGCGCATTGCGGAAGCTTATCAGGCTGGATTGCGGGAATTTGGTGAGAATTATGTGCAGGAGTTTGCCGCAAAGAAACAGGAACTCGGCAGCCTCCATGAGGCGCGCTTTCACCTGATCGGCCATTTACAATCGAATAAAGCGCAAGCCGCTTGCGAGTTGTTCGATGTGGTTGAGACAGCAGATTCGGCGAGAATCCTGGAACGCCTGGATAGAGCGGCAGGCGAGCGCGGGCAAAATCTCGAGGTTTTGCTCGAAGTTAAATTGTCGGATGAAGCCGCGAAAACCGGTACTGCGGCGGGGAAAATTGGGGAACTCTTGTCAGTCGCCCGGAAATGCTCACATATCACGGTTACCGGGCTGATGACAGTTCCGCCGTGGTCAGAGGATCCGGAACGCTCCCGTCCGTACTTTCGCGAGTTGTCACGGCTCTCCCGTGAGCATAACCTGGCAAAGCTTTCGATGGGCATGTCGGGCGACTTCGAAGTAGCGATTGAAGAGGGAGCGACGATCGTGCGAATTGGCACCGCTTTGTTTGGACCGCGCCCGAAGCCTGCAGAGGAAATAGTGGCGCCCCTCCGAACATGAACTGGCCCGCCGCAGCTCGAAGAATCGTGGCCTTAGCAGCGGTTTCATCGGCATTGGCGTGCACCCAGATCTTTTACGCACAGAGTTTCCGATCAAGTTCAAAGGTGGAGATTGGCCAGGAACAGCTGGGCATCTCGATTCCAATGCGGGATGGCGTGCGCTTGGCGGCCGACGTTTTCTTGCCAAGAGTGACCGGGCGTTGGCCCGCAGTGCTCTTCCGCACACCCTATAACCGGAAAGGCCCTTCGAGCCGGGGCTATCGTGAATTCACCAAACGCGGTTACGCCGTCGTGATTGAAGATATCCGCGGGCGCTTTGCTTCGCAAGGTACCTTCCCGACGCTTCAGCAAGAGGGACCGGACGGGAACGACACCATCAATTGGATCGCGGAACAATCCTGGTCCGACACCCGGGTTGCCATGGCTGGCGGTTCTTACCTGGGCATGGTCCAGTGGTGGGCAGCCATCCAGGACAACCCTCATCTATTCGCGATTTCGCCATTGTTTTCCGGAGATGACGAATACCTGGATCGCTTCTATTCCTCCGGTGGCGCTCTGAAACTCGGACATCGACTGCTCTGGTTAGCGGAAAATCTTACACCACCTTCACATGTGCGTCCGCTGTTCGCCAGTTACATCGATCACATCCCGTTGCGGACAGCTGATCTGGCTGCTACGGGTGTAGAGTTGCCGGTTTGGAGAGCAGCGCTCGATCACCCCTCGTATGATGCCTTTTGGAGGAGGCGGAGCATTCGCGAGCAAGTGCATCAGGTACATGTTCCAGTGTTGTCGTTCGGCGGCTGGTTCGATAATTACGTCGACGGCGATCTCGACATGTTCTCGCGGCTTGAAGCGGCTCATCGTGAGATACAGACATGGATCGGTCCATGGGGACACAATCCCTCACTACGTTTTGGCACGCGGGATTTCGGAAAAGAGGAACGTTTAGCCATCCGAAGCATGCAAGCCGATTGGTTTGACAAGTGGGAGCATAAACGCCCCTTGAAAGGCGAATCACAACGGGCCGTTTTGCACATTTTCGTGATGGGACCGGACATCTGGCGGGAAGAGCATGAGTGGCCGCTGGCGCGCACGAAATATACGCCGTTCTATCTCTCGAGCCGGGGTCATGCCAATAGCGGAAGCGGTGATGGTGAACTCTCGCGTCAGCCCTCGGGCAAAAACCCACATGATGTCTTTTTGTATGATCCGAGGAATCCTGTACCAACCGCCGGCGGTGCAATCTGCTGCGAGCCCAAGATCCTGCCTCCCGGGCCACTCGAGCAAGTCGCAGTGGAACGGCGTGGCGACGTTCTGGTATACACGTCCCCACCCCTCCAGCAAAACGTGGAGGTTACCGGGCCAGTAAAGGCCGTGCTATATGTTTCCACTTCAGCCAACGACACGGATTTCACGGCCAAACTGGTAGACCTAGCAAAAGATGGGAGCGCACTCTCAGTGTGCGATGGAATTCAACGTCTTCGATACCGCTTATCACTCGGAAAGCCGGTATTTGTGAAACGCAACGCGGTTTATCAAATTAGCGTGGATGCTGGCGTAACGAGTTATCAGTTTGCCGCGGGCCACCGGATCCGGCTCGAAGTTTCCAGTAGCAACTTTCCACGCTTTGATCGCAACATGAATTCGGCTGGGGCGAATAGCGATGCAACAAAGATGACCCGTGCGAAGCAAACAGTTTTCCATGAGAAAAATTATCCTTCCGCCGTGATTCTGCCCGTCGTGCCGCAGCGTGCCGAATGAGGCGTTCGCTAGGACCGCATGAGGGCAAACCCTGACTGATGGCGCCAGACTCTGGAACGTTATTTGAAGCGGCGCAGAACCGGCTGTCTACGTTACGAATTGCTGAGGCCATCAAGCTGTTCAATGCAGCCGAAGAGTCCGGCCATCCACCTGACGAATGCGCGGCTGGGCGCTGGAAATGCCACATGCTTGGAGGACAGTTCTCACTCGCGTGGCAGGAAAGCGACCAAATTGCGCGGCGGGCCAATCCGGATCCGCATCGCTATTGGGATGGACAGCCTTTATCCGGGAAGCGATTGCTGATCCGCTGTTTGCATGGCTTAGGCGACACCATGCAGTTCGTTCGCTATGCGCGGCCGCTCCGGGCGATTGCCCAACACGTAACGATAGAAGCACAGCCCAAGCTGAAAGAACTGCTTACTTACAGTGAATTAGCCGACCGCGTCATAACTTGGGGAGAAGCGGAACCGCGATGGGACAAGCAGATAGAAATTACTGAACTTCCCCGGATTTTCAACACTGGGTTAGCATCGATCCCCAATGAAGTTCCTTACTTGCGCGCACCTCTGGTAAATCTTTGGCCACGCAGTAAGTTGCCTCGCGTAGGTATAGTGTGGAACGCCAGTAACTATGATCCAGCCCGTTCTATTCCGGCAAAGCTGATTCAAGATCTGTTCGATACAGCGGGTGTGGAATGTTTCAGTTTGCAGGCAGGTCCAGAACGGTTCGATTTGGACCAGACTGGCATAGCTGTTCAACATTTATACGAGGAGGGTCAGACGATGCTGGAAACAGCAAGCCTCCTCCTTGGTCTCGACCTCGTAATTACCGTTGACACAATGACGGCGCATTTCGCGGGTGCTTTGGGACAGAAGGTGTGGACCTTGCTGCCGTTCGTTTGCGACTGGCGATGGATGCTGGCTCGAAACGACACTCCCTGGTATCCAGGAATGCACCTTTTTCGACAGGAACGACCGAATGATTGGGGGCCGTTGTTAACTAAAGTTCGGGAGAACTTGACGCGCTTGGCAGGCCGCTCTATTAATGAACCGGCCCGCGCAAGGTGAAGCAAAACTTGGAGCCCCGGCCCAGTTCGGATTCAACCCAGATCTTGCCGCCAGCGCGGGTCACAATTTTCCTGCAAGTTGCTAATCCAATGCCGCTTCCCGAGATTTCGGATCCATATCGCCGCTGCAGTGGTTGAAAGATACGCTCGAGCCAACTCGCTTCAATTCCGAGGCCGTTATCTTCTACCATGATCAGCCAGTCCGGTGCTTGAAAAGTCGCCGTCAAGTCAATGCGGAGGGGCGTATCGCTACGGCGGTACTTCACGGCATTCGACACTAAATTTTGAAAAACTTGAGCGAGCGGTTGAGCGGCGATGAAGAGTTTTGGCAAGGCTCCCCGTTTGATTACGGCACCTGAAAGATTCAATTCCTTTTGCAGATTTGCGAGGGCGAAACTCAATGCCGCTTCCGCATCACTAGCCTCGTTGGCGTGTATCGCGCCTGTGCCTACGAGCGCGTGCTCCAGTATAGCTTCCGTAAGATTTGTCATGCGCTCGAGACTCTGTATAATTTCCTGGATGGAACTTTGCCCTTCTTCATCCAAGTCACTGCCATATCGCGAGTAGAAGAGGTCGAGAAGCCACCGGGTGCTGACCAACGGAGCGCTCAGGTCATGAGATGCGATACGCGCGAATTCCTCCAGCTCGGCGTTTGAACTCTCGAGCTCAAGCGCCATTGTCCGCAGACGCTCGTTTGCAATTTCCAATTCTCGTTGTATCTTGAAAGAGCCGGTTAGATCCGTATAGGTGGAGACAATACTGGGCCGCCGATCCTGGTTTTCCGAAAGCATCACGCAGCGCGTCAACACGAAAATGGAAGTCCCATCTTTTGCCGTCTGCTGGATTTCGCCCTGCCAAGTTCCAGTAGCCCTCAGGTGATGCCGGATCGAATCAAAAGAATCGCGAGGCAGGGTTTGGAGTAAGTCGTCAGCGAACTTCCCTATGGCCTCATCCGCTGACCAGCCATACAGGTGCTGACAGCCGGACGTCCAGTGTTCTATGATGCCGTCCCAATCCTCTATCAGAATTAACGATTGATCCAGCGTGCGGGCTAAAGCTGAAATAGCTCCTTCAGCACTCTTTTCGACGAGCATCTTCTTTCATTGAACCCGATCAGCGAAAGCCAATGACAGTTAGTAAAAGATCTGGTTAACAGCGGTGACTATGGGGTCGTGTCCCGTTATCAGAAATTCGCTTACCGATCCTGGAGCAATATCAAGGCGATGAATGTGGTCGATGGGGATTCCTAGAAGGAGTACGAGTACCGATCGAATGACGTCGCCATGCGTCACGAGTGCCACATTCGAATCGGGTGGAAGTTTTGTAGAGATGGCGTGAATGGCGCGCCAGGCACGAGCCTGCACCTCGGTCATCGTTTCTCCGTCCGGAGGCCACGAGAGCGAGCGTTTGCGGTTGAATGCCTTCCAATATTCGGACTCGTTTAATTCCGCAAAGGAACGCCCAACCCAAGTTCCAAAATCGATTTCTGTAAGTCCCTCGTCTATGGTTATAGGCAGTCCGTAAGCTGCGGATAAGAGCTGTGCCGTTTCCACAGCGCGTTCCAAGGGGCTCGAGATCACGGAGCGGAGCTGATGTCTTTGCTTTAGGGCGGCACTTAAACGAGAAGCTTGTCTGAGTCCTTCGACGTTCAGATGAATGCCAGGAGTGCGGCCGTATAGCACACGGCCCGAGAGATCGGTATTGCCGTGGCGGATCAGTAGAATACGATTCATAAAGGCGGGAGGGGGAACGTCCTTGATAAATGGCCATTCAACAGCGGAAATCGTGAAGCGCGTTAACGAACTAGGTCCATGGTTTCATAACATGCTTCTCGGAGGTGTCCAAACCGCGCCAAATCACTTCCTGGGCGACTACCCTTCAGCGAAATGGCGAAATTTTCGAGATGCTATTCCGCGCGACCTGACAGGCAAGAGCGTTTTAGATGTGGGCTGCAATGGTGGTTTCTATTCTCTGGAGATGAAGCGTAGGGGCGCCGCGCGGGTGCTCGGTATTGATCACGATGAGCAATATCTGGAGCAAGCTCGTTTTGCTTCGCAAGTCGAGGGATTGGAGATCAGCTTTGAGCGGCTTTCAGTGTATGACGTTCCCAAGCTCAAAGAGCGGTTTGATCTCGTCTTGTTTATGGGCGTGTTTTATCACTTGCGACATCCGCTGCTTGCGCTCGATTTGTTACGGCAACATGCGGCGAAAGACTGGCTGGTATTTCAGTCAATGTTGCGTGGCAGCTTTACGACGCCCAAAGTAGATCGGGACTATCCGTTTTCCGAAACGGCTCTGTTTGATAAGCCTGGTTATCCGAAACTGCATTTTGTTGAAAACGAATATTCGCATGATCCAACGAACTGGTGGATTCCAAACAAAGCTTGCACGGAGGCTGTGCTGCGAAGCGCGGGCTTCAAAATAGAAAGCAGCCCGGAGCCGGAAGTGTTTATCTGTCGTTGTGATGGCGAGGCGTATCTCCACGAAGTGCCGAATCTCACCCCTTGACGCGAGCAAACACAGCAAATTAGCGAGACATACTCATGATCGAAGCCGTGATGCTCTGGAACGAGCCGAATAATCTTTCACATTGGGATTTTGAAGTGGATGCCGATTGGTCGGTCTACGGCTCCATGGTCAAATGTGCCGCTTCCGCGGTTCAAGCCGAACGTCCCAACATCCAGAGAGTGCTGGGAGGGATCTCGCCCATCGACCCGGCCTTTATTGTCCGCATGAGTGAGTTCGGTGTGCTGGATCTACTCGATGTCGTCGCGGTACACGGCTTTCCTTTGGATTGGAACCACTGGGCTATCGATCAATGGCCGGAGAAACTGGATGAAATTCGAGCCGTTACCGCGAAACCGATTTGGGTGTCGGAAGTGGGTGCTTCCTCATTCGGGGCAGAGGAAGTCCAGGAGTTTGGGCTAAAACGGACGGCGGAGCTGTTGCTTTCGAGACTGGACCATGTTTACTGGTACAGTCTCTTCGATCTGCCTCGCGCCTGGCCTGCTACCACGCGGCACAGAGAGAGCGAGGGGTCATCGTATTATCGACATTTCTACATGGGCCTTTTCCGCGAAGATGGGTCACGCAAAAGGGCCATGAATGTTTTCGCAGATTATACGCCGGCGTTGGGATTGTGCCAGTGGTTTCATTTTGAAGATCACCGGCTCGAAAACGCCGTCGCGGCGCTGCGAGAATTGGGCGTCCGCAAATTGCGCACCGGGTTGAGCTGGGCCGATTTCGAGAGGCCTGACTCCCTCGTCTGGTTTGATCACCAGATGAGCCTTTTGAGCGAGTTTGAGCTTACGGTAACGTTCTGTTTTACTCCGGAACACTGCGGTGTTCGGCCGCACCATACCAGTCCGCCACAAAACCCAGTTCAATTTGCGGAATTCTGCGCAAAGATGGTTCGCCGCTATGCAGACTAGTAAATTTACTTACAAAGAAACACGTATGTTAAAGGTAAGTAGAAACTATGCAAGCTACAATGCTTCTCATCCAAAGACGGCAGTAAACAGTTTCATATGATGTTTTCACTGGTAAGTCAATCTGCAGCTGGCAATTGCCGGCGCGGTTTGCGCGCGATTGCCACACACTTACCTTGCGTGTTGAACAAATTCAAATCAAAGGACGAAACGGCTAATGAAGGGAACCGTACTCATTACGGGAGGTGCCGGATTTATCGGATCGCATGTAGCGGCAGAATTGCTAAACGCCGGGTATCAGATTCGGGTGCTCGATAGTCTGATAACTCAGGTACATGGGGACGCTCCGAATCGCCCCGCTTACCTGCGGAAAGAAGCTGAGTTTGTTTTGGGCGACGTACGTAACCCAGAAGTTGTGGATGATGCTTTGGCGGGCGTCGATGCGGTTTACCATTTCGTAGCCTTGGTAGGCGTAGGCCAAAGCATGTATCAAACCGCCGAGTACACCAGCGTGAATAACCTGGGGACGGCTGTTTTACTGGAACGGCTGGTCAAGTTTCCGGTGAGTAAGTTGATTGTCGCCTCCAGTATGAGCGTATACGGAGAAGGCCTGTATGTGACGCCTGCAGGCCAGCCCTATTCGCATGCGGCTAGAACCACCGAGCAACTCAAGGCGCATCAGTGGGAAATGTTTGCCAGCGACGGTTCGCCATTGCAGCCGGCGCCCACGCCGGAAAGTAAACAGCCATCACTCGCCTCGATTTACGCGCTCTCAAAATATGACCAGGAGCAAATGTGTCTATTGATGGGTCGTGCCTATGGTGTGCCGACCGTAGCGCTGCGATTCTTTAACGCTTATGGACCGTTTCAGTCGCTCTCGAATCCGTACACCGGCGTGTTGGCGATCTTTGCCTCGCGCTTACTAAACGGCGAGCGTCCAAAGATCTTTGAGGACGGTAAGCAACTGCGGGATTTTGTGAGCGTGTACGACGTGGCGCAAGCTTGCCGTTTAGCCTTGGAAACTTCAGCCGCGCAGGACCTGGTCTTCAATGTGGGTAGCGGGCAAAAGATTACCATTCGCGATGTAGCGAGAAGGTTAGCAAAGGTATTGGGTCGTAGCATGGAACCGGAGATCACTGCGAAATATCGCGTGGGCGACATCCGGCACTGTTTCCCGGATATTAGCGCGGCAAAGAACGTGCTTGGTTTTCGACCACGCATCTCCTTGGAAGATGGAATGCGAGATTTGGCGGAGTGGCTGGAAAGGCAGACAGCGCCGGACCGCTTCAACGAGATGCAACATGAGTTGACGTCCCGCGGATTGGTGGTCTGAGGAATCCGATGGAGAGCCGATACATTCTCATTACGGGCGGCGCCGGTTTTGTTGGAACGAATGTGGCGCGCAGTTATTTGGAACAAGATCAACCGGTTCACATTCTTGATAATTTAAGCAGGCCGGGAGTGGAGCGAAATATCTCCGAGCTACAGGAAGGCTACCCCGGTCGGGTTCTATTCACACAGGCCGATGTGCGAGAGCAAAGTACGGTCAAGCAGGCGGTTCGATCGGCCAGGCTGATTTATCACTTTGCGGCGCAGGTCGCGGTAACGACAAGCCTCGCCGACCCGGCTGCGGATGCGGCAACAAATCTTGGTGGCACTCTGAACATATTGGAGGCAGTCCGGGCACTGTCACCTCAAACCCCGGTACTCTTCACTTCCACAAACAAGGTCTATGGCGGCCTCCGCAATGTACCGCTCTGCGAGCGAGGCGCGCGATACCAACCCCTGAACGCCGCGATTTCCGAGACAGGAGTGAACGAGCAACAAGCATTAGATTTTCTTTCCCCTTACGGTTGCTCGAAAGGGAGCGCAGATCAGTACGTGCTGGACTATGCGCATTCTTTCGGACTCTCGACCGTTGTGTTTCGTATGAGTTGTATTTACGGACCGTATCAACTGGGATCGGAAGATCAGGGATGGGTTGCTCATTTCCTTCGCCGGGCTGCCAAAGGCGAATCAATCACACTCTATGGTGACGGAAGACAGGTACGCGATCTGTTGTTCGTGTCCGATCTGGTTCGAGCTATGCGTCTGGCCATGGAAAGCATTCAGAAGATTTCGGGGCACGCATTCAATATAGGGGGCGGCGCTTCAAATAGTGCCAGTCTGCTCGAAGTGCTGTCGCAGATCAAGATTCTCTTAGGAAGTTCGCCACGTGTGGAATGGGGACCGGAGCGCCTGGGAGATCAGCGTTGGTACGTATCGGACATCGCAAAGATTTCACGCGCAGTGAAATGGATTCCGCAAATAACAGTAAGCCAGGGATTGTCGCAGTTGCTTGACTGGTACAGCAAACGCCCCGAAATGGTGGAACAATCCCGGATGCAGGTAGCCTAATGCGTTTTGCTCTAATCAACCCGTCATGGAATTTCGAAGGCAGCATCTACTTTGGCTGCCGTGAGCCGCATTTACCTCTGGAGCTCGGCTATTCTAAGGCGCTGCTCGAGCAACACGGCCACGAGTGCATTTTGGTCGATGGCCAGCTCGATCAATTGACCCAAGAAGAAGTTGTGGAGCAAGTAAGACGGTTTCATCCCGACTTCAGCGTAGTAACCACGGCGCCGAGTTATCTCTTTTGGAGATGCGCCCCTCCGGAGATCCGAGTCCCACAGCAACTCTGTGAAAGGCTACGGCCTTTTGGAGGCAAGATCGTGATTGTCGGCCCGCACGGATCGACCACGCCCCGACCGGTTTTGAAGAAGACGGGTGCCGATTATGTCGTTCTCGGGGAATGCGAGGAGGTTTTGCCTCGGCTGGCTGAAGACATTGACTCCCTTTCCTCGGTCGCATATCGCCGCGAGGACCAAATCATTATAAAAGGCCCCAATGGCGCTTCAGATATGAGTCGCCTCCCCGCTCTTTCCTGGCCGAAAGAGACCATTCAGAGGCATAGACATCACCATCACAGGTTCGACACGGAACCGCGGGCGCCGGGGGCGGAGATGGAGGCATCACGGGGTTGCCCTTACCACTGCACATTTTGCGCGAAAGACAATTTCCGCAATAACTATCGCAAACGTCCTCTGCCAGTGATCCTCAAAGAGCTTGACGCGCTGATTAAGAGCGGCATTGAGTACTTGTATTTCATCGATGAGATTTTCCTGCCGGATACAGCATTACTCGCGGCGCTGGCGCAACGCAAAATAAAAATTGGAGTGCAGACGCGTATCGATTTGTGGAAGGAGGACGCCATAGAAGGGTTGGCGCGCGCGGGCTGCGTATCGATTGAAGCCGGCGTCGAGAGCATCACTGAAGCCGGGCGAGCGTATCTAGACAAAAAGTGCAAGATGAGCACGGAAGAGTTGACTGGCCGTTTAGTATTTGCCAAGAAGCTCGTTCCGTTCGTGCAAGCGAATCTACTTGCCATGACCGAAGATGATGCGGAGGTGGTGGAAGGCTGGCGCAAGAAACTTGAGGGGCATGGAGTCTGGGCCAACAAGCCGGTACCCCTTTTCCCATATCCCGGTTCTCCAGAGTACACGCGCATGTGGGGTGCTCCCGATGATTTGGCTTGGGAGAGAGCCCACAGCGCCTACCTGAACGGCTTCGATGCATTTAGCGATATTCAGGAACAGCGTCCGCAGGCTCTAGTGGAACTTGAAACGCTGAGCTCCGGCCGTTGACGTGAAAGCCGACCTCCAGCAAGCCAAGCGAATTCTGATGACCACCGACGCGGTCGGCGGTGTATGGCAATATTCCATCGATCTGATTCGACAGCTGAGAGCCGCCGGATTGGATGCGCTGGCGGTCTGTCTCGGGCCGCCCCCGAGCGCGGAGCAGCAACGAAAAATCCAGGCGATTACCGGAGGAAGCTTCGTCCATGCACCATTTGCACTCGAATGGATGCAAGAGCCGTGGGACGCGATTGAGCAGGCGCGCACCTGGCTGACGAAACTAGAGAGCGAATTCAAGCCGGACGTCGTTCATCTCAATAGCTATGCATTGGCGGCGGCCCCCTGGCACGCACCTGTGCTGTGTGTGGCTCATTCCTGTGTTTACTCGTGGTGGCGTGCGGTGCACGGATGCGCGCCGGAGATAACGTGGGAAAACTACAGAGAACAGGTATCGCGCGGGCTGCAGGCGGCGACCTTCATCGTGTCGCCGTCCCAAGCAATGCTCGATGCATTGGTGCATGAATACGGAATCGCGCAAGAGAAGGCAACTGTAATCCCAAACTTTAGCCTGGCTTCGCCGCATGGCCCCGTAACGAAGGAGCACTTTTCACTCGCGGCCGGCCGCATGTGGGATAAGGCGAAGAATCTTTCGCTACTCGAAGCCATTGCACCACACCTTCACTGGCCGCTCTATCTGGCAGGCAGCGGCGAATCGCGGTCACTTCAACATTTAGGTTCTCTGTCGCATGACGAGGTTTTGGAACGAATGGCAGCGGCCAGCCTGTTTGTCCACCCCGCCCTTTACGAGCCATTCGGGTTGGTGGTACTTGAAGCGGCGGCAGCTGGCTGCTGTCTGGTGCTGGCTGATATCCCGAGTCTACGAGAGCTTTGGGACGACGCGGCCGTATTTATCAATCCGCGCGACCCGCACGCGTGGACGCGCACATTGAATGAGCTGATTGCGAACGAAGCCCAACGCCGTGAACTCGCCTACAGGGCTTCGCAAGCGGCGCGGCGCTATTGCGCGGATACGTCCTGGCGTATGTACCGTAACCTATACGATCGCTTGGTTAGCCGGAAGTGTCGCGAAAACGGTGTAGCGGCATGAGCTTGAAAATCGCTATTTTTTGCCACTCGCTCGTCTCCGACTGGAACCACGGGAACGCCCATTTCCTTCGCGGCATTGTTCAGGAGTTAAAAGCACGGGACTACGACGTCCGGGTTTTCGAACCGCAGAACGCATGGAGCCGCGAAAATCTTGAACGCGACCACGGGCAAGCTGCCGTAAGAGCTTTTCGCAGGGCGTTTCCGAACCTTTCAAGCATCCGTTATACGAAGGAACCGGACTTCGAAGGCGAGTTGGATGGAACAGACCTGATTTTGGTGCACGAGTGGAATGAGCCGAGTATCGTTGCCAGTTTAGGAGCCTATCGGAAGAGACATCCGGGAACGCGTTTATTCTTCCACGATACACATCATCGCGCGATTACCGCGCCGGAAGAGTTGTCTCGTTTTGATCTTTCGGCTTTTGACGGAGTGCTGGCTTACGGTGAATCGCTGAGGCAAGCATACCAGCGGCTCGGCTGGGGCAAACAGGTTTATGTTTGGCACGAGGCGGCCGATATTAGAACGTTCCATCCACTTCCATCTCCCGGGAAGATCGGCGACTTAGTTTGGATCGGTAACTGGGGCGACGAGGAGAGAACAGAGGAGCTGCGGGAATATTTCATCGGCCCAAGTTGCGATCTGAATCTTAAAGCGGTTGCCTTCGGCGTTCGCTATCCGATAAGCGCCATCGCTGAACTTGAGGAGGCGAACATTGCGTATGACGGTTGGGTGGCGAACCACAAAGTGCCGGAAGTTTTTGCGCGATTCCGGGTCACCATCCATGTACCGCGTCGGCCCTATACACAGCAGCTACCCGGGATCCCTACGATCCGGCCCTTCGAAGCACTAGCCTGTGGCATACCATTGGTATCCGCACCCTGGAACGATAATGAAGGGCTTTTCCGGATTGGCCGTGACTTCCTGATAGCGCCGAGCCGTGAGCAAATGGGCTCGTGTTTACGGGACGTGCTGCACGATCAATCCCTGGCACAAAGCCTGGCCGAGAGCGGATTACAGACGATTCGAAACAGGCACACCTGCGGCCATCGAGTGGACGAATTACTCAGCATCTTCCATCAGTGCGCGCCCGCTATTAGAGAGGAGGAGGTTTACTCGTGAACATCGCATTCTGGGGTTCGAGCTTGGTCTCGGCCTACTGGAACGGAGCCGCCACATATTATCGCGGCATACTGCGCGCTCTGGCAAACCTTGGATGCGAAATTCACTTCTTCGAGCCGGATGCCTACGACCGGCAAAAGCATCGCGATATCGCCGATCCGGACTGGGCCCGCATCATTGTCTACGATCCGAATGATGCTCCGGCTCTGCAGCGCAATCTGCTCTGGTCCGAAAACTGCCAGGTAGTTGTGAAAGCAAGCGGTGTTGGAGTGCTCGACGAATTTCTCGAAGCAAAGGTGGCGGCGATGCCCGCCTCCGTCTGCAAAATTTTCTGGGATGTCGATGCTCCCGCAACCCTAGAACGGCTACGCAGCAATCCGGCAGACAACTTTCATACCTGCTTGGCAAACTACAATCTCGTTCTAACCTACGGCGGCGGCAAACGCGTTACGGAGCAATACCGGCAGCTTGGAGCTCGTAACTGCGTCGCGATTTACAACGCGTTCGATCCTGATGTTCATTTTCCCGTCGACGCCGAAGCCAGATTTATGTCCGATCTCTCCTTTTTGGGCAATCGTTTGCCTGATCGCGAAACTCGTGTCGAAGATTTTTTCTTTCGGGCGGCAAATCTGGCGCCGAACCATACCTTCCTCCTGGGCGGCAACGGGTGGACCGGCAAACCCATGCCTTCTAATATCCGGTATGTGGGCCATGTTTATACAGCGGACCACAATAAATTCAATTGCTCTTCCAGAATGGTGCTGAATGTCAGCCGTGAAAGCATGGCTCGTTACGGCTATTCGCCGGCTACTCGCGTCTTCGAAGCAGCCGGCGCCGCGGCTTGCCTCATTACCGACTATTGGGAGGGGATCGAAAGCTTTCTCCGACCCGGCCGTGAGGTAATTGTGGCGCATAGCGGTGAAGATGTGGCGCGTACCGTGCGCGATTTGCCGGCAGAGCGAGCGCTCACCATGGGCCGGGCTGCCCGCGCACGTGTTCTGGCCGATCACACCTATGAGTGCCGGGGTGCTTTGCTGCAGAACATCTTAACTCGAGCGGTCGCGCAGATCTCCAAGTCGCGCGACTTGGAGATTGAGGTGTGAGTAAATCACCGCGCAGCTTTGTTTTTCTGGGACTTTCGATTACCTCCAGCTGGGGGAACGGTCACGCCACCACCTACCGCGGCCTTATTAAGGAATTAGCAGCTAAAGGTCATCAGGTTACGTTTCTCGAACGGGATGTACCCTGGTACGCACAAAACCGGGAATTTACGACTCTGCCGTTTTGCCGCGTTCATCTCTACCAAAGCCTCGAACAGCTTAAAGATGAGTTCGAAGATATCGTAAGGCAAGCCGATGCCGTGTTGATCGGGTCGTATGTCCCTGACGGAATTGCAGTGGCTCGGTGGGCCAAAGGTGTTGCTTCGAATTTGCTGGTCTTTTACGATATCGATACACCCGTAACGCTTGCAGCACTGGCAAATCATGCGTGCACCTATCTCTCGAATGACTTAGTTGCTAAGTACGATCTATATCTTTCTTTCACCGGCGGCCCCACGCTGCAATTCATTGAAAACCGGATGGGTTCACCTTGCGCCCGCCCCTTGTATTGCTCGGTAGATCCGACCGTTTACTTTCCGCAGCCTATGGCGGAGAAATGGGCCGTTGCGTATCTTGGCACCTATGCGCCGGATCGCCAGCATACGCTTGAAGAAATCCTCTTGAACGCCGCACGATGCTCGCCTGAGGAGCAATTTGCCGTCGCCGGCCCGCAGTATCCCGACACAATCGCCTGGCCTTCTAACGTCAGACACATAGAACATTTGCCGGCATCGGGCCACCGCGCATTCTACAATTCACAGCGCTTCGCCCTTAACGTAACGAGGCGCGATATGATACGAGCGGGTTATTCGCCTAGCGTCCGGCTGTTCGAGGCGGCGGCTTGCGGAATACCGATCCTCACGGATGAATGGACTGGTCTTCATTCATTTTTTAAGCCACGCTCGGAAATAATTCCGGTTCGTCGGACAGATGATGTTCTGCGCGCCCTTAGAATTAGTAAGGATCAGTGCAGGGAAATCGCCGAACGCGCGCGTAAGCGGGTACTTAGATTCCATACGGCTGCAGTACGCGCAGGCGAATTAGAAGCGTATATCATTGAATCCGAAAATCGAAAGAGTCGGTCTAACAAAGTGAGTGCTCGAGTAGCGAGAAGACCTCTCGCCGTCGCGCTCACTGAGAAATGACTGCACTATGCAACTGAGTAAGAGTCTGGCCCAAAAAGCCTGCTTGGTAGTACTTCTACTAACCTCGTCGATTGCTTGGACCCAACAATCGACACCCGGCGTCCCTGTTTCCATCGTTGTCACACTCGAGCCGAAGCGCGGAAAGACGATACCGCCAGTCGAAGCAACTGACATTCTCGTACGTCAAGGGAAGGACAAGAGGCCAGTCACTGGGTTTACTTCTTTAGCAAACGCCGATACCCAATTTTTGCTTCTGATTGATGATTCGGCGCGAGGCAGCTTTGACACGCAAATTGGCTCGCTAAAGCAGTTCCTGCAATCGCTTCCCGCCAACTACGAAGCGGCAGTGGGGTACATGCGGAACGGGATGACTCAAATCACGCAAAATTTCACCCGCGATCACGCCGCCGCGGCTAACGGAATTCGTTTGGCACTCGGACCCGGCGGAGGCGATGTGAGCCCGTTTGACTCGCTTACCGATGCGGTAAAGAAGTGGCCGCAAACTGGTGTGCAACGTCGGGAAGTCCTGATGATCAGCAGCGGCGTCGAAGCGCTGGGCGGCGGTTTTACCCCGGACAATCCATATGTGAACGCAGGGATTGCTAGCGCGCAAAAGGCGGGAGTTATTGTTTACACCATTTACAGCCCTAGCGTCGGGCACGCTGGACATAGTTACTGGCGACAGACTTGGGGGCAGAATTTTCTGTCGCAACTCTCTGACGAGACGGGTGGCGAATCCTATTATCTCGGCTTTGGATCGCCCGTCAGCTTCGAACCGTACCTGCAGCAAATCCTGCGAGCGCAGCCGCACCAGTACTTGCTCTCATTTGCGGCAAAACCGGAGAATAAATCAGGATTGCAGCCCATTCGCGTCTCAATAGAAACGAAGGACGCGAGTGTAGCTGCCCCCGACAAAGTTTTTGTCAAGGCGAGCCTTTAAGCAATCGCCCCGCGGCTCAAGGGCTTGCCGGATCTTGCGGAATCCGCAGGACGCTCTTCTGCGGAAGAAATATCTTCTGCTCCCGAATCACGCAGAAGCTGCCTGGCTTTAGCCACCCAGTCCGAGTCGTCGCAGTGCACCGAAAGCAAAATGCCGCCTTCGCGAATTCTTCCTTCATAACGCTTGGCCTCGTACTCGGGAATACCCAAACCGACGAGCGCGCCGATAATGCCCCCGAGAACTCCACCAGATCCAATTCCGGAGAGTGCTGCGATAATCGGTCCGGCGGCAATAAGCGGCCCTAACCCGGGGATCGCCAAAACGCCAATGTGGGCGAGCAGTCCAATTGTGCCACCGATAATCCCGCCCGCCACCACTCCGGTCGTGGTCCCTTCGGGCGCCTTGGTGTGCTTTTCGTGAGCGAACGCTTTAGTGCCTACATTGTCCTGCAGAAGTACCGAAATATCTTCGTTGCGGAATCCTGCACCCAACATACGATCTACCGCATTCTCAGCCATTTCGCGGGCTGCATAAATTCCAAAAACTGACGTGTTTTTTCCGGCCATATTTCCTCCCGACAAAAAGTCGTTGACCATAGGAGCTTATCGAAAGTTCGTTCGCGATTGCGCGACGAAATTAAGTTCTTGCGCTTCCATCCGATTGTCAAGAAGCCGTGAAGATACGATCTCCCTGTCGCGAGAAGCTGCTCCCAGTCCTATGGCTGGGAGGCAGGGACTCGAACCCCGATACGCAGATCCAGAATCTGCAGTCTTACCATTAGACGACCTCCCAAGAGATCCATAGACGAGTATATCAGCGGAGGACAATGGCGTTCGCTTAACGAATGGTGCTTCCGGCTGCTTCGGCCCCAGTGAGCGCGCCTTCCGCAATAAAGCGTTCCGGCGCAGAACCGACATAGTAGAAAGGATAACAGGTGATCATGGTGAGCAGAGCTTTCGGCTGACCGGCCGCAATCTTGTGAAGAAGAAGCCCGCCTCCGTCCGCTCGAAGAACGCTTACGTCTGAGGGGCTTACGATCTTAGTGGCAACAATCTCGTAGCTATATATGGCCTTGGCGTCCTGAACTCTTACAATGTCACCGATCTTAATGTTCTTCAGCGCCCGGAAGAGACTGTCCCGGTGCGCCGCAACGGCGAAGTTTCCATCGTTGCCGGGAAGTGACGTAGCTGGAACGTGCCCGACCGCGACAGCCAAGGTTTTTGCATCGACACCTTCTTTGATCACCGCCGCTAAATTGAGCCGTGGAATAGTAATACGTCCTAGCAAATCTCCTTCGGCCAAGTGCGCCGGAGCTGATCTCCCAGCATCAATCGGCGGGGCGTTGATTCGGGGAACGGGCGCGGCAGCATGTGAGCCGAAATGCCATTTAGCGTCGAGGTAATCGACAAAAGTAACGTTTGTGCCGCCCGCGATCGCTTGATCGAAGACCCAATTCTCAAAATCCTCATAGACCTTTTCCCGCCCTGTCTGATAAGCGAAAAAAACACAACAAGCAATGCCCGCAAGCACGAATAAGTTCCGAAGAAAAAGAATCGGCTTGCGCTCGCGACGGCGAAGCAACATACGATCGCGGTTATGGCTGTGCAGGCCTGGAAGGAAGCCATAATTGCCTTCCGGTTGCGTCATGAGAGAAGAACGCAGTCGTGACATGCGCTAAGGGCTTGACCTTTCCCGAATGTTGTTCTCGGAAACGTCGCTCGAGTACGCACGGCGTCCGTGTGTTTTAAGCAGTGTGGAATCTTGCCGGGCAACTACTCTGAGCTCGTGCACGCGGCGCGAATCGATAACTCCCGTTGGAGTAAAGCCAAGCGTGTAGCGGCTGCGGATCTCTTGTGAAATCGCATGCAGGGTTGGCGCAATTCCGGCTAGGTCCCGCAACGCGAAGAACTGCCCACCACTTACCCTAGACATTTTTTGCAGAAAACGCCGATCCAAGTCGCTGTTCTCGTCGTCAGCGAAACCAATAGTGTAAATGGTGGTTCGTGAAGCCGCTATTTTGTCCAAGAGCTCCCGTTTGGTTAGCCGGCTGCAAGTATCACGGCCATCACTGACCACAATCAACGTTTTTCGTTCCAAGCTGCTGTATGTAATGTGATGCAACGCATATAGGATCGAGTCATAAAGTGCAGTTTGTCCCACCGGGTTTGCCTGATAGAGTGCGCTTCGAAGCAACTGAATATTGTCTGTAAATGGAACGGATGGGGGCAGACCGCGAATTACCCGGTCATTGAAGTTGATCACAAAGAACTCATCATGCGGATTACTAATTCCCGCGAAGGTCACGCCCGCGGCATTTACGCCCACGCGTTTGGTACGCATACTACCGCTGTTGTCCACCACCAGGCCGATGGCGGCAGCGCTATCGGCATTTGCAAAATAGGTTATCGGTTGACCCTTACCGTCGGCAAATATGCTGAAGTTTTTTGGCACAAGATCTTTGATGTATCTACCTTCGCTATTCTGGGCGCTCACATCTAAGAGAACCAAGTCAGCTGTTGCCCTGAAGTGGCCTGGTCCCCCTGATTCGTCGGTTTGAAAACCGTTAGCGATTGGAACGCATTGTAAAAACGCGGTGCCGATTGAAAGCAATGTGAAAGAACGAAGAAGAGGGAAAGAGGATTGCCCGGCTTCTCTGAGACCAAGCATCATCCTCTCCCACAACATTACGATTTTCGAGCAACGAGACTTAGCAGACCAGCCAGACTCAGGAATCCGAATCCGCTCAGAGCAATCAACGGATTAAGGCTGGCCGTGTGCGGCAGAGCCGCTGGAATTGGCTCCGCAGGCATTGGCGGCGCGGGAGCCGGAGCCGCGACTGGTGCAGGAGCAGGCGCAACGGCCGGACTTGGTTCTGACGCAGGAACCGGATCTGCCGGAGGTTCGGGCGCCGGCGCTGGAACAGGATCTGGCTCACGATAATTAGCAGGCAGTGGCACAGGCGCCGCCGAAGCAAGCTGCGCCACTAACTTCTTCGGATAGGCAAACTCTTGGCCAAAGTTGTCACCGGGGTAAAACCAGGCTCGCACAGCTCGGGGAACACCCGCCGGTGTCTCCCAGAAAGCAAACTGCGTTTCGCCGGAGGGTTGCAGCTTGTAATCCGGTATCGCCAGAATCGTCTCCTCCAAATGCTTCTGATCTTTGTCGAAGATTTGCACGATGTGGCGGTCCGCTTGCGAATCCATCAGCTTCCAAACGTACGTCCCAGGTTCGAGCACTTTATTGCCGGCGATAATCGGCTCATTCACCGTCACCATAGTCATTTTGTTCCACGTATCGGCGTGCGCTCTAGGTACGAACGAAGTGCCGATTAAACCAATTCCCACTACTGCGAGGGCGCTTATATAAAAAGATCTGAACTTACTCTGCATTCGAAATTTCTCCAACTCAAAATTTGTGTGCTTCGCTGCTTTGGCGAAACAATCAATCTGCCATCGCCTAATAAGATTCAGCTAAGGTCGTGGCTTTGTCACCCTCACCCAAGCACGCTGAGTGCCATGTCACCCCTTTGATGTTGATCAACCTCCTGAGGTGGCGGCTATCCTTTTTACCGCCTCTATTACGTTGGCGCTCTCGTCAGCCGCCGGGTAACTAGCATTATTCGATACAGTGTTCGGTATGGCAACGAAGCCCAGCGGTATAACGACGCTCGCAGTGGACGTCGGAGGTACGGGAGTCAAGGTTATGCTCCTCAATGAACGCGGCCGCCCAATTAGCGAACGGCTGCGGGTGGATACACCACGTCCGGCAACGCCCGAAGCGATTCTGACGACGGTTAGTGAATTGATCAAACCTCTCGGACCATTTGATCGCGCATCGGTCGGTTTTCCAGGTGTCGTGAAGCGGGGTGCCACACTCACGGCGCACAACCTGGATCCCACCTGGGTAGGCTTTGATCTCGAACGGGTCCTATCGCGAAAATGGCGCAAACCGGTGCGCGTCGCCAATGACGCGTCCATACAAGGCTATGGCGCGATTCACGGCAAGGGAGTCGAACTCGTGATCACGCTGGGCACCGGCTTGGGATCGTCGCTCTTCACCAGCGGACATTTAGTTCCCGGCCTGGAACTAGCTCATCATCCCTGGAAAAAAAAGAAAACGTACGAGGAGTTTCTAGGCAAAGTTGGTTATGCCAAGTACGGGCGCACCAAGTGGAACCGTTATGTGGAACAAGCGCTCGCGACCATCGAATCGTTGTTCAATTACGACTTCCTCTATATCGGCGGTGGAAACGCCACGAAGATTGATTTCGCGCTTCCCCGGAACGTGATTCGCGTGCCTAATGAGGATGGTCTGCTGGGCGGCGTGGCGCTGTGGAAAGACTCGCCCGAAATTGTTACCTCCCGCGGTGCGTCGCTGCTGCGTGATGCGGTGGCAGTAAGAAAGGCCACTTAGGCACGACTTGGAAGTGGTTGTAATGAACCAACGCCACCACCACACCCGCTAGCACTAACACCGAAATCAGCAGGCCTATCAGTATCTTGCCCCACGGAAAACGTTTCCCCTCGCGCTTTAACACGAGCAAGTAGGATGTAAACAGTCCAACAAAAAACAAAAGGACCATCGGCACCGCAAACAGCATCATGTTGAAGATGTCTGGGGTTGGTGTAACGATCGCCGCTATAACAACGATCGCCAGGATCGCATAACGGCTGTGTTTGAGAAGGAATCGGGGTGACGCCAGTCGCAAAAGCGTCAGGAAGAAAATGATGACCGGCATCTCGAAAACAAGTCCGACGCCGAGAGTCACGTTCACGAAAAGATCGAAGTAGTAATCAATCGATATGACAGAAGTTACGTGAACGTCATGGCCGATCCCAAGCAGAAACTCCAATCCGTACTGAAACGCCACAAAGTACGCGAAGCACCCGCCGGCAATGAATAGTCCGGCAGTGCAAACGATGAATGGCACGGCCCATTTTTTTTCCCGCTTATAAAGTCCTGGCGAAATGAATGACCAAATCTGGTAGAAAATCCATGGCGATCCGACGAACACCGAAACGAGTATGGGTAGCTTGATGTAGATGACATTGAACTGCTCCATCGGCGTGATCGCCGCCAGGTTAGGCGGGTTGTAGCCCAGGTGTTTGAGTGCAGTAACGGCCGGTGAGGATACTACGTTCCAAAGATCCTTGCAGAATCCGATACAAAGAATGAAAGCAACGATCAAGCCGCCAATCGCACGTAGCAACCGCGAACGCAGTTCCTCCAGATGCTCCATAAAGGACATGCGCAACATGCCCTTCTCTTCCTCATCACCTTCCTCCTCGTCCGTATCGGAGGGTGGCGGAGGTGGAGGCGGAGGATTCTGCCGCGGAGGAATCGCTGCTACCGCGTCCGGCGTCATATACCCGGTAATCTCTTGCGATCGCGCTTCCTCAGGTATGGCGGGAGTCTCCAAATGGCCGTAAGGGTCGGACGAACTCGCATACGCGTCGCTCATCGGAGTGATCAGCGACTCTTCGGTTTGAGTAATCGCCGCCTCCGCCGCTTGTGGCGTATGATCAGTCGCAGGTTTTAAGTGCTCGGCTTCTTCGTTCGCATGGGGAACTTCGTGATTGTCTTGCGGAGCCGGCTGCTCCTTTTCGTTGTCGAGCATCTATTATCGCGGGCTACGCGGAGTGCTGCTCTTCGGCCACAGCATTCTCAGACCGCTCCGCTGCCGGCGCCGTCATCGGCGGCCCCGCAGCCGGCGGCATTTTCGAACGCGGCACCGTTCCAGATACAGGCTCAGGACTCGACTGCGCTGCGTTGGGTTGTTCAGCTGCCGCTCCGCTCGACTCTTCTGCAGGCGTGTACGACGAGGATTCGCGCCCATACTCGTCATACGGGTAGGGATAGGTCGCGGATGAGTACTGCTGCGATTCGGATGGTGGATTCCGCTTGTCCGCTTCGGCCTGTTCGCTCAAGCGCGTCTCGCGTTCCAGCTCTTGCATGTGAGATTCGAAGGTCGTCTTAAGCTCGTTCTTGGCTCTTCTGAATTCCGTGAGACCCTTCCCCAAAAGCCGTCCCAGTTCCGGCAGCTTCTTGGGACCAAAAAGGAGCAGCGCAAGCAGGACAATAAACATCATCTCCTGCGCACCAATGGGACCCATCTAATCTCCTTCCTATATGTGTGACGCCTTTATGATAGCCCAGCAAATTTGCTGCGCCCTGCTTTTCGAATCGCATAAAATGCCGACTGGATACAGTACATTCTTGGGGTACATCCAGGGATCAGATACATGAGACAGGCGCTGAAAATAAAAACATCGTATTTAATCCCGCTGGGCGCATTCTTGGCGCTCTCCTGTCCCGCCGCGGCGCAGGTCCAGATCGAGAATATTCAAAACGACCATCTCGCAATCAGCATCAATGGCCAGCCGTTTTCCGATTTCTACTATGGCCGCAGTCATTCGAAGCCATATCTTGCGCCGCTGCGCTCGGCGACCGGCCTGGTCGTCACGCGCCGCTTCCCTATGGAACGAGTGGAGGGCGAGAGCCGTGATCACCCCCATCACAAGGGCTTATGGATTGGTTTTGGCGATATCAACGGCATCAATTTCTGGGAGACCGAACCCGAATCGAAAGCCAGCGGCAACAATCCGAAGACGAAGGGAGTAGTGCGTCTCCAAAAACTCGAGAGCATCAAGCCCGGAGCAAAGTCCGGCTCGGTAAGTGCGGTCTTCACCTGGTCGGCGCCCGAAGGAAGACCGGTACTCGAGGAGCAGCGCAAGATGGTGTTTTATGCCGACGACAAAATTCGCCGGCTCGATGTAGACGCCACTTTTACCGCCCGGCAGACTGCTACTTTTGCAGACACTAAAGAAGGCTTTTTCGCCATTCGAGTGGCCGATAGCATGGCCGGCAAAAACGGCGGAATCCTGACTAACGCCGAGGGAGCCCAGACGGAGAAAGATGTTTGGGGCAAGCGCGCGGACTGGGTCGATTACGTGGGCACAGTCGAGGGGCAGAAAATCGGCATTCTAATTCTCGATAATCCGCGCAACCCCAATCATCCGCCGCGCTGGCACGCACGCGACTACGGTCTCTTTGCCGTCAATCCTTTCGGCGAGAAAGAGTTCGATCCGCATTCCACGAAGAAGGGCGGATTCGTAATACCTGCCGGCCAATCGGCCGAGTTCCGCTATCGAGTAATCATTCATTCGGGAGACGAGTCGAAGAAAGCCATGGCGCACTGGTACTCCGACTATGTCAAAGGCGAAAAGTGAGCTGCCGGGCGATAGCTCTGCTCTGGCTTTGGCTGTTGTCAACCAGCGCAATTCCCGCCGCCGCGCCGCTCGCTCCTCCGGTACCCCCGGGCGCACAAGCTTCGCCTTTTTTTAATGCCCAAACCGCCACTGATGCATGGCTGGCCACCGTGCCGCCCGCTGCACGCAAGCGTTCCGATGCTTATTTCGAAGGCGGCTACTGGCTGCTGCTCTGGGACTTTCTGTATACTGCGGCCGCTTTGCTACTGCTTCTCCAAACCAGGTGGTCCGTCCGCACGCGGACATGGGCCGAACGACTGACTCGTTTCTCCTGGCTGCAGGCTTATCTTTACTGGATTCAATTTGTCTGCAGCATGACCTTGTTGCTATTTCCGCTGACCGTCTACGAAGGCTTCATCCGGGAGCACAGTTATGGGCTTTCGAACCAGACCTGGCTGCAGTGGTTACGAGATCAGGCGGTCGGTTTTCTTCTGGCGCTCTTTTTGGGTGGCGTGGTGGTCGCTACTCTGCTGGTGCTCGTAAAGCGCCTGCCGAACAGCTGGCAGTTGTGGTGTACCGCCTTGGCGCTCGCTTTCACAATCATCGGAGTCGCCATTGCGCCGGTGTATCTCATGCCTCTGTTCAACAGGTACACGCCGCTGCCGGATAGCGCCGTCAAACGGCAGATCCTAAGTCTGGCACATGCCAATGGCATTCCGGCGCGCGATGTGTACGAAGCCGACGAGTCGCGGCAAAGCAAGCGAGTGAGCGCGAATGTGAGCGGCCTCTTCGGCACAGATCGCATCACCTTGAACGACAACCTGCTCGCCCGCTGCTCGCCTGAAGCAGTGGTGGCAGTCTTAGGGCATGAGATGGGACATTACGTGATGCATCACGTTTTGAACGGCGTGCTGTTCTCCGCCATCGTGTTGTTTTGCCTCTTTAGCGCCGCGCGGCGCGGAGTTATCTTCGGCGT
Source organism: Bryobacteraceae bacterium (assembly GCA_036272575.1). Taxonomy (GTDB): domain Bacteria; phylum Acidobacteriota; class Terriglobia; order Bryobacterales; family Bryobacteraceae; genus Bog-105. Next base: position 19,553 of record DATAYL010000115.1, on the reverse strand, counting down.
AACGAAGTGGTCGACTCGCTGGGGCGTGCGCGATACCGGCGATTTCGCTCTTCTACCCTGGATCGCGCTGCTGCTACTCGCCATGAATTTCGTTCTCACGCCCGTCAACAATACCTTTACCCGGACTCAAGAGTACGAAGCCGACATTTTCGGCCTCAATGCAGCGCGCCAGCCCGATGGGGAGGCGGAGGTGGACCTGTTACTCGGCGAATATCGCAAACTGAGCCCATCGCCGCTCGAAGAATTTATATTCTTCGATCACCCCAGCGGCCGTACCCGAATCTACGCAGCCATGCGCTGGAAGGCTGAGAACCTGGAACTTAGAAACCTGCATCTCAATCCTGCACGCTCTCCCAACGGCCCGTCTGGCCCGCTCGCAGCACGGCCTCGATAACCCGCATATTAGCGATAGCATCTTCGAGCGGCACCGGCACTTCCGTGTTATCGAGAATCGCGCGCGAAAATGCATCCGATTGCAGCGCGTACTGATCGGCAATCGGGAACTCTTCCACGCGTGCGCTCTTCCCGGCGAGCGCGGATCCGTCGTCAATAAATATCCGGCTCGGCGCGTTGGGCGGGATGTTGTAGGGAATTTCCAGCTCAACTCGGCCCTTGGTGCCAAATACCTGCATTCTTTGGAACGGTACCAGTTGCGTACTGCAGGTGAACACCACTTGGCCCGGAGCAAAATCTAGCAACGCCGAACTGAGACGATCGGTTTTCATCTCCGGGTCACGATCGACCAGCGCCGCCACGCGGACGGGTTCGCGCTCAAAAAAGAAACGCGACATGGTGATCGGATAGCACCCCACATCCATTACCGCCCCGCCGCCGATTTCTGCGATGTTGCGGATATTCTTCGGATCACGATTGAAATAGCTAAACACGCTCAGGATGCTGCGCAACTCTCCGATATCTCCACTGCGGACGATCTCCCGCGCACGCAGCCATTGCGGATGCGTGCGCACCATAAATGCCTCGCCGAGTTTCATCCCTGTTTTGTCTCGCACGCCGATTAACTCTTCGGCTTCCGCGGCGGTTAACGCCAACGGTTTCTCGCAAAGCACATGCTTGCCGGCCGCGGCCGCCTTCTTGGTCCACGGTACGTGCAAATGGTTCGGCAGAGGATTATAGATCGCGTCGATATCCCCATCCGCGAGCAACTCTTCGTACGAGCCGTAAGACTTCGTCACGCCAGTCTCATGCGCTGCCTCGCGCGCCCGCTCCCTGTCGCGCGAGGCGATGGCAGTCACCACTGAATACCGGCATTTTTTCATCCCCGGTATTACTTTCTTTACCGCAATATTCGCTGCGCCCAACACGCCCCAGCGAATGGGCTGCTCAGGATTTCGAGTACCTACAGACATGCCCCGAGTTTCGCATCACCGAGTAGCTACTGTGTAACCCCTCTTTGTTACCCTAAACCCGTGAAACTGTACGATCTTGATCCGGGTCCCGACTGTCCCGAACTGGTTCGCGTAATCATCGAAATTCCCAAGAATTCGAGCAATAAATACGAATACGACGGAAACCTCGGCGTCTTTCGGCTGGACCGTTCGCTCTACTCACCGATGCATTATCCCGGTGATTATGGTTTTATCCCCGGCACACTGGCCGAAGACGGCGATCCTCTTGACATCATTGTCATGGTGGATGAACCGAGCTTTACCGGCTGCTTGATGGAGGCGCGGCCCTTAGGCGTGTTGAAGATGGTAGACGCTAAGGAAAACGACCAGAAGATTCTGGCGGTTCCGAATCGCAATCCCCGGTTCGAGAGCATTCACACGATCGAGCAAGTCTTTCCTCATAGTCGCCGCGAAATCGAGTACTTCTTCACCATTTATAAAGAGCTGCAAGGCGTCAAGGCTGAAATGGGAGGCTGGGGAGGCCCGAGGGAGGCACGAAAAGTAATCAACGACAGCCGTCGCGCCTATCTCGACCAGAAGCTGGAGGAGCAACACAGCGCCGCCCAACGAGAAACTGCCGAAATCGAACCCGACAACTGATCACCAGCATGGACTTTTTGGCCATGAGCGTAGCGATTGAACCGGCGATAATTCTTTCACAAACCGGTCAGCAAGCAGTGCGCTTTCAAACTAGGCTATCGTCTGAGCCGCTATCGAAACCGCCGCCGTCATCCAGGCTGGAATCGTCAAATTGTGAATTGTCGTCGAACTGCGAATTGTCATCCAGTTGATTTTGATCACCAGCAATCGCTGAATCGTCAAAATTAGTCTGACCGCCGGCGTCACGATAGTCTTGGCCGCCGCCTGAAGGCGAATCGTAGTAGTTATTAACGATTTCCTCAGTAGGTGCTATTCCGCCGCCTCCTCCTGCAAATGCGTCGCCGCCAAACAGGCCGCCACCCCCGTGATGGGAAAACATCGATCCAATCGCCTCTGCGGCCAGACTGCCGGCAGCCACTCCGGCCGCCGTTTGAGCCGCGCCGCGCAAAAAGCTCGAACCGCCTCCGAATGAAGGCGCCGGGGCAGCGTATTGCGGAGGAGGAGCTTGCGGCTGAGCGTATTGTGGTTGCTGCGCTTGGCCGTAACCCCCGCTCGAACTCGGCGCGCCCTGGCCCAGCCAACTCGAGCCACCCCCGCTGACCTGTCCCTGCGGCATCCGGCTCTGCAGGTCCTGAATCTGTTGTTGAGCGCGTTGCAGCGCCATGTTCTGGATCAAAACGGTCTGCGTCATCAGGTACAAAGCATCAGGCCGGCTGCCAATCTTGGTCCGGATAATATCCTCGGCTTCTGGATCGCGCGGGGCGGCTGGCATTTGCGAAAACCGGTTCGCAAGGTCATTCAGCAGGTTACGTTCTTCTGGCGTCATAGATGGATGGTTGCCTTTGTTTCTGTTAGACGCGAATCGCGCGCTGTTGGTTCAAACCGTAACCGTTCCCGGAGCATGTAAATTGTTACACTTGCGCGCAAGAGCGATACCATGACAGTGTAAGTAGTGGACGGCTATCGTGGCCAAGGGGCTTTGCTTCGATCGGTTTTACTCTCTTTTGCTCCGTCGCGAAAGAGAACTGAGCGGCCTCCGGGCGACTAAAGGTAAATGAAGCCGTCGGAAAGCTGTTTCGAATGTTGTTAGAAGCTGCATCGACCCTGTTAGTCGATCAAGAGATTAATCCCTGGCAATCCGCCGCTCACCGCTTTGATGAAGCGGCTGAACTCCTCAAATTAGACGATGGCATGCGCAAAGTCCTGCGCTCACCCGCCATGGAACTGTCGGTCAATATACCGGTTGTTCTGGACGATGGTCGGATCGAAGTCTTTACCGGCTACCGCGTACAGCATTCCATTGCGCGCGGACCGGCTAAGGGGGGCATCCGCTTCGCGCCCGATGTGTCGCTTGATGAGATCCGGGCGCTCGCCGCGTGGATGACCTGGAAATGCGCCGTGGTCAACATTCCTTTCGGCGGAGGCAAAGGCGGCGTTATCTGCGAGCCGCATCTGCTGAGCGAAGGCGAGCTCGAACGAATCACCCGCCGCTATACGGCCGAAATCGGTGAGTTCATCGGGCCTGAGCGCGACGTCCCGGCGCCAGACGTCAATACCAACGAGCAGACCATGGCTTGGATCATGGATACCTATTCCATGCACAAACGCCATACCGTCACCGCTGTGGTCACGGGCAAGCCGCTGGAATTAGGAGGCTCTCTGGGACGTCCGGAGGCCACCGGCCGCGGTTGCATGATCGTGACCCAGGAAGCCCTTCGATTATTTGGCTTGACGCCCGAAAGAACCCGCGTGATTATTCAGGGGTTTGGCAACGTCGGGGGAATGGCCGCCCGCCTGATGAGCCGCGTTGGTTTCAAGATCGTCTGCATCGTCGAGTACGACGGTGCCATTTATAACCCGCACGGCCTCGATATTGATGCCCTGCTGGAATACCGCCGCGAGACCGGCTCGATCCGTGAGTTTCCCGAAGCCGAAGACGTGGACAAAGACGCAGCCCTATTGATGGATTGCGATGTGCTCATTCCCGCCGCGCGCGAGAACGTTATCACCTCCGCCAACGCCGACCGGATCAAAGCCAAAATCTTGTGCGAAGGTGCCAACGGTCCGACCACCTTTGTCGCCGATTCGATCCTCGCCGAGAAAAAGGTTTTCATTATCCCGGACATTCTGGCCAATGCCGGCGGAGTGACCGTCTCCTACTTCGAATGGGTCCAAGACCGCCAGGGTTATTTCTGGAATGAAAAGATGGTAAACGACCGGTTGGAAGAGATCATGGTCAATAGCTTTGCCGACGTGATCGCTTATGCCGGCAAGCACGGTGTCAATAATCGCACCGCCGCTTATATGCTGGCTCTCGATCGCGTCGCCCTGGCCATCCGCCGCCGGGGACTCTACGCCTAGTCATCCTCCAACGGATTCATCCAGCGAAGGCCCGAAAAACGCCGGAAATCACGATCCGTCGATACCAGGGTGGCGGCGTGCTCGATAGCGATTGCGGATAGAACGGCATCGCTTATCATTGCTCCCCGAGCATCGCTTTCGAGCGCCAGACTTTTCAAAATCTGACGATGCCGTGGCCCCGGTTCGAGTAGCACCACGTTCGGCAGACTCTGCCATTCCGCGATGCGATCGAAAACCTCCTCAAGCGCAGGAGGTCGCGACCAGAGCTTCGCGTTCGTGCTTACCCGAATAAACGCCCAAATGGTTGCCCAGGTGAGGCCGACTATATCAGTACCAGCCAGTTGCTTCTCAAACCAGGCCCTTGCCGCCGCGTGCTGCCGCGTGTCGGCATGGTGCGCGTAGATGAGAATGTTGGCATCGAGCATTACCACTTGCGATCGTCACCCTCGGCATAATCGAGCAGTTCGCTGACTTTGTCATAGTTCAAACCGGGTATTGCGCCGGTTGCGCCGAACGGTCGTACTTTGAAGGCGGACGGGTCAGCGGCTACCTTATGAGCAGAAACCGCGAAGCGCAGCAGATTATTAAGGGTTTCTCGAAAGGATTCACCCCGCTCTCGGCTCTCGGTTTTCACCCGTTCCAGTACATCCTCATCCAAAACTACGGTCGTCCTGATGCTCATGATGCCTCTAGATTAGCATCACTATCACCACCCTCGCTAATACAACTCCTGCTCGAACTACGCAAACAGTTTCACGAGTACCGTACGGACCACCTTGTAAAGCCGAGTGAACTAGTGCAAGCATTCTATCCGAGGTCGCCGATATGCTTTACCCTCGCACGTTTCTCGGAGTATTCCTGTCTTTCTGTGCCTTTGCGCTCCCGCCAACTCGAACTGAAGCCACGGGTGAGTTCACCAAGGCCATTCGCGCCAATGACTTAGCAGCGCTGCGTCAGTACGTGGCGCTCTCGGGCGCGGTCAACCAGACGGACACGATGCATTCGACCCCTCTTCACTATGCGGCACTCTACGGGAGTCAGGAAGCAGTACGCATCCTGTTAGCAGCGGGGGCTGATCCCAATATAAAAAACGGGCAAGGAGTCACGCCTCTTGTCTACGCAGCCTACAGCTTCGAGAAAACCCGGCTGCTCGTTGAAAAAGGCGCAGATGTAAACGCCTCGGGGAAGCTGGGCGTGACCCCTTTGATGATCGCCGCATCCGTCCATGGCAACCTCCAGACCGTTCGCTACCTACTCGACAAAGGTGCTCGAACCGAAGCTGTGGACGGTCTTAAGAGCGATGCACTCATGCGCGCGGCGGGAATGAGCGAGCTGGAGACCGTGCAGCTGCTGCTCCGCCAAGGAGCCGATCCGAAAAGGGTGGATCAGTTCGGGTTTACCGCTTTGCAAGCGGCGGCTGCATACTCGGAACCTGCCCGCGTGGCGCTGTTGCTCAAGGCCGGCGCCGATCCCAACTCCGCTAACTCGTTCGGCGGGGCGGTGAAGAATGGTCCACTCGCGCTTGTCCATCTCACGCCCTTGATGCTCGCCGCATCCTCTGACGATACCGTCGTGATCCAGACTCTCCTGAAAGCCGGAGCGAGAGTGAACGAGGTAGATTGCCGTAAAATGAGTCCCCTGATGCTCGCGGTCGCGACCGATCACGCCAATCCCGAGATTGTGCGCAAGTTGATTGCCGCCGGGGCCGACGTGAATGCCAAAGACAAGAATGGAGAATCGATCTTGGACTGGGCGAGTAAATTCCGTCGACCGGCCATTATGTCGCAACTCATTCAGGCCGGAGCGCGAGGCGCTAAACCTGTCGCATCACCGCAGGCCCCTCCCGATTCGCAGGCTCTCAGCGCCTCCGAGGCGGTCGCGCGCACTCTGCCGCTACTCGGCAAGACCGGACCGCAGTTCTTTCGGGAAGGGGGCGGATGCGGCGGCTGTCATCACCAACCCATGTATGCTCGTGCCTTTGCCGCTGTTTCGTCTGCCGAGGGACACCCCGCCAGTGGTCTCCGACAGGGGCTCCACGACGCTGTCTTAGCAGAGCGCCCTCGCGTACTTCAGTTTTCCACTTTATTGCTGGATCTTGGCGGCTCCTATGATCCGTGGCTTGCCCAACTAAACGCCTATGCCGATTTACACGAACCGACCAGTCTCGTGACCGACACGATGGTGCACTACCTTGCGGTCCAGCAGCTCCCCTCCGGCGCTTGGGTAAGTTTGGGCATAGCCCGGCCCCCGCTTGAAGAAAGCTCCATTTCGCGAACGGCTCTCGCCATTCGGGTGCTTCGCGAATACGCATGGCCGGCGCGGCGCGCGGAATTCGAGGAGCGGATTGCACGAGCGCGTGTCTGGCTTGAAAAAGCACGGCCGGAAACCAGCTACGAATCTGCCGACCGCATAACAGGACTGCAGGCTGCGGACGTGAAATCGTCCGTCTTGCGGCCGGCCGTCGATGAGGTTTTGCGGCAGCAGCGCGCAGACGGCGGCTGGTCCCAGACTGCCTATCTCGAATCGGACGCTTACGCCACTGGTTTGGTGCTGCATACCCTTTTCTCGAACGGCTTTCTCAAGCCTGACGATCCCCCGTACCGCAAGGGCGTTGCGTTTCTACTGCGCACACAGTTCCCCGACGGATCCTGGTACGTAAGGAGCCGGGCGCCGAAATTCCAGCCCTATTTTCAAAGTGGTTTCCCATTCCGGGACGATCAGTGGATTTCTAGCGCGGCTACAGCCTGGGCCACCATGGCACTCGCCCCGGCAACTAGCTCCGCTCACTTCACAAAGGTGGCTCTCAGCCGATAGACTAAGGGGTTGGCCCGTCCCACCCCATGATCCAGGAGCCTTCGACTCCGCTCATGCGGCAATACCAAGCCGCTAAGCAGCAGGTTCCCGGCACGCTCCTCCTTTTCCGTCTCGGCGACTTCTATGAATTGTTCTACGAAGACGCCGTAACGGCCGCTCGGGAGCTCGAGATAACGCTCACCGCCCGCAATAAAGAGCGTGGTGAGCCCGTGCCGATGTGTGGTGTACCTTACCATGCCGCCGACGGCTATATCTCTAGGCTGATCCAACGGGGCTACCGGATTGCCATTTGCGAGCAGATGGAGGAGGCCGGTCCGGGGAAAAAACTAGTTCGCCGCGAAGTCACCCGGGTGATCACGCCCGGCACCGCGACCGATTCTAACCTGCTGCGCTCCCACGAAAACAACTACTTGGCGAGTTCGTTTGGTAAAAATGGGCATAGCGGTTTGGCCTATGCCGATCTTTCGACCGGCGAATTCCGCGCCACTGAGTTGCTAGACGAGGAACTCCTGCCCGCGCTCGAGACGCTCGGCATCCGCGAAGTGCTGCATCCTGAAGGCTTCCCGTTAGGTTGTTCGTGCCTCGAAACTCCCCTCGACCCATGGATCTTTGGCAGCGAGTTCGCCGGCCGACAGATTCTGGAAAGCTTCCGGCTGCTTTCACTCGATGGATGTGGTCTCGGCGATAAGCCGCTCGCGATCGCCGCGGCCGGAGCCATCCTTCATTACCTGCGCGAAACCCAAAAATCGGCGCTCGACCATCTCAATCCACCCGCTTTCTATCAGCGCAGCGACCACATGGTGCTGGATGCTACCACTGTTCGCAATCTCGAACTGGTGGAGCCGCTGTTTGCCGGCGAAAGCCGCGAAGCGACCTTGATCTACGTACTTGACGGGACCGCTACCGGCATGGGCGGCCGCTTATTACGGCAGAGACTATTACAGCCGGCCTGCCAGCTGTCGGAAATCGAGCTGCGCCTCGACTCGGTGGCAGAACTCGCCGGCAAAGTAATCGTGCGGGGAGAACTCCGCAAAACTCTGGGATCTGTTCAAGACCTGGAGCGGTTGCTGGCCAAGACCACCTTAGGCACGGCTAACCCGCGCGATCTGTTGGCGTTAGGCCGCTCGCTGGCTCAGCTGCCGAAGCTCGCCGGCACAGTTTCCCAGCTGGAGTCCCCTCTGCTGCGCCGCGAGATTGACCTGGTCGAAGAGGCAAGGCAGAAGATTCTGGAATCTATCGCCGATGAACCACCCGCCCTTCTTGCCGATGGTGGAACGATCCGTGACGGCTTCAACGCCGAGCTAGACGAATTGCGCGATATCAGCCGGAACAGCCGGCAATACATTGCAGCCATCGAATCCCGCGAGCGCAGCCGTACCGGCATTCAGTCGTTGAAGGTTCGTTTCAATAATGTCTTCGGCTACTACATCGAGGTTTCGAAGACGAATCTGGCCCTGGTCCCGGACTCCTACGAGAGAAAACAAACGCTCGCCAATGCCGAACGATTTACCACACCGGAATTAAAAGAACTCGAAGCTAAGGTGCTGGATGCCGAAGACAAGATGCTGGCTCTTGAACGAGAAATTTTCCAGGAAGTCCGGGGTTTCACAGCTTCGCATGCCGCGCGCATCAAGGCTGCGGCGTCGGTTGTAGCGGAACTGGACGTAGCGGCCGCGTTAGCTCATGTCGCAACGGAAAACCGCTATAAGCGCCCGAGATTCTCCGATTCGGGGGAGATGCGCATTGACGCAGGGCGCCACCCGGTGATCGAAAAGCTTATGGAGAAGAGTGCCGCTCGCTTTATCCCGAACGACTTGTATCTCCATTCGGCGGCGGAGTACATCGGAGTGATTACCGGTCCGAACATGGGAGGAAAGTCCACCTACTTACGGCAAGCAGCACTGATCCTTATTCTGGCCCAGGTGGGTTCTTTCGTGCCGGCGGAGGCGGCGCTGCTCCCGATAGTAGATCGAGTGTATACGCGAATCGGTGCCGCTGACAATCTCGCGCGCGGGCGCTCCACCTTTATGGTGGAGATGACAGAAGCCGCGGCCATTCTTAATACGGCCACTTCTAACAGTTTCATAGTATTAGACGAGATCGGTCGGGGGACTTCCACCTACGACGGTTTGTCGCTCGCCTGGGCCATGGTGGAGTACATTCACGAACACATCCGGGCAAAAACGCTCTTCGCCACCCACTATCACGAGCTGACAGAGCTCGCTGAACAACTTTCTGCAATAAGAAATTTACGCGTCGCCGTAAGAGAGCTCAATGACCAGATCTTGTTCATAAGAAAGGTCGAACCGGGTGCAGCAGACCGCAGTTACGGCATCGAAGTGGCCCGTTTAGCCGGCCTACCCTTGCAAGTAATCGAGCGGGCGAGGTCAGTTTTATTGCATCATGAAGTAAGGGAACACTCAGTTAGCGAAAAGCTGGCCCCGAGTGACGCAATCGCGCCCCTACAGATTAAACTTTTCGAGCCCGTGAATCAGGGGCTCGCCGATCGGATACGGGCTTTAGACATCAATGAGCTCCGGCCGGTGGAAGCTTTGCAGATTCTGCACGAATTACAGCTAGAGTTGCTAAAGACATGAGAATAGCAGGCATCATGAGCGGGACCTCGCTCGACGGGATTGATGTAGCAGTCATTGACATCACCGGGTCGGGCTTCAAAGCCAAGATTAATGTCTTGACGAGTCACTCGGTCCCTTACCCCAAGAAGATCCGCGAGGCGCTTCTCGCTATTTCCAATACGAGTGCGCTGACCGGAGATATCTCCAGACTAAACTTTCTGCTCGGTGAGTTATACGCCGAAGCGCTCGAGGAAACGGTGGAACGCGCGCAGATTCCAATCGAAAGCATAAAGCTGATTGGCTGCCACGGACAAACTATTTTTCATGAGGGCCAGGCGGCGCAATATCTGGGCAAAAAAGTATCTAGTACCTTCCAGATTGGCGAGTCGAGCGTCATCAGCGAACGGACTGGTATCGACGTCATCTCGAATTTCAGAGAACGCGATGTGGCGGCTGGTGGCAAGGGCGCGCCTTTGGCTCCCTATCTCGATTACATGCTGATCCGCCATCGCGGTCGTGGACGCGTGGCGGTCAATATTGGCGGCATTGCCAATCTGACGGCGATTCCTCCCAACACCAGTACAGATCGTGTGATCGCTTTCGATACCGGCCCAGGCAACATGGTCATTGACCAGCTCGTCGCGCGTATTACGACCGGCGGCCTGACGTATGACCGGGACGGCGCGATGGCGGCAGCCGGCGAGGTTGACGCGAAATTGCTGGCGAAGCTTTTGCGCGATAAGTATTTCCGCGCAAAGCCTCCAAAGACCGCCGGCCGCGAACAGTACGGCAGCGAATTTGTTTCGAAGCTGCTCGACACGGAGTTGAGCAGCGAGGATCTGATTGCGACTGCAACGGCTCTCACGGCGGAAAGTATCGCCCTGAGCGTACGTAATTTCGTGTTACCCGAGATGCGCGTTGATGAAGTGTTCGTATCGGGCGGTGGCACGCATAATCCCACGCTCATGCGCATGCTCAGTAAAGCGCTCGGCGAAATTCCCGTCAAAGAAACCACTGAGGTGGGGCTCGATGTCGATTCGAAAGAGGCGATTGCCTTTGCGGTGATGGCTTACGAAACGGCGCATGCCCGCCCCTCCAACATTCCGATGGCCACCGGCGCGAAGCGGCACGTCATTCTGGGGAAAGTCACTCAGAATGGTAATGGCCACAATGGTAATTCGAATGGCACGTCCCACAATAATGTGACGGCTATACACAATGGCGGACAAGTGGCCGGCTACAAGCCAAAAACGACAAACCGTCAATCGAAGATCAATCGGCAAGCGGTTGCTCCGAAAGCCAAGGCCGCAGCCCGCTAGCGAAATAAGCCTTCAGTTCGATCGGCCTTAAATGGGGAAAGGGATGTCTTACAAGGCATCCCTTTTGGTTTGCGCACCACCGGCCCTACTCCCCGATTTTTCTCTCCGCCTCCGCATCCAGCAGATGCAAAATAATCCGAAACGGCATACCGGCGAGTTCCGGCTTGTCCTCAATGTCCTCGCGCACATCCAGCAAACATCGTTCCATGATGTAGGTGTGCAGCAGCGTTTGCTGGTCGGCTCGCGATTTCGGCAGATAAGCAGCGCCGGCAGCTGTTTTCCAATAGCCCCGAATAAACGCGGCCGTCACCTGGGAATACCAAAATCTGGTCGCGTTGCGCAGTTCTCGCCGGGACAGCGTCTCATGCACATCACTCGAAGTAATTTGGCGCATCGTGGCCTGAGCAGCATAACCAAAAGAAACGATCATGCTGGCGATATCACGTAACGGACATCTCTTAATACGACGCTCGCTGACATGTGATGCCGGATCACCTTCGAAATCGGAAATCACTACGTCATCACCGTGCACCAGCAGATGCCCCAGATGCAGGCGCCCATGGAAGCGTGAGCGCTCTGAAGCGATGCGCTGCTGATAGACCGCCTGCAACTTGGCAACAATCGCGCCTTCCTCTTCGAGAACTTTCGCCGCGAGTTCCCGAACATCTTCCGCCATATCTGAGTAACGCTGGCGTATGAACTCCATCCGGCGTCCGACCAACCCGATGTAGCCGTGATAAAGACTCTGCCGATAGAAGTCGTTGAAAGGCTCGGGAGCAAAAGCAGGATCGTCAAACTGGATTAGGAGCGTGAGATGCAGCATAGCTACTCGATTGCCCATCTTTTCAGCGAACTGAAGATAGGGCCCAATAAGCTCGTTGGCTAACGGCGGGGGGATCGCTAAGGCGGAATCCAACGCATAGATCTCGGTAGGGGTTAGCGTTCGCAAATCAGCCGGCGGGACGCTGGACTCTATGATGCGATCAATAAACTGCTGTAGCTGACGCCGCGTCGCCTGCCAGGCATTGCCCTCGTTCTGCACAAACCCGTGAAGCAGGGCGACAATCGTCTTCTCGCGGCCGGTCGTCTGATACTCCAGATAGCCGGCAAAAGGCGCGGCATTTGGGAAAGCAAGCTTTTCCGTTAGTAGCTGTCCCATTTCAACTCCAGGATGGATCCCGGGCTCGATCTTACGCAGCAGCTTGAGTACGTATCGATCGCCAAATCGAATGGAAGTGTCGATTTCCGACGAGGGGAAAACATGAGGCTCCAGATTCGGGTGCGTCGCGCCCCAGAGCTTGCGAAACTCACGGTTGCGCTGCGCCACGAGTTGCCCGTGTTCGCCGGCCAGTTTCTTGCGCCGTGCAAAGGCTTCGATCAATGCCGTGCAGAAGTCGTTGTTGCGAATTGCGCTGTAAAGCAGCGCCTGTCCTCCTTGCGGAAAACGCACATCGGCAATAATCCAACTCGGGTCCTGTTCACGCAGCGCTGATTGCTGCTCTTCAGTCTGAGCCAGACCCATCGGAACAACCAGCGTCTCGGGATCGCCAACGGCGTATTCGATGCGAACCATGGCAAGACGAAACCGATCGTCACCAACGGGAATCGACTCACTGATCTGAATAGAGCGAATCCGCCGATCCTTGGAGCGAAACCAATGCTGCGACTGCAGGAAACGCGGCAGGATGGCGGCGATGCTGACGCGAATTGCTGGATCCCATATATCCCGCACTGAGGGTATGCTGAGCATGGGCACATTCTGCTGGCGTAGTTCAGCCGAAGGAGCACTCACCGTAACCGGTACCTGACGTGGCTCGAGCGAAAACCAAAAGAACGAATTTGGGCCGAGGGTCAGTGGATAGTAAGTTTCCGCGACTGTCGGGAAATCAGTCCGGCCGAATAGCTCGACCGGCGTATATCCATTGAATTTGTGCAGATCAAGTTGGACCGCCTGGGCGAAGCGGGAAAGGTTTGCCACAATCAGGATGATTTCGTCTTCATAACGCCGCAGATACGCAAGTACCCGCTGGTTGCTCGGTAGAAGGAATTCGAGCGTTCCCCGCCCAAAGGCGCGATACTGCTTCCGCAGGGCAATCAGGCGTTTTGTCCAGTTCAACAACGAATTGGGGTTTTCCTGCTGGGATTCGACATTGATGGCCTCGTAGTGGTAAGCCGGATCGATATTGACGGGCAGATAGAGGCGCTGCGGATTGGTGCTCGAGAAGCCGGCGTTACGGTCCGGGCTCCACTGCATGGGAGTGCGGACGCCATTACGATCGCCAAGATAGACGTTATCGCCCATGCCGATCTCGTCACCGTAATAAATGACCGGTGTGCCGGGCAGGGAGAACAATAAGGCGTTCATCACCTCAATGCGCGCCCGGTCGTTGCCAAGCAGCGGCGCGAGACGGCGGCGGATTCCGAGGTTGATGCGCGCTCGTTGATCTGAGGCATAGACCCGGTACATGTAATCGCGTTCTTCATCCGTCACCATCTCGAGCGTCAACTCATCATGGTTCCGCAGGAACATCGCCCATTGGCAGGTCTCCGGAATGTCGGGTGTACGGTTCAGTATCTCGACGATCGGGAGGCGATCCTCCAGCCGCAATGCCATAAAGAGCCGCGGCATGAGAGGAAAGTGGAAATTCATGTGGCACTCATCGCCCGAACCGAAGTAAGCGACGGCGTCCTCGGGCCACATATTGGCTTCCGAGAGGAGCATTCGTCCGGGATGGGTGCCATCTAAATGCTGGCGGAGCTCGCGCAGGAAGGCGTGCGTTTCCGGAAGATTTTCGCAGCTCGTTCCTTCGCGCTCGTAAAGATACGGAATGGCGTCCAGACGAAATCCGTCCACACCCATGCCCGCCCAGAAATCGAGCATGTGCATCACAGCCCGCCGCACTAGCGGATTATCGAAGTTCAGGTCCGGCTGGTGCGAATAGAAGCGATGCCAGAAATAGGCTTTCGCTACCGGATCCCAACTCCAGTTGGAGGGTTCGAAATCCTTAAAAATAATGCGGGTACCGGCATACTTATTGGGATCATCGGTCCACACGTAAAAATCGCGCCACCGCGAACCCCTTTCCGCGGTCCGCGAACGCTGAAACCATTCGTGCTGATCTGAAGTGTGATTGATGACCAGCTCCGTGATGACACGCAAGCCCCGGCGATGGGCCTCCCGAAGAAAGTGCTGGAAGTCGCGCAGGGTTCCATATGCCGTATGCACGCTGCGAAAATCGGAGATGTCGTACCCATCGTCTTTCCAGGGCGAAGGAAAAAACGGCAGCAGCCAGATGGCGGTGACACCTATGTCTTCCAGGTAATCAAGCTTTTCGGCCAAACCCCGAAAGTCGCCCATGCCATCGGCGTTGCTGTCGTAAAACGCACGAACATGAGCCTCATAAATAATTGCGTCTTTGTACCAAAGCGGGTCGTGGGTAGGGGTTCCGTTGATATGCGAATGCATTCTTTTCGCGCGTTCTCATGGTACACAACTCCACAAAACCGCTCGTTGCAGACGCGTTTATCCCCCAAAAAAGGACAGCCCGCTCTGAGACGGCTGCCCTGATTGGTCAATTCTCACGGTACAAGCGCGTAGGTAATCTGGCCCGGCAATATCTCCTGCGGCTCAGTTTCCGGAATTTGAGCACCGATCTCAAGGCCGCAAGCGCCTGTTGACAGCAAGGTAGACACGGCAACGAAGACAGGCCGCCATGTCGTGGAATTCCTCGTCAATCGACAATTCACGCTTGTCTCTCCTGTTACGTTGGTTCTGATGGTGAGCGGACGAAGCTGAACCCAAACTCATCTACGCGCCGCCTTCCCTCATTGAATACGCAAAACACTCGTCAAAACTTTCGCTCGCTGATAAAGATCTGTGGCGCGCATTGTTCTAAACACGTTCGGCTCCTTCGGTGACCTGCACCCGTTTCTTGCCATTGCGCTCGAGTTACAACGGCGCGGGCATCAGCCTATCCTAGCCGCGCCAGCTTTCTACCGTGACAAAGTAAGTGCTGAAGGCATCGAATTTGCCGCGGTGCGTCCCGACATCGGCAAGCTGCGGGAGCAACCGGAGATTATTCGGAAGCTATGGGACCGGCGGCGCGGTACTGAGTTTCTGATTAGGGAAATGTTAGCTCCGCAAATGGAGGGTGCATTTGAAGATCTGCGTCGAGCCTGCCAAGGAGCGAACCTGCTCGTCACACATACGGCTGGTTTCGCAGGGCCGATTGTTGCCGAAACGTTACACCTCCGCTGGCTCTCCGTCGCCTTGCAGCCCTCGGTATTTTTCTCGACGTTTGATCCGCCCGTGCTTGCGCCCGCCGAATGGTTGAGTCACTTGCGGCCCCTCGGCCGATGGCCGTTTATTCTCGCCCGTGAGTACGGACGATTCGAGACCCGTAAATGGCTGAGACCGGTGGTAGAGCTTCGCCGGCAGCTCGGTCTCGCGGCGAAAACACACCCGCTCTTCGAAGGACAGTTTTCTCCCTATGGAACGCTGGCGCTATTCTCTTCGCATTTTGTCCAGCCGCAACCGGACTGGCCGCCAAAAGTAACCATCACCGGCTTTGTTTTCTATGACAAACTCGGCAGCGGTTTCGAAATTCAAGGCAAGGCGACTGACGTGGCGCTAGATGAGTTCCTCGCTGCCGGCGCGCCGCCGCTCGTTTTTACGCTCGGCTCATCCGCTGTTATGCATCCCGGTTCCTTCTTCCGTGAAAGCGCCGCCGCCGCGGCCGAAATAGGCCGACGAGCCGTGCTGCTGGCCGGCGAACAATATCGGAATCAGATTCCGCCAAATCCGCCAAACTGGATCTTTGTGGCGCAATACGCGCCCTATTCGAAGCTGCTGCCTCGTGCTGCGGTGACTGTCCATCAAGGAGGCATCGGGACCACCGCTCAAGCCTTGGCCGCCGGAAGACCAATGCTGGCAGTTCCCTGGGCGCACGATCAGCCCGACAACGCGGCCGTTCTCGAAAGACTCGGCGTGTCGCTCACCGTTAGCCGCCAACGTTATCGCACTCCGCTGGTTGCCAAAACGCTCAGCCGGGTATTGAAAGACCCCGTTTTTGCCACAACCGCGCAACGGCTGGGCACACTCATCCGCAACGAAAATGGCGCCGCAGTAGCAAGCGACGCCATTGAGGATGCCATTTAAAGCAGGCTAGCGCTTCTTCCGCACCAAACGGCGCGCTTTTCGCACAACTGCAGGCGACACGGCAAAAGCTTCATTCACCAGCGTGACCTGCTGATCATTGTGGTATTTCAACGCACCGGCCGCTGGACTCGCGGCCGTTGGACGACCCACATAGCGCAGCTGACGCCCTTGCCCACCCGGATTGATTATGGGCTGCAACTGCTCTTCGACAAAATACCAGGCGCCCATGTTTTCCGGCTCTTCCTGCACCCAGAAAAGTTCGGCAGCATCAGGATATCGACGTACGATGTCAACCAACCGCTGCAGTGGGAACGGATACAGTTGTTCCAACCGGATTATTGCCACATCCGAACGCCCGAGTTCTTCACGCTTGTTCACGAGATCGTAAAAAACCTTACCCGAACAAAGTAAAATTCGGCGTACGTGGCTGCCGACATACTGCGGATCTCCGATTACTTCCTGGAACGCGCCGCTCGTCAGTTCTTCCAGTCGGGAAGTGGCCTTGTTGTAACGCAGTAGGAATTTAGGCGTAAAGACGATTAGCGGCTTGCGGATACCGCGCCGGTCAGCGCCGCAATGCATCTGGCGCCGCAGCAGATGGAAGTATTGCGCGGGCGTTGTGCAGTTACATACCTGGATATTGTTTTCCGCGCACAATTGCAGGAATCTTTCAATGCGCGCGCTCGAGTGTTCCGGTCCTTGCCCTTCCAGACCATGCGGCAATAACAGCACCAGGCCGCTCGGCTGATTCCATTTAGATTCAGCCGACACGACAAACTGATCGATGATGATCTGCGCCCCGTTTACGAAGTCTCCGAATTGCGCCTCCCACATTACGAGCGTGAGCGGGTCAGCCACACTATAGCCAAACTCGAATCCCATCACGGCGAACTCGCTCAGCAAGCTATCGATGGCTTCGAACTTGGCCTGATTCGAGGCGAGATGCTTCAGCGGCATGTAGCCTTCGCCCGTTTCGTAATCCATGAATTCGAGGTGGCGTTGAGTGAACGTGCCGCGGGTAACGTCTTCCCCGCTCAAACGAACTGGTGTCCCCTCCATCACAAGACTCCCGAAGGCCAGGGTCTCCGCAAAGCCCCAGTCGATCGGCGCGCCACGCAAAACTTCGCGCCTGCGATCGAGCAGCGACTTCAGCTTGGGATGTAAATTGAAGTCGGCCGGTAAGGACGTGCATTTCTCAATCACTGTTACCAGTAATTTGTAATCGGCCGCCGTGGAAGGACTCGGTTGGAAAATGGCGTTCGCGGAAACTTCGGCGAACTCCTCAATGGTGAACTCTTCCCGGTTTTTCCTCGCTTCGTCGTAGGTTTGATTCAAACGGTTGCGAGCTTGCGCGCGCAAGCCATTAACATGTTCCGTATCGACAAACTTCTCGCGCACCAGCTGCTCGGTGTATTGTGTCGTGACCGTCTGCGTGTTCTTGATCTTGCGGTACATCACCGGTTGCGTGTAGCTGGGATCGTCGGCCTCATTGTGGCCTTGACGGCGGTACCCGATTACATCGATCACAACGTCGCGCTTGAAGCGCTGGCGGAAATCATAGGCGAGCTGGGCTGCTCGCAGACAAGCCTCCGGGTCATCCCCGTTAACGTGGAAAATCGGCGCCTGCACCGAAAGCGCCACATCGGTGCAGTAACAACTGCTGCGACCATCGAGAGGGTTTGTCGTGAAGCCAATCTGATTGTTGGTGACCAGGTGAATGGTGCCGCCGGTGGTATAGCCGTCAAGCTGAGACATCTGCAACACTTCGGCTACCACACCCTGGCCCACGAAAGCGGCGTCCCCATGTACGAGAATGGGCAGCACGCGCTCCCGTTTCTCGTCGCCGATGCGATCCTGCTTGGGACGAACCAGTCCTTCGACTACTGGGTCAACTGCCTCCAGATGGCTCGGATTGAAAGCTACCGAAACCAGGACTTCTTTACCCTGCGTTGATTGATGAATGCCGCTTGCGCCGAGATGGTACTTAACATCCCCGGAGCCTTGCACGGTTTGCGGATCGGGTTGCCCTTCGAATTCGGAGAAGATCTGTGTCATCGACTTGCCGATTACATTGGCAAGCACATTCAGGCGGCCGCGATGGGCCATGCCGATAACAGCCTCATGAACGTTTTCGTTTGCGCCACGCTCTAGAATCTCATCGAGAACCACGATCGTGCTTTCGAGTCCTTCGAGGCCAAATCTTTTTTGCCCGACAAAACGTGTCTGTAGGAAATGCTCGAATTCTTCCGCCTGCACAAGCCGGTTCAAAATGCGCCGCCGCACGGGCTCGTCTAGCGTCCAGGCATTCATCGTGCCTTCCATGCGGTCCTGTAGCCACTGCTTTTGCTGCGGATTCTGAATGTGCATGTACTCGATACCAATCGAGCCGCAATACGTACTGCGCAGACGATCCAGAATTTCGCGCAGCGTTTCATAAGGCTGCATGTAGGAGCCGATCGCCCCGCTCGGCGCTTTCATCGCCCCCGCCAGGAACGGCCGATCCAAATCCCACAGAGACAAGCCGTAGCTCGCTGGATCCAGTTCGGGGTGGTAAGCGGGATCGTTCCCAAGCGGATTGATGTTCGCGAGCAGATGTCCGCGAATGCGATACGAGTTAATCAGCTGAATGACAGCGGCCTCTTTGGCGACATCGGTGTTGGTGGAACCGGCGCCGTAGGCTCCTGGCATAAGAGGTTGGTCCGTCTGCCAGCGGATAGGCATGTACGGAATGCGCAGATCGCGAAAGAGCTCCTCGTAGAAGGAGGCTTCGCCCATCAGCAGGGTTTGCAGCTTGGCCAAAAACGCGCCGGATTCCGCACCCTGAATGATGCGGTGATCGTAGGTGCAAGTGATCGTCAGCACTTTGCTGAGACCGAGAAGCGCTTTCGTTTCGTTGCTGGACGCGGCGAACTCGGCTGGAAAGTCGATCGCGCCCGTCGCAATAATCGCACCCTGCCCAGGCATCAGGCGAGGAATGGAGCCAAGTGTACCGACGGTGCCGGGATTGGTGAGCGAGATAGTGGTGCCTTCGAAATCGGAGACCTGCAGCTTGTTGCTGCGGGCACGCGCCACAATATCGTCATACGCCGTAACGAATTGCGCAAAGCTCATGCCGTCGGCATTCTTCACATTGGGAACTTTGAGCGACCGGGAACCATCCTTGCCGGCTACGTCCACAGCTAGCCCAATGTTGACCTGGTTCCGTACCACCCGAAAAATTTCGCCGCCATTTTCCGCAAACGCATGGTTCAGAGACGGGTTGGACTTGATCGCCTTCACGATGGCCCAAGCGATGAGATGAGTGAAGCTCAGTTTGCCG
>DATAYL010000114.1:0-15624 GCA_036272575.1 Bryobacteraceae bacterium | reverse complement strand
CCTAAAGTGTATAGGAAAGATGACAAATCGGCCGAGTTGTTGCAAGGCACGCTTGACCTGCTGGTTCTGAAGGCAGTTTCTCTTGGCAAGATGCATGGTTATGGCATCCTGCTGCGGATCGAACAGATTTCGGGAGGGGCGCTTGAAATCGAACAGGGCGCGCTTTATCCGGCCCTTTACCGACTGGAACGGCAGGGTTTGCTCGACAC
Source organism: Bryobacteraceae bacterium (assembly GCA_036272575.1). Lineage (GTDB taxonomy): Bacteria > Acidobacteriota > Terriglobia > Bryobacterales > Bryobacteraceae > Bog-105. The sequence goes on along the minus strand of DATAYL010000114.1, from coordinate 15,415 downwards.
GGAATGGGGCACCTCGGAAAATAACCGTAAAGCCAAGTACTACATCCTGACGAGTCGCGGGCGCGCGCAGTTGAAGGATGAAGAACGCAGCTGGAGCCGGCTGGTGGAAGCTATCGGTACGGCGCTGAAAGCCCGCCCAAACGAGGTGTAATTACATGCTGCGCTTGCTGCATTGGCGATCCCTGTTCCGGCGCAATCGATTTGAAGGCGAAATGGCGGACGAATTTGCGTTTCATGTACAGGCGCGGACCGAGCACCTAATACGATCGGGGCTTACGCCGGAAGAAGCAGAGCGGCGCGCGCGGCTAGAGTTCGGCGGCAGAGAACGTTACCGGGCCGAGTGCCGCGAATCGCATCGCGTGCATTGGCGGGATGAAGTAGGCCGCAACGTTCGTTATGCTCTGCGGAATCTGCGCAAGACGCCGACTTTTTCGCTAGCGGCGATTGTATCGCTGGCGCTAGGCATCGGCATCAACACGTTCGTGTTCAGTGTGTTCGATTCTCTAATTCTGCGGCCGCTGCCGATTGCGGATCCCGCGCACGTCACATTTATAGAAGCGAACGGGGACTATACGCATTCCTTCCCAGACTACAAGGAATTTCGCGATAGCAACACAACTTTTACTGGATTGGCGGGCTATCGGGCGTCGGTGATGAGCTTCGAGCATGGCGGCGATCCCAGCCGAATGTGGTGCTACCTGGCTACGGGCAATTACTTCGACGTGCTCGGGATAAAACCAGTCGTGGGGCGGTTCTTTCATCAGGCTGACGATCTGAAGCCCGGAGCAAGCCCGTATGTGGTACTGAGTTATCCGACATGGCAAGCGCGCTTCGCCGGTGATCCCAAGGTGGTGGGCACTACCGTGCGTATCAATGGCCTTTCGTACACGGTATTAGGAGTAGCACCGCGCGGGTTCCATGGGACCGAGATGATTTTCTGGCCGGAAGTTTGGGTGCCCATGATGATGCAGCCGCAGGTGGAGGTGGGCAATCCCTGGCTCAACGAGCGCAGCACCTGGGACACCATGATGCTCGGCCGATTGAAGCCGGGCATAAGTGCAGCGGAAGCAATTGCCGATTTGAATCGTATCGCGAATGACCTTGGGCGGAAGTATCCGCAAAACGACAAGGGCATGCAGATGCGCTTAGCCGAACTCGGATTGCTGGGCAACACGATGCGGCGACCGATCGAGGCGTTTACCGGCGGCGTTTTGTTATTAGCCGGGCTGGTGTTACTAACTGCCTGCTCGAACTTGGCCGGCTTGATGCTGGCGCGTGTCACGGACCGGCAACGCGAACTGGCCATTCGTTTTTCCATAGGCGCCGGCCGGGCGCGCATCGTTTGCCAGCTGCTTACCGAAGCACTGGTATTAGCTTGTTTGGGCGGCGCATCGGGCTGCGTGCTCGCGATGGTAGCCTGCAAACTATTTAGCAGCTGGCGCGCGCCGATCGACTTTCCGGTGCAGTTTGCGGTAACCCCGGATTGGCGAGTGCTGGCGTTTGCAGCGGCGGCCACATTCACGACAGGTTTGTTATTTGGTTTAGTCCCCGCGCTGCGATCAGCGAACGCTGACTTGAATTCTTTGCTGAAGGGCAGTTCCGGTGTGGCGTTATTCAAGACGAAACATCGTTTTGCCGGGCGTGATTTGTTGCTGGTGGGGCAAGTGGCTTTTTGTTTCGTGCTGGTATTCGGCTGCACTCTCTCCTTGCAGGGTTTGCAGCGCGCGATCACACTACCGCTGGGCTTCGACCCACAAAATGTCACTATTGCAGCGGTCGATTTGGGTTCAGCGGGATACAGCGAGGCGAAAGGCCGACTTTTTCAGAAGCGGATTGCGGAGAACCTGCGCTCGTTGCCGAGAGTGACATCGGTAGCTTACGCGAACTCTTTGCCGCTGAGTATCGACCAGTCGACAACCTCGGTTGAACCAACAGGCGAACCCGAAAAGGAAGGCGCGCGGCGACAACATGCAAACTACTATGAAGTTTCGCCGGGCCTGCTGCAAACGCTCCGGATTCCGCTACTTCGAGGGCGCGATTTCAACGAACACGATAGTGAACATGCTCCGACGGTAGCGATTGTCAATCAAAGCTTTGCACGCAAGGTGTTCGGAATCTCCGATCCGATCGGCAAGACGTTCCGCTATGGGCCGCAATCGCCGTCGATCCAGGTGGTCGGCCTGGTGGCAGACGGGAAGTACGTCAGCTTGACGGAGGCTCCGGACCCCGCAGTGTTTCGCTGTATTTTGCAGGACTATAACTCGACCACCACGTTCGTGGTGCGATCGCGGAGTTCGGCGGCCGCGCTAGTACCGGAGATTCGCAAACAGATTGCGGCTTTAGATCCGAGAATGCCTGTTTACGGCACAGGAAGTCTGGAAAATATGCTGGGGTTTGCGATGTTTCCCATGCACGCGGCGGCCATTGCGCTAAGCGCTTTCGGCGTGCTCGCGCTGCTGCTCACGGTGACCGGGATTTATGGGCTGGTGGATTATTCGGTAGCGCGGCGCACACGCGAGCTCGGCATACGTATCGCAGTTGGCGCGCGTTCGTTCGAAGTGCTGAGACTGTTATTAGGCAAACTGATAATACTGGTCTCGGCCGGGCTGGCTATGGGCTCGCTGCTGGCGTTAGCGGCGGGACCGGCGCTCAGCGCGATTATTTATACGACTTCGCCCAGAGACCCGGTTCTGCTGCTTGGAGTACTGATTGCGTTGTTGGCAGCTGCGCTGCTTTCTTCGTGGCGGCCGGTGTTGCGAGGCTTGCGTGTGAATCCAGTCAGCGCGCTGCGTTGCGAGTAGATCGGCTTAAACTCGGAACAACGCAGACGACAAGATGGTCTGCGTTGTTCCGAAGAAACTCAGAAGTAGAGTTTTAGGGCCAGCTGAATTTGACGTGATGGAAAGGTAGTGGTGAAGACGCCAAAGCCGGAGCTGTTTGATGTCAGCGTGCTTGGCGGCGCAAAGTTTGTTTTGTTGAGCAGGTTGAATGCCTCGGCGCGAAATTGAATATAGCGTTTTTCGGAACCCAGGTTGAAGTTCTTGTGGAGCCCGAAATCCAACTCGCTGAAGAACGGGGTGCGAGCAATGTTACGTCCGGCGTTGCCGAAGGGTTGAGTGTAACTGGGGTTGCTGAATGCCGCTGCATTTAGATAATCGACCTTGTTCCCGTTGTTCAGATATAGCGATTGCCCGGTGAGGTTTGGCGTGGGCGTCACGAGTGGGCTCACCGAGCCTTGAGTAGTGGGGCTGTAAGTGATGTTGAGCGGCAAGCCGGAGGTTTCGGTATTGATTACATCGACGCCCCAGCCTCCGGCGATCACGTCGAGCGCAGTGTTGTGAATGTCGAAATGCCGTCCCTTGCCGAAAGGCAACTCATAGAGGACGGACAAGGTATCGTTAATTGGTTGATCGTAGCTGGAAACAGCCTTGTTGGCCGCAAGATCGTAGAGGTTGACGCGTGAATTATCGCCATCGAAGTTCTCTAAGTGGCCCGGGGCATTATCGATGGCCTTGGACCAAGTGAAGGAATTGATGAAGTACAAACCGAGCGAATAGCGTTTCTCAACCTTGGCCTGCAGAGCGTTATAGCTGCTGAACCCACCGTTGAAGGACTGCTCGATAGTCGTAAAGTTCGGGATGGGGCGCCGTGCATTTACCGAGAGATTTTGTCCAAGAAGGTTTGGGAGTGCTTGATTTGCATCGGCCAGAATAGTGAGGCCGACGCCGTGATTGCCGACGTAAGCAGTGTCCAGAATCAGATTGTGACCGAGGTCGCGCTGCACATCGAAGTTCCAGCTCTGCACGTAAGGGGTGCGGAAATCAGCAGGGATGTAGCGCACTTCGCTCAGCGCTGTCTGGAAGGATGCGGGCGAAGCAAAGCCGGGGGGAAAGCCTTGCGCGGTGGTGCGGAAACAGCTGTTGGCAGGCGATTCAACAGAAGTACAGATACCCATGCCTGGGACCTGGTCCACAGCGGCATCGACAATACTTGGGCCGTTGTAAGCCAGCAGATTTTCGCCACCCAAACGATTGAATTGCACATAGGCCAAACCGTAGCCGCTGCGAATGACGGTTTTAGAACCAACCTGCCAGGCGAAGCCGGCGCGCGGCGCCCAGTTCTTATAGTCGGGATGCACGAGCGATCGGTTGTACAGACTGCCACCCGTGGCAGTAATCAGGCTTTGGGTGACCGGATCGAAGTTTGAAAGATTGTTATCGCGCTCATATTGCGGAGTGCCGAACTCGTAGCGCACACCCAAGTTCACAGTAAATTTGCTGCTGACCTTGTAATCATCCTGCAGATAGCCGAAATACATGCGCTGGCGCAGGTGGGCAACGGGGTTATTGTCTAGTTCATAGTGGCTAGGCGCGCCGTAGATGAAATCGGCCAGACTATATACTTGCTGCTGCACGCCACTTAAGTTGGCGGTCGAGACAGCATCACTAAAATAGCCGGTGAAGTTTTCCTGGCCGTATTGCGGGTGGAAGTCGCTAACCGCCGTATCGATCAGTTGATATTCGAACCCCATCTTGAGGCTGTGGCGGCCGATAACCTTCGTGTAATTGACCTTTGGATCAGCTACGAAAGGGTCCTGATATTGGGGATTACTGTTAAGGCGTCCGAGCTGTGACAGGCCGCCGCCGAGGCCGATGCTCAACAGACCACCGGCGAGTGAAGGATCGGTTGGCTGATTCGGAAGCAGTAACCCCGCCGTGGAAGCGCCCAGGGTGGTGGGTGTTTTTCCGCCCTGCGTGTAGTCGACGCCAAGGCGTGCTTCCAAAACGGAAGTGGCATTTACGGTCCAAGTAGCTCCGAGCACGCCTTGTTTGTTGTTGATAAATACGTTGCCATTCGAGTTACCGCCGGCAATTCCCGGAATGGGAGCGGGGTTGAAGATGTTGGTATTACTTTGACTATAACGTGCAAAGAAAGAGACTTTCTGGTTGATGAAGTAGTCATAACGGAAATCGCCTTTATCGCCATCAGTGGTATCGGCCGGATTTGTTAAATAGTTATTGGAATTGCCTGGCAAATTTGGCACCGGCAGCGCCGCGAACACATTAGAAGCAAACGGAGTGATCTGCGAGGTGGGGATTTTATTTCCGGGAATGGCTTGTCCGGTGAGCGGGTTCTTTAGGGTCACATTATAGGCCGAGAAGTCGCCGGACAGCTCGGCCGCGGTTGGTACAGTTGCGAAGAGAACCTGGTGATAAACGCGGCGAAAGCCTTCATAATCTGCGAAGAAAAACATTTTGTCTTTGAGGATGGGACCGCCGAACGCGCCACCAAACTGATTCTGATTGAAAGGCAGTTTGCCGCCCGCGACCGGACGGAAGAAGCCGACAGAGTTCAAGTCGGTGTTACGCAGGAACTCCCATAGCTCGCCATGAAAATCGTTGGTGCCGCTTTTTAGCGTGGCATTAATGACGGCGCCAGGGCTGCGGCCGAACTCCGCGCTGTAATTGTCGGTCTCTACTTTGAATTCGGCGAGTGCATCGGGGTTCGGCTGAATGACCTGGTTAGAAAATCCCTGGTTACTGGTACCATAGGCATTGTTGTCCACACCATCAAGCAAGAAATCGTTGTATTCACTGCGCAGCCCATTGATGTTGAATGAGGCATCGCGGCTCGAATCGCTTTGATTCTCGAGCGGTGAGCGCGCGACTCCGGGCACGAGTAAGGTCAAATCAGCATAGGCGCGGCCGTTTAGAGGCAGGTCGATGATCTGACGCGGATTGATCACCTGGCCGCGGGAACTGCTGTCGGTTTCGAGGACGGACGCCGCATCTGTCACGGTGACGTTCTGGCTCGCTTGACCCACTTTAAGGTTCAAGTCCACTCGCTGCCGGGCATTTACCTGGAGATCGAAGTTCGCGGCCGTGGCCGTTTCAAATCCAGTGGCCTCTGCACGTACGCGGTAAGTTCCCGGGTGCTCGTTGACGAATTCGTAGTTACCGTTCGAGTCAGACTTGGCTTTGTAAGTGACACCGGTTTGAACGTCTTCTAATGTGATAGCTGCATTGGGGACACCCGCACCGGTCGCATCATGAATCGACCCGAGGACAGTTCCGGATTCGAACTGCGCGAGTAACATAGAAGCCGATAAACCGGCAAGCAGACAGAGGTTTACCGCACGGAGGCGGACTTTGGAAATTGACATAACAAGGAAACTTACTAACTAGGGATCTTACTCTAATTTACAAGATAACGATTTCAGAATGATGACTAGCACGTCAGGAGGGATTGTGCGAGCCGGCAAGCAAGCTCCGAACTTCGCTAAGGTCAGGAATGGAGGATTGAGCGCCGTGGCGCGTAACGGAGATAGCAGCAGCGGCATTGGCAAAACGCGCAGCTTCCAGCAGCGGAGTGTTGTGGCTCAAGGCGAAGGCGAGAGCACCATTGAAGGTATCGCCCGCCGCAGTTGAATCGACGGCCTTCACAGAGAAGCCTGGTACATGGGCGCAAGCCGCAGTATCGGCAATCACGACTCCGAGCTCGCCTAACTTAAGGATGACATTTGATGGTCCTTGCAAAAGGAGCTTGCGGGCGGCGTCTTCTGCCTCTTGGGGGGAGCTTGCTTCACGTTCAGCTTTCAAAAGAAATGCAGCTTCGGTCTGATTGGGCGTGAGGTAATCGACCATAGCAAGCAGGGTAGGAGAAAGAACCTGGGCAGGCGCCGGGTCAAGAATTGTAATCGCGCCACGCTCGCGCGCGGTAGCGAGACAGACTTCGATGGTTTCAAGCGGAATTTCGAGTTGCAGAAGAACGATCGAACCGCGTTCGATTACGGCCAGGCGGTCGGTGGCCAAATCAGGCGACAATTTTCCGTTCGCGCCCGGGGCAATGATGATTACGTTCTCGCCGTTGGGCAAGACCAAGATAACAGCGGTTCCTGTTGCGGTGGAGCAGTTTTGAATTCCGGATGTATCGACTCCGGCGGCGGCGAGATGATGGATAAGCGCCGGACCGAAGGCGTCCTCGCCAACCTGACCAATCATGTGAACGTCGCCGCCGAGGCGAGCGGCGGCATAGGCTTGATTCGCGCCTTTGCCACCGGGCACAATGACCAGTTCGCTCCCGGTTATTGTTTCACCGGGGCGCGGCAGGCGGCTCACGCGCTGCACGAGGTCAGCGTTTAAACTGCCAATAACAACGATAGGTGGTTGGCTTGCCGCCGCGATGCTGCTCATTGTTTTTTGTCCATGACGATGCCCATCGAAGCGCGATAGCGAGCCAACAAATCTTCCGCTTTAATGTTTTCTCCTTGTGCCCGATAGATTTGATTTAGCAAGTTGACTGCCTGAGCGAGTAAGTGATCTAATTGCAGAGCTCGCTCAGCATGCTCGTGCGCGTTTTTTAGATCACCTTGGGCAAGCAGGGCGCTTGCCAGGTTGACCTCATAAGGTGCATAGCCGGGACGAAGACTGAGGGCGCGTGCGAAACGACGTTCCGCCTCCACTGGCTGCTTTGCTGTCAGCAACACGTTGCCGAGCACGGTCAACGCGGCCGGATCATTCCACAATGAGGGCTCCATCCGGCTCAACATTTTATAACCGCGAATCGCCTGATCCGGTATAGAGTTTTGCAAGCCATTTGTGGCGAGTGCAAGAGCGAGGTTCCGTTCAGCGAGTGTTGGCGCCGGTTCGCGCCAGGCTGTCAGATCGGCCGCAATCGAGAGTGTTCCTTCCGGTATTGGGCGGCGCGCGATGCGATGGTCCGTGAAAGCCGTATGGCCGCCATCTTTTGCGCCGCGCTTTGGCATATGACAACCAATGCAATCGCTGTCCGGCGCAGCGTGCTCCGCGGGCAGAGTTGAGGCATGACAAGTTAAGCAGCGCTGACGGTAATAGGTAACCGGCTCTGCGGGTTTCTCGTGAGGGTTGTGACATGTGCCGCACCAAAGCTTGCCACTACTCCTGCGGGCGCAAGTGCTCAAACGAAGCTGCTCGGAGTGGCTGATGACTTTGATCTGGCTGCCGGTGGAGGCTTCGGCGGAAACGTAAACCGTATAAGTGTTTTCGAGCGGCTCACCGGGTTTGAAATCAGCGATGCTCTTGCCAGGATTTGGAATGCGAATCTCGCCGGCCAAGTGGCATTGCTCGCACACGCTGTCCCTAGCGGCTAACGTGAGTTTTGCGGGATTAAGAATCGAACCCGGCACGGGGTTTTTTAGATGCGCCGCCGCTGATCCGTGGCAGCGGTCGCATTCGATCGACATGCCGGTGAACGGCGGCGACTGATAAGTGTTCAATGTGTTCGCAACAGGCCGCGGCTTTTCACTGTGGCAAGTAAGACACTCCATTGAAACTGGCCGTGAGAAATCGGGATGCGGCGCTTGTTCGTAACCGGGAGCAACATCCCAGGCGTGCCGCTGCGTGTAATAGGAGAGCGGTGATTGGAAGAGATGATGATCAATTTCTGCTAGATAGCCGAATGCGTGATGGCCTGACCCGATCGCGTAAGCGGTGTGTAGTTGTTGAGTCTCGTTTGAGCGCTCCAGCGATTGCCACACACCGCCTGATCTATTCACACTACGGAAGGTCGTGCCGGAACTTGTTTGTTCGAATTGGCCGTCAGGCTGCGCGCCGGCGACAGCCATAGAGTGCGACATACCAGACTGCGCGTAACCAGCAACTTCTTTCGGATGACATGATGCACAAAGCTGTGTCTGACAATATCCCGGCACGGACACGATACAGATGACGAGTAGGAACCGCAAGTGAGAGCGTAGCAAAAGCGCCGGCGATTGGTTCACGCAGAAATCACCCAGCTGAATGAGCTTGTTCTGCACATTTCGATTGTGTCCGCTATGCAAACAATTTATACTTCTCTGCAGACGCTTCAAACGCAAACGTGCCATAAGCCTTACTGCTTATGGCTATGAGGGATTTTCACACATGAATAGTACAAAGACACTGCAAAGTGTGCGGGCATTCCTGCGACTTCAGTGTTACCCGGTGTTGGTGGCCTTGCTGCTGCTCGCCGGTCTTGGCCAATTGATCTGGAGCCAAGCGCTGAGCGGCATGAATGGAACAGTAGTTGACGCAAGCGGCGCAGTGGTGCCGAATGCGACAGTAACAATTACCAACGATGCGACCGGCGTCGTAAGAAACGCAGTTACGAGTTCAGCGGGTACATTCGACATGACGGATTTGATTCCGGGCACTTACACCGTGAAGGTCGATGCTGCCGGTTTCCAGCAATCGGTACATACAGGTATCGGTATCGAAGTAGGGCGCGTATCGACTGTGAACGTGACGATGCAGACCGGCAATGTGAGCGAATCGGTCACGGTGACGGATAGCGCGATTTCACTCGATACATCCGCGCCGAGTTTGAACACGACGATCGAGAATAAAGTCGTGCAGGAGCTGCCGAACGAGATTAGCGGCGGCCGGGGCAGGCAGATCGACAATTTCATTTTCCTGGCGCCAGGTGTCACCGGAAGCACGTTCAGCAAACGGATCAATGGCGGCGTGGATTTCCAGAGTGAAGTTGTCTTTAACGGTATTCCGATGGCTCAATCAGAAACGCAAGGCTATCAGACAATCTGGAATCCACCGTATGAATTGGTGAACGAGTTCAACGTATTGCGATCGTCGTTTTCCGCGCAGTATGGATTGGCGCAAGGCGTGGTGACTTACCAGACCGCGTCGGGAACCAACCAACTCCACGGCGATGCGTTTGAAATCTTACGTAATGATTTCTTCGATGCAAAGGGTGCTTACAACTCGGCGGTGCCGGTGGATAAAGAGCACAACTACGGATTTACGATTGCCGGGCCGGTGATCATTCCCAAACTTTATAACGGGAAGAATCGAACGTTTTTTCACTTGAGTATGGAGTGGTACCGGCTGAACCAGACAGATACAAACTTCATGTCGCTGCCGACGGCGGCGGAAAAGGCTGGCAATTTCAACGGAACGGGATTGACAATTTATGATCCGCTCACGGGAAAGCCTTTCGCAAATAATACGATTCCGCAGAGCCGCTTTAGCACCGCTTCGCAACAGTTACTGCAGTCCTTGCCAGATCCTGCCCTACCCGGCTACTCGCGGAATCAGCAGTCGCTGCGCGGCGTGCTGCCGACACGCCAGAATCCCTGGGGCTTCACGATCGATCACAACATTACTGACAAGCAATCGATTCACTGGGCCGAGTGGCGCGACCGGCAGACTTCTTATGGAACGGAAACGGGCGCCTATTTCCCGACAAACAATCCGCTGACGAGCAACACTTTCAATCCGGACACGGGCAGCGTTTTCCTGCTGAACTATTCGTACACGATTAGTCCGCACTTAGTGATGACGGCGGGCGCAAGCTGGCTGGGAGAATTGAACGACCAGATCAGCCAGCGCACGTCGCCGCCCAACTTTGCACCGCTGCCGAATTCCCCACAACTTTCGGGAATCACCTTCAGCGGCCCACTGAGCCCGACTGAACTAGGGTCGCCCTGGATTTCGTCGATCAACCGCAAACTGGGCGTTGTCCTAGAGAACAACTGGTTATGGGTGAAAGGTAAACACACATTCAACATTGGTGGCGAAGTCCGGCGTACCTATCAGGACGACAACGAGTGCCAGAATTGCGCGGGAACCTTTGGCTTCAGCAACAATGAGACAGCGGATCCGAATAACCTGGCAAACACGGGCAACGCATTTGCTAGTTTCCTGCTCGGATCGGTGGATTCGGCGTCGCGGGTCGGGTCTCAGGAAGAGCGGCTCCACAACTCCGATGTCTCACCTTACATACAAGATGACATTAAACTGACCCCTCGCCTGACGGTAAACATTGGAGCGCGTTGGGACGTTATGGTGCCGTTCAGCGAAAAGAACAACAACATCGTGTTTTTCAATTCGCAGATCCCGAACCCGGGGGCAAACGGATTGCTAGGGGCGGCGCAGCAGTTTGGTTTCTGTCCGACTTGCGCCGGCTTTACACGGGCCGATATTCACTGGGATCACATCAGTCCACGCGGCGGTTTCTCATACGAACTGAATAACAAGACGGTGATTCAGGGAGGATTCTCGATTAACTTCCTCGATGGGGGCGCTTACGAATACGGCACAAACAAAGTAGCGGTGAGTTATGGCAACTTACTGCTTGGTTCCTTCAACCGTAACTCAACCGGTTCGCCCACGCCGGCGTTTGGCTCATGGGACTCGAATGTATTGCCCCAACCCTCGCCCACGCCTTTCAGCCCGAGCATCGGCAACGGTCAGGAGATCTTTGCCTTCGACCGAGCTAACGCTGGAGTGGCTCCCTACGACTCGGTCTGGAACCTGGGCATTCAACGCGAGTTGCCGTCGAACATGTTTTTGTCAGTGTCGTACACGGGGAACCGGGGCGTGCGTTTGCCGTCGCAGTTGAACCCGATCAATCAGCTGAGTCCGAGTTATCTCACCCAGTATGGAAGCTTGCTTGGCCAGCCATACACGTCGGTAGCCGCGCAGACGGGTGTCCCGCTGCCGTATCCGGGTTTCTTACAAAATCTCGGCACTAATGCAACTCTGCTACAAGCGCTCCGACCGTATCCGCAGTATTCGAATATTCAAAACAACTTCGATAACAACGGACAATCTTTCTATAACGCGATGCAAGTCACGGTAGAGAAGCGTTACACGAATGGTCTAAGTTTCCTGGTGTCTTATAGCCTGTCGCGCATGTTATCGAACACCAGCTCGGGCTTCACTACATTCGCGGCGCGAGCACTCAACAAGGACAATCAAGCGGCAGAATGGTCAATTGATAGTAACGATCAGACTAATGTGCTGAACATCGCGGGCACTTACGAACTCCCGTTCGGTAAAGGGCGTCCGTTCCTGAACAATAAAGGGATCTTCACGGCAGTGCTGGGAAATTGGCAGGTGAGTCCATTGCTCACGTACGGCACGGGCACGCCGCTACAGGTAACGGTGCCAGGCGATCCACTGGGCAATGGAGCCGCGAACCGGCCAAACGTGATTCCGGGAGTGCAGCAGCAGTTCTCGTATAACAACGTGTACAACGGGCTGCCGGTTTTGAATGCGGCGGCATTTTCTAACCCCGGCAACTGGGCGATTGGAAACGAGCAGCGTTATCTCGGGGGGATCCGCAATCAGTTCCAGGCAAACGAGAATCTGGCGCTCGCCAAATCCTTCGGAATCGGCGAACACGTAAAGTTCAAGATAGAGATGGAGTACTTTAATCTCTTCAATCGCGTGAACCTATCGGGGGGCAACTGCGGCGTGACGACGCTCTTAACAGACCCGAACTTCGGCAGATCGATCAATTGCCAGAACAATACACCGAGACAAGGGCAAGCGCACTTCGCCGTTAATTTCTGACGTTCCTTATTATCAGATGGCGGCCCGGAGGCTATCCAGCCTCTGGGCTTTCCCTTTCTGAGGAACTATAGTGAAACCATGGCGAGGATCACAACGGCGCTCGTGCTGTCGTTGTTGTTGCTGATTCAAGCAGCAGCGGCGGCACAGAGTGCAGAAGATCGCGTGGAAGCACTGCATGGAGAGGCGAGCGCGGCGGAGCAGAGCGGCGACTTAGGCACAGCCATTGCAAAGTATCGCGAGATTCTGAAGATCAATCCGCGACTGGCGCCGGCCTACAACAATCTCGGAGCGCTTTACTTCAAACAAGGCCAGTTTCGCGAGGCCGCGGAGGTTCTGCAAGCGGGGTTGAAGGTCGATCGCAATATGCCTTCGGCCCAGGCGCTGCTCGGCTTGTCGCTTTATCAAATGGGTGATTTTGCCAAGGCGCGGCAACCACTCGAGGCAGCGGTTAAGGCGCATCCGAACGACAACAACGCGGAACTGACGCTGATTAACGATTTGACGAAGCTGGGTGAATTTGAAGGAGCCGCAGCGCATTTGCAGGCTTTGTCCAAACGCGAGCCGAATAACGAGCACGTGTGGTACTTGCTGGGACGCGTTTACATGCAGCTTTCCGAACAAGCGCTCGGCAAGATCAATCAGATCAATCCAGAGTCTGTATGGGCACACGAGATCTCGGCCGAGGTCATGGAGAGCATGAAGAACTACCAAGGTGCGGTTGTGGAGTATAAGAAGGCAGTGGAGATCGCGCCGCGACAACCTGGAGTGCATTACAAACTGGGCGATGTGTATTGGAGTCTGTCGCAATGGGACAATGCGACCGAGCAGTTTGAGCAGGAACGGGCAATTGATCCGCACAATTGCATGATCGATTGGAAGCTGGGCGACATTCTAATGCGGCGCGGCACCGAATTCGAGAAGGCTTTGAACGGTGTGGACAAAGCGTTGGCAGCTTGTCCCAACTTAGCCGGGGCACGCGCAGACCGGGGCCAAATTTTAATTAAGCTGGGGCGGCAAAAGGAAGCAATCCCGGAACTGTTAGCGGCGGCAAAGGCAAATCCGGAGGAGCCGTCCACGCATTTCCTGCTGGCACAAGCGTACCGGGCGACGGGCCAGAGCGCGGAGGCGGCGACCGAGATGAAAACTTTCATGACACTCGACCAAAAGGTGCGGAATGCGGCGGCTGAACGGGCCAGCGAAGTGATCAAGAACGATCAGACGGCGCATTGATCAATTCTGCGCGGGAGCATGAAATTCGCGGTCAGCTTCGGCAGGGTGATGAGCGTTCAATTGGGAGTAAAGCGCAAACTCCTCTTTCGCTTTCGCGCTGTTGCCGCGTTTGGCATAGAGTTGGCCAAGTACATAGTGGGCCGGAGCATTATCGGGCGAGAGTTGCACCGCTTTCTCTAGTTCGGGCTGAGCCTTGTCAAGCTGCTGCAAGGATAGATACGCTTTGCCTAACTGCTGGTGCGCCTTGACAGAATCGGGCGACAAGGTAACGGCCTGTTGCAAGTACGGGATGGCTTTCGCGCCCTGATTGATTTCGAGATAGAAACTGCCGAGGTCGATAAAGGGCCAGGGATCTTTAGCGGCGGCCTCAGATTGCCACTGGATGGAGCGCAGGAACGCCTGCTCGGCCTCGTCGTGACGACCAAGAGCTTGCAGACACAGCCCAAGGTTGTCTTCGGCCTTTACATGGCGCGGATCGAGTTCGAGGCAGCGCTCGAATGCGGCAACGGCCTCTTCGAAGCGGTTCTCGTTGTACTTCGTGCGGCCGAGATAATACCAGCCCAATACGTTTTGGGGTTCCCATTTTGTAGCGAGCGTGAACCACTTATCGGCATCGCCATAATCGCTGAGCAGAACGTAATCGGCGGCGACCACGCGTAGATTCTCCGCATTCGGTTTTTGATATTTCGCGCCGGCGGTATATTCGGCGAGGGATTCGCGCGCTTTGGTTTCCCGAAAGAGGGTGTAGCCAAGTAGAAAATGGGTTTCGGCGGAGGTTTCGTGCAGGGCGAGATACTGCTTCAGCTCTGCTTCGGCATCGCCGAGGCGATTATTTGCGAGGTGGGCTTTCGCGGCGGCCAGCGGATCGGTCTGCTGGGCGGAAAGCAGCAGCGGCAACGCGATGCAACAGATTGTCAATTTACACGGCATCAGCAATTCATGTGGGCGCACCGCTATTCGTAATGAAGGGCGCGCATGGGGTCAATACGGGCAGCGCGCCAGGCGGGGCGCAGGCAGGCGACGAGGCCAATCAAGAAGAGCAACAACACGACGGCCATGAACGATAGCGGATCGAAAGGCGAGACACCGGAAAGCATGCCGCGCAGCAGAGTCGTGGACGCGAGGCTTGCGAGAAGGCCAAGCGCAACACCGAAGGCGATTATTTTCGTGCCGGAAGCGACAATCATGCTGAGGATGCGAGAGCGTTGCGCTCCCAGGGCCATGCGCAGGCCAATCTCCTGGGTTTGGCGGAGCACCGAGTAGTTCATGACTGCGTAAATGCCGAGGCTCGCAAGCAGTAGACCGAGCGCGGCGAACACGCTAAAAAGAAAGACACTGAATTTGGGCGCAGAATAACCGCGCAGGTCGAGCCATTCGCGATAAGTGCGAATTTCCATCACGGGTTGATCGGGATCGAGCTTGTGGATCTGTTCCTCCAGCGGCTTGACGAGGCTGGTAGGCGAGAGCGCGCTGCGGGCGAGCAGGATGGCAGACATACTTTGAAAGCCGGTGAGCGTGAAAGGCACATACGTTTCGGGCTGGACTTTTTCGCCTAAACCTTCATTTGGCAGGTCGCTTAGAACACCGATGATGGTAACGGTTTCGCCGGGAGATGGGCTGGAGGGTGGATGGAGCTCCTTAATCCTGACGTTTTGGCCGAGCGCGTCACCCTTGGGGAAGAAGGTAGAAGCAAATTTGCGGTTGACCATCACGACGCGACGGCGGCCTTCAATATCTGCTTGCGTCAGGAGCCTGCCTTGCAGCAGGTGGGTGTTGACGAGCTTGGGATAGGCGCTGCTGATTTGGCTCACCAGGACCGGCGTGTTGGCGTTGCCGGGTTGTCCGGGAGCGCTAAT